>NZ_JACCBG010000001.1:0-319500 GCF_013409645.1 Nocardioides panaciterrulae | reverse complement strand
GGGTCCACCGACGGGAAGAAGATGATCTCCGCCCTGGAGGCCCTCAAGGACTTCCACCTGTTCTCCGGACCGCTGACCTTCACCCCTGAGCACACGCTCTCGTCCGGTGGCTTCGTCATCCTGAAGGTCAAGGGCACCAAGTTCGAGCTCGAGGACGACCTGTCGTAGGGGTCGACGTCCACGACCCTCATCGACCCTCACACGACAGGACCCTCATGTCCCAACTGATCTGGAACGGGCTGTTCGTCGGCTCCTTCTACGGGCTGGTCGCCCTCGGCTACAGCATGGTCTACGGCATCATCAAGCTGCTGAACTTCGCCCACGGCGACATCTACATGCTCGGCGCGTTCGGCGGGTTCGCCGTCCTCGGGCTGCTGGGTGGCGTCATCGGGACGACCAGCTTCGTCGCGCTGTTGATCGTGCTCGTGATCGCCATGCTCCTCACCGGAGCGTTCGGGGTGCTCCTGGAGCGGGTCGCCTATCGACCTCTCCGGGGCGCCCCGCGCCTGTCCATCCTCATCACCGCGGTCGGCGCCTCCTTCGCCATCGAGTACGGCGTGAGGCTCGTGGCCGGACCCAACCCCCGCGTGTACCCCCTGCGTATCGGCGGGGAGAGCATCGACGTCCTGGGGGCGCGCATCACCTGGGAGCAGGTGGCGCTGATCGGCATCGCCTTCGCGCTGATGATCGGGCTCAACCTCTACATCCTGCGCACCAGCGAGGGCCGCGCCATGCGGGCCATCGCTCTCGACCCCAAGGCCTCGCTGCTCATGGGCATCAACGTCGACCGGGTGATATCCCGGGTGTTCTTCCTCGGCTCGGCCCTGGCCGGCGCCGCCGGGGTGATGGCGGGGGCCTACTACGGCAAGATCGACTTCCTGATGGGCTTCGTGATCGGCCTCAAGGCGTTCACCGCGGCCGTGATCGGTGGCATCGGCAACTTCCCCGGCGCCATGCTCGGTGGCCTGTTGCTCGGCCTGCTCGAGTCGTTCGGGACCCAGTGGCTGGGAGGTGAGTGGCGTGACGTGTTCACGTTCGCCGTCCTCATCCTCCTGCTCTCGGTCCGGCCGACGGGCCTGCTCGGCGAGCGCGTCACGGAGCGTGTCTGATGGCCACCACGACAAACACCGGCACCCGCACACGACCGGGCTCGGACCAGAACCTCATCAGCCGCGCGCTGTCCAGCCGCGGCCTCGGGGTGGCCGCACTCGCGTTCGCCCTGCTGTTCCCCTTCGTCATCGCGACGCCGTACGCCCTGAGCGTGATGACGTCGGCAGCGATCTACGTGATGCTCGCCGTCGGCCTGAACATCGTGGTCGGCTACTGCGGCCTGCTTGACCTGGGCTTCGCAGCCTTCTTCGCAGTCGGCGCGTACACCAGTGGTGTGATCTCGACCGAGTTCGACATCCCGATCCTGGCCACGATCCCGGCCGTCATCGTGGTGACCGTCGTCGCCGGGCTGATCATCGGGGGGCCGACGCTGCGCCTGCGCAGCGACTACCTGGCGATCGTGACGCTCGGCTTCGGCGAGATCATCCGCATCACGGCGAACAACCTGGACATCACCGGTGGCCCCTCGGGCATCTTCGGTATCCCCGGCATCGATCTCTTCGGTCTCGACCTCAGCTCCCCGGCGGCGTTCTACTACTTCGTCGTCGTGGTCGTCACGATCGCCGTCATCGGTGCGGCACGGCTGGGCAGGTCCCGACTGGGACGCGCCTGGCGGTTCATCCGCGAGGACGAGGATGCCGCGGAGGCGATGGGCGTGCACACCTACCGCGTCAAGCTGGCGGCCTACATCGCCGGCGCGGTGTGGGGCGGCCTGGCCGGCATGCTGTTCGGGGTCCAGCTGACCGCCATCTCGCCGGCCAGCTTCACCTTCCTGCAGTCGGCACTGATCCTGATGGCCGTCGTGCTCGGCGGCATGGGGAGCACCCCGGGCGTGATCGCGGGAGCGCTGTTCGTCAGCCTGGCCCCCGAGCTCCTGCGGGGCGCTGCCGACTACCGGTACTTCGCCTTCGGCCTCATCCTCATCACCGTCATCATCTTCCGCCCGCAGGGCGTGTGGCCGGTGCGCGCGAGGGAGAAGGAACGACCCGACCAGGGTGATCCCGACCCTCACGGCGCGCTCGCGAAGGAGGCGATCTCGTGAGCACCACGTTGCTCAGCGTCAAGGGTCTCCATCTCGCCTTCGGCGGCATCAAGGCAGTGGACGGACTGACGTTCGAGGTCCACGAGGGGGAGATCGTCTCGGTCATCGGCCCCAACGGTGCCGGCAAGACGTCCGCGTTCAACTGCATCACCGGCTTCTACAGCCCCACCGACGGGAGCGTGGTGGTCGCGGGAAAGGACGTCACCAACCAGCGTCCGGCCCGCATCGCGCAGGCCGGTGTGAGCCGCACGTTCCAGAACCTCCGGCTGTTCGGTGACCTCACGGTGCTCGACAACGTGCGTGCCGGCATGCACCTGCGACTCAAGCAGAGCGCGCTCGACGCCCTGCTGCACACGCCACGGTTCCGCCGCAGCGAGGAGCAGTGCACGACCGAGGCCCACGAATGGCTGGACTTCGTCGGTCTCACCGCCCCACGGGGCGTGCCGGCGAAGAACCTGTCGTACGGCGATCAGCGGCGCGTCGAGATCGCCCGTGCCCTGGCCAGACGACCGCGGCTCCTGCTGCTCGATGAACCCGGTGCCGGGCTGAACCACTCGGAGAAGAACGAGCTGCTCGACCTGATCCGCCGCATTCGTGACCTCGGCACCGGCCTGGTGCTGATCGAGCACGACATGGGGCTGGTCATGGAGGTCTCCGACCGAATCGTGGTGCTGAACTTCGGCAAGGAGATCGCCGACGGCTCACCGGGCGAGATCAAGACCAACCCCCGGGTCATCGAGGCTTACCTCGGGACCGAGGAGGAACCAACCGCCGATATCGCGTCGGCCGTCGACGAGGAGCAGACGCACCGTGCCAGTTCTTGAGATGCGCGACGTCGAGGTGTTCTACGGCAAGGTGCAAGCGCTGCGCGGCATGTCCCTGCACGTCGAGGAGGGTGAGATCGTCGCCGTGCTGGGCAACAACGGGGCCGGCAAGACCACGACTCTGGCGACCATCTCGGGACTCGAGCGCGCGACCTCCGGGAGCATCCGTTACCAGGACCGGGACATCACCACCGCCCGCCCGTGGACCACGGTCGCCGACGGCCTGGTCCACGTCCCCGAGGGTCGACGGATCTTCAGCACCATGTCGGTGCTGGAGAACCTGCAGCTCGGCGGATTCCTGGTCGATGACAAGAAGGTGGTCAAGCAACGCATCGACCACGTGTACGACCTGCTGCCACGTCTGGCAGCAAGGTCCTCGCAGCAGGGCGGCACGCTGTCGGGGGGCGAGCAACAGATGGTCGCCATCGGGCGCGCCCTCGTGGCCGATCCGACGATGCTGATGCTCGACGAGCCCTCCATGGGGCTGGCCCCCCTCGTCGTGGCCTCGGTGATGGAGGTCATCGGCCAGATCAACCAGTCCGGGACCTCGGTGCTGTTGGTCGAGCAGAACGCCCGAGCCGCCCTGCGGATCGCCGACCGCGCGTACGTGATCGCGAGCGGTGCGGTCACCATCGAAGGCGCCGCAGCCGAGCTGTCGACCGACAAGCGCATCGTCGATGCGTACCTTGGAGCCTAGGAGCGGCGAATCCAGGCCTTCAGGGTGAGCACCAGGGCGAGTCGACGCAGATAGCATCAGCCTTGCTGATGTGGGGCAGGATCAGCCCGCTTCCCGTCAGCGCACCTGGCCAAAGGAGAGCGTCGGTGTCTCGGAAAAGCATTCTGCACCTGTCCTCGGGGGGGGTCAACAGTCCCCGGAGCCTGCGCGAACAGGTTCTCGATGCCTTGCGCTCAGCACTGATCGCCACCGAGCTCGAGCCGGGCACCGTCTACTCCGTGCCCGCGCTCGCGGCCGAGTTCGGCGTGTCCCCGACGCCGGTGCGCGAGGCGATGCTCGACCTGGTCCAGCAGGGCATGGTCGAGCCGGTACGCAACAAGGGGTTCCGGGTCACGGAGCTGTCCGATCGCGAGCTGGACGAGCTGACGGAGATCAGGGCGCTCATCGAGCCGCCGGCGATCGCCCGGATCACCCGCGAGGTGGAGCGCGCGAGAGTCGAGGCGCTGTACCCCGACGCGCAACGCATCATTGTCGCGGCCGAGGCCAACGACCTGATCGCTTTCGTCGCCGCAGACCTGAGCTTCCATCTGGGGCTACTGTCGCTGCTGGGCAACCGCACCCTGGTCGACGTGGTACGCGACCTGAAGATGCGCTCGCGCCTGTACGACCTGCCGGAGATGGCGGCGCGCGGCGAGGTCGGAGAGTGCGCCGAGGGGCACATCACCCTGCTCGACAAGATCTGTTCGGGCGACGCCGACGCAGCCGAGTCCGAGATGTTGCGGCATCTCGCCCAGGTGCGCGGAGTCTGGGCCGGGCGTTCGTCACGTGCCGCGCTGGACCGCCTCGACGCGTCCCGCTCGCTCTCCTGACCCCGCCCCTACGCGAGGCGATGCGCTCGTGGACGGCCTTCGTGCCGAGTCAGCGGACCGTGCTGACGGAACCGCTCGTCGACGAGGATGCAGGTGATCCGGTAGTCGAGCTCGAGTCACTCCACAGGCGGGTTGATCGGTGGGCACCGCGTTGTCGGTGGCCGGTCCTAGGGTCAGGGACATGGTCGATTCCGGGCACGTCACAGGGGCAGGCAGTCCGGCCGGCGGGCCCGCGCCGCTGCCTGGGACGCTGCCCGCCGAGCCGCCCTCGGCGGAGGCGATCGAGGGCTGGATCGCCGCACTGCAGGCCGACTGCCCGGACCTGGGCGACGCGGAGCGGATCGACCGGATCCGCTCCCTGGAGCGCCTCAAGTGCGTCGCGGGGTCGGCCCAGGCGGAGCTGACCGCCGACGTCGACACCTCCCAACGCGCCCGGGCCGCCGCCGCCGGCGAGCCACAGGCCCGGCAGGGCCGCGGCATCGCCTCCCAGATCGCACTGGCCCGCCGCGAGTCCCCACACCGCGGCCAGACCCACCTCGGCCTCGCCAAGGTCCTGCGCAGCGAACTGCCAGCCACCAGGGCCGCCTTCCGGACCGGACGCATCACCGAGTGGGTGGCCACGATCATCGCCCGCGAGACCGCCTGCCTCTCGCTCGAGGACCGCCGCCGCGTCGACGCCGAGGTCGCCGGCGACCCGGCCGCCCTCGAGGCGATGGGCGAGCGCGAGCTCACCGGCCTGCTCCAGAAGCGGGCGGCCGCCCTGGATCCGGCCTCGGTGGCCCGACGGCGCCGGCGGGCGGAGTCCGACCGGCGCACCACCCTGCGCCGGACACCATGACGTTGTTCAGTGCCTGCCTGCCGGTCAAGGACGGCGTCGCCGTGCACGCCGCGCTGCTCCGAGAAGCCGACCGGCTCGGGGCCGCCGGCGACCCCCGCAGCCGCGGCGGACCCCGCCACACCATCGAGACCACCACACCGACCGGGCACCGCTACCGGTCCACCGCACCACCGGCCCGGAGCACGACGCCGCCCCCACGCCGGTTCCTGATCCCGCTGCTCTTCGGCCGACCCCAACGCACCCACGAGCCCGATGCCGCCTGAGGCTGCGCGACTCGCAACAGCAGTGCGGCTTGGGCCGCGTGCCAAGGTGGCCCGATGACCGACCAGAGCCTCTCCCCGTCCCCCGTCGTCGTGGTCACCGGAGCCAACGGGCTCGTCGGGTCCCGCGTGTGCACCGCCCTGGTCGACCGGGGGCTGCGGGTGCGCGCGGTGGTACGCCGAGCCGGCGCCGCCCCGGCCGGACCGGGCGTCGAGGAGCGGGTCGGCGAGTTCCACGACCCGTCCTTCGCCGCCTCGGTCGTCGCCGGCGCCGACGCCGTGGTGACCACGGTCCACCCGATGGGCTCCGACCGCGCCGCCCAGCACCGGATCGGCGTCGAGGGCACGCCCGTGATCGCGCGCGCGGCCCGCGATGCCGGCGTCGCGCGCCTGGTCCACGTCTCCACCGCCGCGGTCTACGACCGCTCCCCGGGCGCGGGCGACGTCGACGAGTCCGCGACCCTGGTCGGTGATGACGGCGGCGACTACCCGGTGACCAAGCGCGACACCGACGCCGCCCTGGCACGGGTCGACGGCCTCACCCGGATCCTGGTCCGGCCACCGGCGATCCTCGGCGCCGGCGACAGCTCGGTCTGGAACACCCTGCGCCCGGCCGCGATGCGCGACGACGAGGAAGCACGCCGTGCCGCACCGGACCAGAGCTTCCCCTGGGTGCACGTCGACGACCTCGTGACGCTTATCGCCGACCTCGCAGCCGGCCGGGTGGGCGTCGCCGAGGACCCCGCCAGCGGGCCGGTCGAGGGCGGCTGCACCGCCGTCAACGTCGCCGCCGACCCCGCGCGGCTGCGGGACTACTACGAGACCGTCACCGGCGCCCTGGGCGTCGAGCCGGTGTGGCAGGACACCCCCGCCTGGACCGGCCGGCTCCTGTCCGAGCGGGCGCGGAAGTGGGGCTGGAGCCCCAAGGTCGACCTCGACGGGGCGCTGGCCGAGATCGCCGAGGGGCTGCACGCGTCCCGCTGACCGTGCGGCGGCTCAGGACCGGTCCCGCACCCGCACCAGCCCGCCGAGCGTGCCGACGTACGCCGCGCCGCCGGCGCCGAGCGTGACCTGTCCGTACGACGGGTCCCGCAGCCAGCCCAGCCCGGCGCGGACCCTGAAGGCGGTCCGGCCGGAACGCACGTCGATCGCGGTGAGGTACCACGCGTCCGCGCCCCACCGGCTGTGCGGCTTCGTCCAGGTGTAGAGCAGCCCGGTGGCCAGCGACAGCGCGGGCTGCACGGAGGGCGCCACCTCCGCCGACGTCCACCGCACCGAGCACTCCCCGCCGACGACGTCGACCCGCGCCAGCCCACCGTCGGTCGTGCGGCCCAGCACGGTGGCCAGCGGCCCGGCGTACCCGTGGGAGTTCGAGACCACCACGCCCGACCCGACCGGGACCAGCACGCCCTGCGTCGCCCCCGCGTCGTCGCCGAAGACCGCCTGCCGGCACACCAGGTCGCCGGTGGCCGCGCGATAGACCTCGACGTGCATCTGCGGGTCCGCGTTGTCGGTGATGGCGACCAGGCCGCCCGGCAGGACCACCGGGGTGGTGCCGCTGCCCTGGCTCGGCTGGCCGGACCTGCGCCGGCTGCCCCGGTCGTAGGCCGCCCGCCAGGCCACCCGCGGCGGACCGTCCCGCCGCGCGCCGGCGGTGAGCCGGTACAGCGCGTGGGTGGTGACCACGAAGGCGCCGGAGCGGTCGACCGCGAGCGGTTCGGCGACCTCCTCCGCCAGGTCCACGGTGCGCGCCGGGCCGGTCGGGCCGGCGACGACCCCGACCCGGCCGGCCGCGGTGGCGAACCACAGCACGCCCGCCGGACCGGGCTCGACGCTGGTCACGCAGTCCGACGCGGGCACCACCCGCCGCAGGTCGTGGCTCGCCACCGTCGTCAGGTCGGCGTGCCCGTCGGCGTCGGCGGTGTCGACGACCAGCAGCCGGCGGTCCGCGGTCGCGACCACTGCCCGGCCGTGGTCGTCGAGCGCGACGCCCGACCCGGCGCAGCCGTCGGCCGCCGGCAGCTCCTTGGTCGCCGCGACGTGCAGCGAGTCCGGGTCGACCACCCGCAGCGACCGGCCTCCGGGGCCGGCGCAGACGCCGACCAGCCGCCGCCGGGCGTCGACGGCGAGCGAGGCGCACTGCTGCAGCCCGAACCATGCGGTGTCGACGGTCGGCGACTCGCCCAC
Source organism: Nocardioides panaciterrulae (assembly GCF_013409645.1). Taxonomy (NCBI): domain Bacteria; kingdom Bacillati; phylum Actinomycetota; class Actinomycetes; order Propionibacteriales; family Nocardioidaceae; genus Nocardioides; species Nocardioides panaciterrulae. The sequence continues at coordinate 311,694 of NZ_JACCBG010000001.1, read as the reverse complement.
CGGGCCCCGCACCGGGGTCGTGGGGTCGGGGCGCGAACGACCGCCGCCGTCCAGCGGCCGCGGCGTGAACGGCCGCCCGGCGTACCCGCCCGTCACCAGCGCGCCCGGCCCCGGCGGGATCGGCAGCCAGCCGTCCGGCACCACCAGCACCAGGCCGGTGAGCAGCAGCACCGCACCGACGGCGTACGCCGTGGCCCGCCGGCCGGGCCGCAGCCACGCCCGCACGCGACGGGACGCGAGCGCGGCCAGCCCGAGCAGCAGCACCCACGGGCCCAGGGCGAGCCAGAGGAGCCCCACGCCCCCCAGGACGAGCGTGCGCTGGAACCTCACGCGTCACAGGCTAGAGGGGACGCGTGCCCCCGGACGCGCCCCCGCGCGGTCCCGCGCTCACGATCCGGTCACCCCTCGACCTGGGCCGGGAGGTACGGCGTGCGCCCGGCCAGCCGGGTGACCACGATGCCGGTGACCGTCATCGTCAGCGCGATGCCGGCCAGCACCACGAGCTGGAACTGCGCGGCCTGCGCCGGGCTGGCCCCGCCGAACAGGGCGCCGACGAACGCGCCGGGCAGCGTCACCACCCCGGTGGACTTGGTCTGGTCCAGCGTGGGCAGCAGCGACTCGCGCACCGCCTCGCGCCCGATCTCCTCGTGCGCCTGGGCCGGGGTGGCACCCAGCGCCAACCACGCCTCGAGCTCGCCGACTTTGGCCCGGGTGCCGCGCAGGAAGTTGCGCCCGGCCAGCGTCGCGGCGGTCATCGAGTTGCCGATGACGATCCCGCCGACCGCCACCAGGTAGCGCACCTGCAGGTCGACCAGGTGCAGGGCGAACACGACGACCAGCGTGAGCAGCGCGCCCGACAGCACCCCGAGCGCCGCCGTACGTCGGCCGTGGCGGAGCTCCGCGAGCCGCCCCATCGCGGTCCACGAGGCGGTGGTGAGCATCAGCGCGACGAACGCGACGACCGTCCACGGCACGTCGAGGATGCCGCGCAGCAGCAGCGCGATCACGGTCAGCTGCACCACCGCGCGGAGGATCGCCCACAGCGGGAACAGCCCCAGCCCGACCCCGTCCCAGCGCAGCAGCAGCAGCGTCAGGCCGGTGAGCACCAGCAGGCCGGCCACGAACTGCGCATAGCCGGACGGATCAGTCACCCGGGCATCATGCCCGACGCGTCACACGTGCCAGACCAGGTTGAGCTCCTCGCGCTGGCCGAACCGTTCGAGGTGCGCCTTGACCACCTGCGCGAACCGCGCGGCGTCGTCGCCCTCGGGCACGGTGACCTCGACCTCGAGGGCGCCGTCGGCCGGTCGCAGGACCAGCACCTGGCCGGTGTGCCAGCGCTGGACCGTGGCGCCGGCCTCGTCGGCGACCGGGCCACGCTCGGACCAGTGGCTGACCAGCTGCCTGGCGTAGCGCTCGGGCCGGTCGGTCGCCATCGTGCCGTTCACCGTCGTCATTGTCGCCTCCCCGTCGTGTGGCTCAGGTGTACCCAGCAGCGCCGAGAACCATCCCCGTCCGGCGCCTCCGGTGAGGGGATTCTGCCCGACGCTGCCGTGGGCGCAAGGGCCGTTCGGACGTCGTTCCGCCCCCGGCCGGGCGCCGACGACCCGCGGCGGCCGTGGCCGCGGCGACGGCGCGGGCGGCATGATGGGCGCCATGGCCGACTCTCGCGCAGGACAGCCCGCCCAGCCCTCGGACCTCGTCGACGTCGCCCACCTGGTGACGGCGTACTACACCGGGGTCCCCGACCCCGACGACGTGGACCAGCAGGTCGCGTTCGGCACCAGCGGGCACCGCGGCTCGTCGCTGCGGACCGCGTTCAACGAGACCCACATCCTCGCCACGACCCAGGCGATCTGCGACTACCGGCGCGAGCAGGGGTACGACGGGCCGCTGTTCCTGGGCCGCGACACCCACGGGCTCTCCGAGCCGGCGTGGGCCACCGCGCTGGAGGTGCTGGCCGCCAACGAGGTGACCGTGCTCGTGGACGCCGCCGACGGCTACACGCCGACCCCGGGGGTGTCCCACGCGATCCTGCGCGCCAACGCCCGGCGGACCACGGGCTCGGGACTGGCCGACGGCATCGTGGTCACGCCCTCGCACAACCCGCCCAGCGACGGGGGCTTCAAGTACAACCCCCCGCACGGCGGACCGGCCGACACCGACGCGACCTCGGCGATCGCGAAGCGGGCCAACGAGCTGATCCGCGAGGGGCTGGCCGGGGTGCAGCGGGTCCCCTTCGCGCGGGCCCGGGCGGCGGCCTCGTCGTACGACTTCCTGGGCACCTATGTCGACGACCTGCCGAACGTCGTCGACCTGGCCGCGGTCCGCGAGGCCGGCGTGCGGATCGGGGCCGACCCGCTGGGCGGCGCGAGCGTGGACTACTGGGGCGCGATCGCCGAGCGGCACGGCCTGGAGCTCACCGTGGTCAACCCGCTGGTCGACCCGACCTGGCGGTTCATGACGCTGGACTGGGACGGCAAGATCCGGATGGACTGCTCCTCCCCCGACGCGATGGCCTCGCTGATCGCCCAGCGCGACGCCTACGACCTCGCCACCGGAAACGACGCCGACGCCGACCGGCACGGCATCGTCACCCCCGACGCCGGGCTGATGAACCCCAACCACTTCCTCGCGGTCGCGATCGGGCACCTCTTCGGCGGGGCCCGGCCGGGCTGGCCGGAGGCCGCGCGGATCGGCAAGACGCTGGTGAGCTCCTCGATGATCGACCGGGTCGCGGAGTCGCTGGGCAAGCCGCTGGTGGAGGTGCCGGTCGGGTTCAAGTGGTTCGTGCCGGGCCTGCTCGACGGCTCGTTCGGCTTCGGCGGCGAGGAGTCGGCCGGCGCGTCGTTCCTGCGCATGGACGGCACCACCTGGACCACCGACAAGGACGGCATCCTGCTGGCGCTGCTGGCCTCGGAGATCCTGGCCCGGACCGGGCAGACCCCCTCCGAGCACTACGCGGCGCTGGTCGAGCGGCACGGCGACCCGGCGTACGCCCGCATCGACGCCCCCGCCGACCGGGAGCAGAAGGCCCGGCTGGCCGCGCTGTCGGCCGAGGACGTCGACGCCACCGAGCTGGCCGGGGAGAAGATCACCGCCAAGCTCACCGAGGCGCCCGGCAACGGCGCGAAGCTCGGCGGGCTGAAGGTCCTCACCGAGTCGGCGTGGTTCGCCGCCCGCCCGTCGGGCACCGAGGACGTCTACAAGATCTACGCCGAGTCCTTCCGCGGCCCCGACCACCTCGCGCAGGTGCAGGCCGAGGCCCGCGAGGTGGTCTCGGCCGCGCTGGGTTGAGCGGCCGCCGGCCCGGCACCCGCGCCGCCGCGGAGAGGCACCGTCCCGGGTCGGGACGGTGCCTCTCGCGGGGCGCGGCCCATGCCGCCGAAGAGGCGCCGGCGCGCCGGCTGGCTCAGACGCGGAACCGGTCGAACACCCGGTACATGAAGTCGGTGCCCTTGCGCAGCGCGTCGACGTAGATCGCCTCGTTGTTGCCGTGCATGGCGACCAGCTGGGCGTTGTCGATGACGTAGGGGTAGACGCCGTAGCCCGGGATGTCGTGCTCGCGCCAGGGGTGCAGGCTGGTGCCCGCCTCGAAGAGGGCGGGGGCGAACACGGCGCCGGGATAGGTCTTGGCCGCCGCCTTCGCGATCGCGTGGTAGAGCGGGGTGTCGATGTCGGCCGGCGGCGTGGCCCAGGACTTGTCGAGCTGGTCGAGGTACTCCGCCTCGGAGCTGCCCTCCGGGGTGGCCAGGGCCACCGTGATGTCCCGGTGGGCGAGCATGGACCGGACCTGCGCCAGGAACGCGCGCGGCTTCTGCCCGCCGGGGATGCCCCGGCAGTTGACCCGCACGTGGGCGGTCGAGGGGATGACGTTCTCCTTGTAGCCGGCGTCCTCGATGACGAAGGCGGCGGTGGTCCGCAACAGCGCCGAGTGCAGCCACGGGTAGTCCGAGCGTGCCACCACCACGCGCGCGGCCCGCTCCAGCGCGGGCCGCGAGTGCGCCTTGAGCATCAGCCTGATGGCCCGGGCGAAGGTCGGGTCGGCGGTGGCCCGGGCGAGCGCCGCGAAGTACTCCCTCGTCACCGGCGTCAGCTGCACGGGCGCCAGCCACCCGGCCAGCTCCTCGATGCCACGGGAGAGCTTCACGATCGCCGCGTCGGGGTTCGGCTTGGAGGAGTGGGTCGCGGTGCCGTTCGCGGTGAGGTCGAGGTTGAAGTAGACCTTGTCCTGACGCGTCACCGTGATCAGCATCGGCGTCGTCTTGTCGTGCTGGGCCAGGAACCAGCCGCCCTCGGTGAGCACCATCCCGGCGTCGAGCTTGTCCCAGTGCTGCTGCGCGAGCCAGCTCGAGCCGTAGCTGCCGGCCTCCTCGTCGCAGTCGGTGAGCACGATGATGTCGCGCTCGAACGTGCCGCCCTCGTCGATGTGGCGCAACAGGCCCGACACCGACGCGGCGTCCATGCCCTTCATGTCCAGCGCCCCACGGCCGAAGATCTGCCCGTTCTCGACGGTGCCGACGAACGGGTCGGTGCGCCACTTGTCCTTCTCGACCGGCACGACGTCGGAGTGGCCGAGCACCAGCACCGGCGCCGCCGAGGTGGTGCCCTTGATCCGGGCGATCAGGTGGACGTTGTCCGGCTGCGGCGTGGGGATCAGCTCCGTGGAGACGCCGGCGGCGTTCCAGACCCCCTGGAGCATCTCGGCGAACGGTCGGGTCTTGCCGCCGTTCCCGAAGTTCTGGGTGTCGTAGGAGATCATCCGCTTGAGCAGGTCCAGCGAGTCCAGGTCCGCCGGATTGACGTCGACCGCCGGTGCGCTGGCGAGAACCCGCGACGGATCGAAGACCCGGCTTCCGGTGAGCCCGACCGCGCCCACCGCGGCCAGGCCACCCCCCAGGAGTGAGCGACGACTGAACAACTGGGTCGGTTGCGACTGCCTCATCTTGTTGCCTTCCCGAGAGAGATGTGGACCCCCACATCACCCCTCGGGGTCGGCACCGGTCAACGAGGCGGCGGCGCTCTTGCGACGAGTGGTGGCTCGGAGGCGACGAACGGGGACGGCCTCCGTGTCGGATGGGCCGACAGCGGGTACGAGGCAGCGTGGAGACGACGCGATGACGACGACCGATGAACCCGCGGCCCGGCGGGGTGAAGCTCCCAGCCCGAGCCAGGCGTTCGGCGTGGCGCTCAATGCCCTGGTCGGGAACGTCGCCACGAGGCTGGAGCGCACGGCAGCGGGCTGGGCCGACAGGCTCGAGTCCGTGGCCGGGTCCGGCGGCGTGGCTCAGCGGGCGGGTGCCGAGGGGGTCAAGGCGCAGCTGCGCGGCAAGAACCCGGCCCGGGCGGTCCTCAAGGGCGTGTGGCAGGAGGGATCGCCCGCGGTGCGGGCGGCGGTCGTCACCGCGGCGGTCGGCGGCGTCGTACTGCTGCTGCTGTCGCCGGCGCTGCTGCTCGTCTACCTGTTGAGCTGGCTCGTGATCGCGGCGGTGCACCGGGCGCAGACGACCCGGCAGCGCCGAGCCGCGGCAACGTGACGCCGCCGGTCAGGCGAGCAGGTCCCGCAGGACGACGGCCTGGTTGTGCTCGGTGTCCCTGGCGCTGTAGACCAGCGTGACCACCGGATGCTCCCGGAGGCGGGAGGCGAGCTGCGCCAGGGCCTCGGACCCCTTCAGCTCGGCGCGATAGCGGTCCGCGAACTCGTCGAACCTCGACGGGTCGTGCCCGAACCAGCGCCGCAGCTCGGTCGACGGGCCGGCGTCCCTGATCCACTCGTCGAGGGTTGCATCGTCCTTGCTGACGCCGCGAGGCCAGAGCCGGTCCACCAGGATCCGGTAGCCGTCGCTTCCTGCCGGGTCGTCGTACACGCGCTTGATGCGTAGGTGATGCCTGCTCCCCACACCTCGAGCGTAGGTCAGCGGCTGTCGTCCGCACCGGCACGACGGCTCCTCGCGCCGTGGGCCGCCTAGCATCGACGAGATGGCACCAGCAGGAAGCACCAAGCGGCTGGCCGTGGCCGGGGCGACCGGGCTGATCGGCTCGCAGGTGGTGCGGCTCGCCTCGGCGGCCGGTCACGAGGTGGTCCCCCTCAGCCGGAGCACCGGCGTCGACCTCACCGATCCGGACGCCGTCGGTGACCGGCTCGTCGGCGTGGACGCCGTCGTCGACGTCACGCGCTCCCCCTCGATGGTCGAGGAGGAGGCGGTCGACTTCTTCACCACGGTGGCGACGACCCTCGCGACGGCGGCCCGGTCGGCCGGGGTGCCGCGCACGGTCGTGCTCTCCATCGTCGGGGTCGAGCAGAGCCAGGACTTCGGGTGGTACGTCGCGACGCTGGCGCACGAACGCGTCACGCGCGAGCACGCGCCGGGGGCGCGGGTGCTGCGCGCCACCCAGTTCCACGAGTTCCCCGGCCAGGTGCTCGACCGGGCCAGGCACGGGCGGCGGGCGCAGGTCATGGCCATGCCCACGCAGCCCGTGGCCTCGGTCGAGGTGGCGCGGCTGCTGGTCGAGATGGCCACCGGCCCGGAGCAGGGCGACCTGGAGCTCGCCGGGCCGCGGCAGGAGGACCTGGTCGATCTCGTGCGCCGGTGGGTGGCGCTGCGCGGCGACGACGTCGAGGTCGAGCCCGTCCCGGCGCCGGCGAGCATCGCCGGCGGGTCGGTGCTGCCCGGCCCTGGCGCCCTCGTCAGGGGCATCGACTGGGAGACCTGGGCGCGAGCAGCGGTGGCGCCCGCCGAGCCAGGCTCTCCGTGAGGGTCAGCGCCGCACCACGAAGGCGAACGTGTACGCCGTGCCCTGCTTGTTGCGTGCGTGCAGGTGCATCACGCCCCGGGCCCGCGAGTAGGCGCCGGTCCCGCCGGTGATGGCGAGCGTCGAGTCGCGGTGGTCGTAGAACGGTCCCTGCACGACGAGCGAGCCGTGGGGCAGCCGGGTCGTCCAGGAGCACTCCCAGGCCTTGCCGACGACCGTGCGGATGCAGGAGCCGTTGTCGTGCCCGATCCGCTTGGTGTCGGCGCGGTTGAAGATCGGGTTGGCGAAGGTGAGCAGGTCGCCCACGCTGTCCCCCTTCCGACCGGTGTCGGTGACCGTGTCCGACACGGCGTGCTCGACGACGGTGATGTGCCGCCCGCCGGTGGCCGCGCTCGCGGCGGTTGCGCCGACCGAGACCGCCCCCGCGGCCACGGTCGCCGCCAGGGTGCCGGCGGCGAGGAGCTTGCTGGTCATGGTGCCCTCCCCACTTCCCGGGGCCCGGGGCGGACGTCTCCCGCCCACCTCCAGTAGAGACCGCGGGCCGGACCGGGAGCCAGCCCCGATCCGGGCGGTTCGGCGCCTGACCCGCCTCACTCGGGTGGGTTCGCCCCCAGGAACCGGATCTCCTCCTTGTCGAGGCGCGCCTGCACCCGGCGCAGCACGATGTCGTCGATGCGCTGCTGGTCGCGCAGCTCGAGGAGCGCCTCGCGCCGCCGGCCGATGAGGGCGAGCAAGAGGCTGCGGTAGTCGTTGTCGTCGTGCTGCACGATCGGGTCGCCGTCCGAGCCTGCCGACGTCAGCAGCCTGCGCTGCTTGCCCAGCTCGTAGCGCACCCGCTCGATCACCCGCTCCTCGCTGCCGAGCTCCTCGGCGGTGCTGTCGAGGGCGTCGATGGCGGCGTCGAGGGAGTGCTCGTCGTGAGCTCCTCGCCCGATCGGGTGCGCGGGGCCGGCGGCGCCGCGACGGCCAGCGACCCCAGCAGTGCCAGCTTCTCCGCGCTCTCCGACCCGGGCTCGGCGTGGTAGACGACCATCACCTGGTCCTCGGCGCCCTCGACGCCCAGCTTGGCCAGGTCGAGCGTGAGGTCGCCGAGCTGCGGGTGGGCCATCCGCGTCGACTTGCTGCCGATGGCCTTCACGTCGTGCCGCGCCCACACCCGCCGGAACTCCTCGCTGGCGAGCGAGAGCTCACCGACCAGCTGCACGACCCGTGGGTCGTCGACGTCGCCGCCCACGCGCCGGCGGAAACCGGCCACCAGGCGGGGCAGCGTCCGCTCCCAGTCGGGGTGGAGCGCCCGCTCGGCGGGGTCGAGGAAGAGTGAGCGGAGCCGGTTCTCGCCCGCACGGAGCGTGGGCGAGAGCGCCGCGGCGAGCGGGTTCACCGCGAGCACGTCGAGGTAGCGGCCCTCGACGAACGCGGGCAGGCCCAACCCCGCCACGAGGCGCGCGATGTCGGGCGGCACCACCTCCGGGCGCGGGCGGGGCCGTCGAGCCCGGGGCCGGGGAGTGCCCAGCTTGAGCAGGTAGTCGGTGGCGGCGGGCTCGAGCTGGAGCACCCGGGCCAGCGCGTCCAGCACCTGCGTGGACGGCCGTCGGTCGCGGCCCTGCTCGAGGCGCAGGTAGTAGTCCGCGCTGATGCCGGCGAGCATCGCCACCTCCTCGCGCCGCAGCCCCGGGACCCGTCGTAGGCCGCCGGCCGGCAGCCCCACGCTCTCCGGCGACACCAGCTCCCGCCTGGCCCGCAGGTAGTCGCCCAGCAGGTTGTCCTCGCTCACCCCTCCACGGTAGCCACGGTCACCCGCGCCTCCCTGGCCCTGTCACTCCCAGGATCGAGGGGACCTTCTCCCGGTCGCCGTCCCCCCGCACGGTGGAGCACGCACACCCACCGAGTGCAGCGAGAGGACAACCCATGACTGTGACGACGAGTGCCGCCGACACCTTCACGATGGCCGAGGACCTGACGGTGACCCGCATGGGGTACGGCGCGATGCAGCTGGCCGGCCCCCACGTCTTCGGGCCGCCCCGCGACCGCGACGCCGCGCTCGCCGTGCTGCGCGAGGCCGTGGACCTCGGCATCACCCACATCGACACCAGCGACTTCTACGGACCGCACGTCGTCAACCAGCTGATCCGCGAGGCGCTGCACCCCTACCCGGGCGGGCTGCACCTCGTCACCAAGGTCGGCGCCGCCAGGGACGCCGCCGGTGGCTGGCCGGCCGCCCTGGGGGCCGACCAGCTGCGCCGAGCCGTGGAGGAGAACCTGGAGAACCTCGGCCTCGACGTGCTCGACCTGGTCAACCTCCGACTCGGGGCCGACGGTGCTCCGGCCGACCTGCAGGTGGCCGAGCCGTTCGAGACGTTGGCGCAGCTGCAGCAGGAGGGGCTGGTCCGGCACCTCGGGCTGAGCAACGTCTCGGCCGCCCAGGTGACGCAGGCGCAGGCGGTCGCGCCGGTCGTCTGCGTGCAGAACCACTACAACGTGGCGCACCGCCACGACGACGCACTGGTCGACTCGCTGGCGGAGCAGGACATCGCCTACGTGCCGTTCTTCCCCCTCGGCGGCTTCACCCCGCTGCAGGCCCGGGAGCTCGACACCGTGGCGGCGGACCTCGGCGCGACGCCGATGGCCGTGGCGCTGGCCTGGCTGCTGCAGCGCTCGCCCAACATCCTGCTGATCCCCGGCACCTCGTCGGTCGCGCACCTGCGCGAGAACGTCGCGGCCGCGGCGCTCACGCTGCCCGCCGAGGCGCTCGCCACGCTCGACGCCATCGGCTGAACCGCCGGAGAGACGTCATACGGACCGAGGTCTCCAGACCACGATCCGTATGACGCCAGCCGGAGCCCCGGAGGGTCAGGCGGCGCGGGGCGCCTCGGCCTGCTGCGCCTTGCGGGCCTGCTGGGTCAGCCGGGCCTGGGCGGCGCGGCGGACCTTGGGCCCCTTGGTGGCCATGCCGTAGAGCAGCTTGAGCTGCGAGGGCAGGTTCTTGGCGTTCGTGGTCGCCAGCCAGCCGTTGGGCAGCGAGAGCCGGACCACCTTGTGCCACGCGCTCGCCACCTGCTTGGGCAGCGGCGCGGCGTGGTAGTTCAGGTCGTACTTCTCGAAGAGCGCCTGGACCTTCGGCGCGATCTCGCCGTACCGGTTGCTCGGCAGGTCCGGGAAGAGGTGGTGCTCGATCTGGTGCGAGAGGTTGCCGCTCATCAGGTGCATCGCCTTGGACCCGGAGATGTTCGCGGAGCCGAGCATCTGCCGGACGTACCACTCCCCGCGGGTCTCGCCCTCGATCGAGCGCTTCTCGAAGGTCTCGACCCCCTCGGGGAAGTGGCCGCACATGATGATCGAGTGGCTCCACAGGTTGCGGACCACGTTGGCGGTGAAGTTCGCGGCCAGCGTGGACAGGAACGACCCGGTGGGCAGCGAGAGCAGCGGGTGGACGACGTAGTCCTTGGTGGCCTGCTTGCGGACCTTGGCGAGGACCTGCTTGAGCCGGCGCTGGAAGTCGGGGTCCTTGGTCTGCTTCTTCTTCATCGCGGCCCCGAGCTCGAGGTCGTAGGCGGCGATGCCGTACTCGAAGAAGCAGGCGTTGATGAAGTTCCACACCGGCTGGAGCAGGTACATCGGCACCCACGGCTGGTCCTCGTCGACGCGCATGATGCCGTAGCCGAGGTCGTTGTCCTTGCCGATCACGTTGGTGTACGTGTGGTGCAGCTGGTTGTGCGAGTGCTGCCACTGCTCGGCCGGGCTCGCCATGTCCCAGTCCCAGGTCGTGGAGTGGATCTTGGGGTCGCGCATCCAGTCCCACTGGCCGTGCAGGATGTTGTGGCCGATCTCCATGTTGTCGAGGATCTTGGCCACGCTCAGGCCGACCGTCCCGAGGATCCACAGCGGCGGCAGGGCGCTGCCGAGCAGCACCGCGCGGCTGCCGAGCTCGAGCCGGCGCTGGACGGCGATCACCCGGCGGATGTACGCCGCGTCACTCTCGCCGCGCGCGTCGAGGATGTCCTGGCGGATCGCGTCGAGCTCGACGCCGATCTGCTCGATGTCCTCGGGGGTCAGGTGGGCGATGGGGCTGACGGGCTTCTTCGAGATGACGGTCATGGTGGGGCCTCTCGTCGGTGGGACAGCGGGCGTCGGTCAGTGGTCGAGGTGGCAGTCGCCGGCGGCGGCGCTGATGCAGGTCTGGATGGCGACGCCGTCGCCCGGGGCGGCGGTGGTGATCTCGCCGTTGCGCAGGTCGCGCACGGCGCCCTCGCGCAGGGGCAGCACGCAGCCGAAGCAGATGCCCATCCGGCACCCGCTCGGCATCAGCACCCCCGCGGACTCCGCGGCGTCGAGGATCGGGGTGGCGCCGTCGGCCTGCACCACCGTCCCGGACCTCGCGAAGGTGAGCGAGCCGCCGCCCGCGCCGTCCGGGTCGGCGGCCAGCGTGACCGCCTTGAACCGCTCGAGGTGCAGCGGCAGCCCGCGGCCAGCGTGGTGCTCCTCGAGCGCGTCGAGCAGGCCCACGGGCCCGCAGGCGTACGTCGTGCGCTCGTCGAGGTCGGGCACGATCTCGTCGAGGTCGGCGACGTCCAGCCGTCCCCGGGTGTCGGTGTGCAGCTCGACCAGGCGCAGCCAGCCGAGCGCGGCGTACCGGCGCAGCTCCTCGCCGAAGATCACCTCCGAGCGCGACAGCGCCGAGTGCAGCAGCACGATGTCGACGCCCTCGGCGACGGGGAGCGGCTCGGCCCGGGAGAACAGGTTGCGCAGCATCCCGATCACCGGCGTGATCCCGGAGCCGGCGGTCACCATCAGCAGCTTGCGCGGCAGCGGGCTCGGCAGCACGAAGTCGCCCTCGGCCTGGCCGAGGTGGACCATCTGTCCCGGGCGCACCCGGTGCACCAGGTGCTGGGAGACGACGCCGCCGGGGATCGCCTTGACGGTGATGCTCAGGCAGCGATCGGAGAGCGGCCCGTGGGTCAGCGAGTAGGTGCGCCACAGCCGCACGCCGTCGACGTCGACGCCGACGCGGAGGTACTGGCCGGGCACGTGGCCGGCCCAGTCCCGGCCCGGCCGGATCAGCAGCGTCGCCGCGTCGGCGGTCTCGCGGCGGACCGCGACGACGCGGCCGCGCAGCGTGGCGCCCGCACGCAGCGGGTGGAAGACGTCGAGCACGTCGTCGATCTCGAGCGGGGTCACGGCCGCCTCGACGAACCGGCGCAGGCCGGCCCTCAGGCCGCGCGGCTGCGCAGCGGCGTCGGGCGGGGTGGTGCCGGACGTCGCTCCGGAGACACGGGGGGTGACTTCGGTGCTCATGGACTCCAGTGTCCTTCATCGGAGGGCGTAAAGTCCTGTCCGAGAGACGTGAAGCCACCGGTGATCTTTGTTCGCACGGAACAGTCAGGAGCCCAGAGTGCCTCGAGCCGTGACGCACCCCACCTCCCCCGCGGGAACTCGGCGCACCGCCGGCCACCGGCTGCAGCTCCCGGCCGCCGCGGTGGCGGAGATGCGCGCCCGGCTCCCGGTCGTCGCGGACGCCACCGTCGCCGCGATCCTCGAGGAGGTCCCCGGCTACGAGGGCGCGCTGACCGGGTCCATGGGCGAGAACATCCGCAACGCGGTGCAGCTCGCGCTGGGCGGCTTCTTGTCGCTGGCCAGCGGCCGCCGCGGCGCGGACCCGCGGACGCCGGCCGCCCCGGCCGTGGAGGGGGCCTACCAGCTCGGCCGCGGCGAGGCCCGCAGCGGCCGCACCACCGAGGCGCTGCTGGCGGCGTACCGGGTGGGCGCCCGGGTGTCCTGGCGGCAGATGTCCACCACGGCGGTGGAGGTCGGCGTGCCGGCCCAGACGCTCGCCGACTTCGCCGAGCTGGTCTTCGCCTACATCGACGAGCTCTCCGCGGCCAGCGTCGCCGGGCACGCCGACGAGCTCGCCACCACCGGGCGGGTCCGCCAGCGGCTGCTCGACCGGGTGACCCGCCAGCTGCTGCAGGGCGCCCCGGCCGAGACCGTCCGGGGCTCCGCGGAGCGGGCGGGCTGGGAGCCACCCACCACGCTCACCGCAGTGCTCGTGCCCGAGGCGCAGCTGCGCCCGGTGCTGGCCGGGCTGTCCACCCGGACCCTCGTCGCCCGCGACCTCACCGAGCTCGAGGACCACGCCGTGCTGCTGGTCCCGGACGCCCACGAGCGTCGCCGGCCGGCGCTGCTGCGCACCCTGCTCGGCCGGGGTGCGGTCGCCGGGCCGGCCCGGCCCTGGCTGGAGGTGCACGGCTCCTTCGAGCGGGTGCTGCGGGCCCGGGCGCTCGACATCCTCGACGACACCGAGACCCACCTCGCCGAGCTGGTGCTCCGCGCGGACCCCGAGGCGCTCGCCGACCTGCGCGCGCAGGCGCTCGCCCCGTTGGCGACGCTGCGGCCGGCGGCGGCCGAGAAGCTCACCGACACGCTGCGCTCTTGGCTGCTCCACCACGGCCGGCGCGAGGACGTCGCGGCCGAGCTGTTCGTCCACCCGCAGACAGTGCGCTACCGGATGGGGCAGCTGCGCGAGCTCTACGGCGACCGGCTCGACGACCCCGCCCAGGTGCTGGCGCTGACGATCGCGCTGGGCGCCGACCGCGCCTGACGGTCTCGCCCGGGCGCCGGGCCGGGCGCTGGGCCCGGCGCCGGGCCGGGCGACGCCGGAGGACCGGACCGCTCAGGCCCGGGCGGCCTTGCTGCCCGTCGGCTGCTCCGCGGTCAGCGCCTTGTCCTCGGGGTGGGAGAGGGTGAGCACGGCGTCCTCGATGAGGTCGTTGTCCTCCACCTCCTTCTCGAGCTCGCGCAGCCGGCGGGCCAGGTCGGGCTCGGCGTCGTCGCCGGTCAGGTCGACGGCGGCCACGACGAACAGCCGGCTGGGCCCGACCCACTCCACGTGCAGGTAGGTCACCCGGTCGATGGCCGGGTGGTCGCACAGCCCGGCCAGCACCCGCCGGCGCATCTCGGGGGACCCCTCCCCGAGCAGGTAGTCCATGTTGCGTCGCATCAGGAACACCGCCACGAACGCCAGCAGCACGCCGATCGCGATCGACCCCACCGCGTCCCACCAGGCCTGGCCGGTGAGCTGGTGCATGCCGATCCCGGCGGCCGCGAAGAGGATGCCGAGCAGCGCGGAGAAGTCCTCGAAGAAGACCGCCCGCAGCGTGGGGTTCGACGTACGCTCCACGAACCGCAGCGGGTGCATGCCCCAGCGCTGCGACGCGCCGTGCACCTGGCGGGAGGCCTGCAGGAACGACGTGCCCTCCAGCACGAACGCGATCGCGAGGATCACGTAGTTCCAGCCGAAGCTCGGCGGCTCCGGCTCCGCGAACAGCGCGTTGACGCCGTGCCAGATCGACACGACCGCACCGGCCGAGAACAGGCCGAAGGCCGCGACCAGCGACCAGACGTAGGTCAGCCGCCCGTAGCCGCGCGGGTGCTTCTCGTCGCGCGGCTTGCGGCCCCGCTTCTCGGCGATCAGCAGGAACACCTCGTTGCCGGTGTCCGCCCAGGAGTGTGCGGCCTCCGCCACCATCGAGGCCGAGCCCGTCAGGAAGCCCGCGAGGGTCTTCGCCACCGCGAGCGCCGCGTTGGCGATCAGCGCGACGATGACCGTCAGCGACGACTCCCCGCCCTTGGTCTGGTCGTCGGGGACGTCGACCGGCACCGGGCCGGCGGCGTCGTCGTTGCTGGTCCGCTGCGTCGTCACCCCAGGGTCCTACCCAGTCCCGCGGGTCCTCACGCCCCGCCCGGGCCGGAACGCCGGCCGGGCCGGATCGCTGGCCGGGCCGGCGTAGCGTGTCGGGAGGAGGCGGCGATGAGACAGCGGGCACGACGCGGCGTGGCCGCCGCCCTGCTCACGCTCGCGCTCGGCGCGGCCACCGGGTGCTCGGGCGGGCCCGCCTCGGACGGCTCGGGGGCCGCGGCGGCCAAGCCCCGGACCTCGGCGGGCGCCGGGACGGGACGCCCCGACGGGCCGGCCCCCGGACGGTCACCCCGGCACCGGGCGAGGTACGTCGCGCTCGGCGACTCCTACACCGCGGCGCCGCTGGTGCCGCCGACCGAGTTCCGCAGCGGCTGCCTGCGTTCGGGCCGCAACTATCCCGCGCGGGTGGCCGCCCGGTCACCGCGCACGCGGCTCGTCGACGTCAGCTGCAGCGGCGCGGACACCGCGTCGATGACCCACTCGCAGCGGATCGGCGACGGGCGGGTGCCGCCGCAGCTCGACGCCGTCACCCGGCGTACCGCGCTGGTGACGCTCGGCATCGGGGGCAACGACTTCGGGCTGTTCGGCACCCTGGTCGGCGAGTGCACGCGGCTGCGCAGCAGCGACCCGACCGGCTCGCCGTGCCGGGACCGGTTCACGGCCGGCGGCACCGACCTGCTCGCGCAGGACCTGCCGCGGATCCGGGACCACGTCGCGGGCGTGGTCGCCAGGATCCACCGGCGGGCGCCGCACGCCCGGATCGTCGTGGTCGGCTACCCGCAGATCATCCCCGCGCACGGCACCTGCCCGCGGCTGCTGCCGCTGGCCACCGGCGACTACCGCTGGGCCCGGCGGGTCAACGAGGGCCTCGCCTCGGCCGTACGCCGGGGATCACGGCGGGCGGACGCCTACGTCGACGTCTTCGGCCACACCCGCCACCACGACATCTGCGCGCGGCACCCCTGGATCAACGGGCAGGTCACGGACCCGAATCGCGCGCTGGCCTATCACCCGTTCGCGGTCGAGCAGGCCGTCGTCGCCCGGCTGGTGCTCGACGCGGCCTGACCGGCGCGGCTCCCGGGCCGGCCCGGCTCACCGGTCGTCGTGGACGACCCGCCCGGCGACGAGGGTGGCCGCGACCGGCATCGTGCGCAGCTGCTGGGCCAGCGAGCCGGAATCGGGGTCGGAACCGGGGGCGATCGGGTCGCGGTCGAGCAGCACCAGGTCGCCGGGGTGGCCCGGCGCGACCGTGCCCCAGCCGTCGGTCGAGGCGGCGAGGGCCTCGCGCGGGGTCAGCGCGTGCTCGGGGTGCCACGGGTCGCGCTCGTCGGCGCTGCGGTGGACGGCGGCGGCGATCGCCAGCCACGGGTCGAGCGCCGAGACCGGTGCGTCGGAGCCCATCGCCAGCTCGACCCCGTCGTCGAGCATCCAGCGGAACGCGAAGCACCGCGCGGAGCGCTCCCCCCAGATCCGCTCGGTCAGGTCGCGGTCGTCGAGCAGGTGCGCGGGCTGGATGCTGGCGCGGATGCCGAGCTCGGCCATCCGGCGCACGTCCTCGCGCCGGGCCATCTGGGCGTGCTCGATCGAGCCGCGGGCGCCGGTGCCGGCGTACGCCTCCAACGCCTCGGCCACCGCCGCGTCGCCGATCGCGTGCGTGGCCACCTCGAGGCCGCACGCGTCGGCCCGCGCCAGCAGCGCGCGCAGCTCGTCGCCGGACAGGTTGGGCTGGCCGGAGGGGTACTCCAGCCGGTGCGCGTCGGCGTACGGCTCGCAGCACCAGGCGGTGCGGGTGTTCAGCGAGCCGTCGCTGATGATCTTCAGCGGCCCCATCCGCAGCCGCTCGTCGCCGCCCGGCAGCACGTCGCCGGTGCGCAGCCCGGCGCCGATCACGTCCTCGAGGCTCTCGGCGTAGGTCGCCATCCGGATCCGGAGCAGGTCCGCGCCCGCCGCCCAGCGCGCGGCCCACTCCGCGGCTCCGCCGCTGAACTCGAAGTCGACGATGCCCACGACGCCCAGCGAGGCGGCGTGCTCGAGCGTGCGGCGGTAGGCCTCGGGGGAGGTGCCGTCGTCACCGACCAGCGTCGAGAGCCGGGCGTACGCCGCGAACCACTCCGCCTCGCGCACCACCGAGTCCCGCACCGGCAGCGCGAGGTGCAGCAGCGCGATCGTGTTCAGCCAGGCGTGGTGCCCGTCGCCGCTGATCAGCACCACCGGGGTGTCCCCGGAGACGGCGTCGAGCTCGGAGACCGTGACGTCGCGGTCCCAGCCGCCCGAGCGGTGGCCCCAGCCGATCACCGGGTGGCCGGGCCACTCGGCGATCCGGTCGGCGACCATCCGGGTCGCGTCCTCCGGCGACCGCGCGGCCGCCAGGTCCAGCCGCTGCGAGGCCAGCGTCCACTGGCCCAGGTGCACGTGCTGGTCCCACAGGCCCGGCACCAGCCAGCGGCCCTGCGCGTCGGACTCGACGGCCCCGGCCGGCCGGTCCAGGGCCGGCCCGACGGCGGTCACGGTCCCGTCCTCGACGAGCACGTCGACCGGTCGGTCGACGCCCTGCTCACCGGGCGCGAGCGGGACCGGGCGGGCGTTGCGGATCAGGTGGCTGCTCACGCTGCGCACGCTAACGCTGCCCCGCGGCACGCCGCCGAGGGGGCTGCCGGGGTGCCGGTCCGGCTACGGTGGGCGCCATGGGGATGCGGGGACTCGGGGTCGCGCTCGTCCTCGCGCTCCTCGGAGGCGTGGGCGGGTACGCCGTGGGCGTGCTGCAGCGCGACCAGCCGGCCGTGATCGCCAGCGCCGCGCCGGTGCCCGCCTCGAAGCCGTCGCTGCCGGTGGACCCCGAGCGACCGTTCTCGGACTACATCGACTACCCGGCGCTGGAGCCGGCCCTGGACTACAAGCGGCACACGCTCGGCGACCCGCCGTACGCCTGGAGCTACCGGGCGCCGAAGTACTGGGCCCCCACCCAGGAGTACATCGACGAGATCCGTTGGCGGCCCGCCGGCGAGCCCCAGGTGGGCGGCTACAGCCTCCGGGTCAAGCTGATCTCGGAGAACAAGACCCCCGAGCAGATGGTGGCGCAGAAGCTCGCGGCCGTGCAGGGCGGCTACGACGACGTCGAGGTCATCGGCCGGACCCCGCACCTGCTGTCGTTCAGCTACCGCGACCCGACCACCAACACCCAGCGGTTCAACACCTTCCAGTGGTTCACGATCCCCGGGGAGAGCGTCGCGAAGTTCGAGATGTCGGTCGTCGGCCGTGACCTCGACCGCGCGGGCCTCGACGACCTCGAGGAGCAGGTGGCCAGCAGCGTCACCAAGATCCAGTGACGCCGCCGGTCAGATGCCGGAGGTGTCCACGCTGTCGAGGACCTCGTTGGCGGTGGCCCGGTCCGCGCTGCGGATCTGCACCCACAGCAGCAGGTTCTGGGCCACCTGGACCACCCGCTCGACGGTGACGCCTCCGGGGCAGGCGCTGTAGACGACCGTCATCGACGAGCCGAGGTCGCCCTGGTCGTCGATCGGGGGCTGGGCCTGCTGGCACTCGGGGTGCCCCGGCACCTTGCTGGGCAGCCGGGTGCCCGGCAGCACGCCGAGGAAGACCCCCTGCGCCCGGGACCGCGGCCGGTTCCAGTCTCGCCGGGTGCCGACCGAGAGCGCGGCGTACCGGACCTCGCCGCCCGCGCCGGCCTCGCTGCCCGCGCCGGCCTCGCTGCCCGCGCCGCCCTCACTGCCCAGGCCGGTCGGCGGCAGCCAGCCGTCCCGGCCCACCGCCCGCCGCCACGCGTCGGGGACCGTGACGCTGAGCTCCCCGCGCGCGTCGGTGAGCGTCACCTCGGCGTCGGTGTGCTGCTCGACGGCGTAGCCGGCCCCGGCGCCGACCACGAGCGCGACCAGCCCGGCGCCGGCGGCGAGCGCCCGGCGGCCGCGCCGCCGGGGCGGCGACCCGGGGGCGGGGAGCTCGCCGGAGGGGGGCCGCGCGGAGGGGGCTGCGCCGGGCTGGGTCAGGTGCGGGTCGCGCGGCAGCGAGGGAGGCGCTCCGGCGGGCGTGGTGCCGTCGAAGGCGGCGCCCAGCGCCGCGACGAACGTGGCGACGTCGGGCCAGCGGTCCTCACGGTCCGGCGCCAGGCCGCGCAGGACCACGGCCTCGACCTGCTCGGAGAACGGCCGCTCCGGCGTGGAGAGCCGGGGCGGGGGCGCGGGGGCGGCCGCGGCGGCGAGCGAGCCGTGGGCGTACGGCGGCCGGCCGGCCAGCAGCAGGTGGGCCAGCGAGGCCAGGGAGTACTGGTCGGCGCGCGCGTCCAGCCCCTCCCCCCGCGCCTGCTCGGGCGCGACGAACGACGGGGTGCCGGCGATCATGGTCAGCCGCGAGGAGACGTCGAGCGCCTTGCCCAGGCCCAGGTCGCCGACCATCGCGCGCACCTCGCCGGAGCGCACGGTCCGGAACAGCACGTTGGCCGGCTTCACGTCGCGGTGCAGGATGTCGCGCTGGTGCAGCGCCTCCAGGCCGGCCCCGACCTGGCGTACGACCTCCAGCGCCTGCTCGGGCGCCAGCCCGTCGACCTCGAGCCGGTCGGCCAGCGTGCCCTGGTCGGCGTACGCCATCACCAGGTAGGGGCGGCCGTCGTCGAGCTCGCCGGCGTCGTAGACCGGCACCACGTGCGGCGACTCGACCTTGCGCAGGTAGCGCCCCTCCTCGAGGAACCGCCGGCGCACGTGCCCGTCGCCGGCCCAGTTGTCGGCGAGCACCTTCACCGCGACCGGCGAGTCCAGGTGCTCGTCGTAGGCCAGCCACACCGTCGCGAAGCCGCCGGCCCCGATGCGGCGGCGCACGGCGTAGCGACCGAGGCGGGCTGGCATGGACACGGACGCATTATGGCCCCCGTCACCGGCCCCCGGCCGGAGCCAGGGCCGGGCCCGGGGCCGGAGAGGGGCCGGGGCCCGGGGCCGGAGCCGCCTCGGGGTCGACCCCGAGCCGTCCCCGGGGCGGTTTCCGGGGTGGGGACCCGCGTCCTCCCCGATGTGCGCAGCCCCGCCGCGGCGGGATCGTGGTCGCATGATCACGATCGATGGCCTCACCAGGCGATACGGCGACTTCACCGCCGTCGACGACGTCAGCTTCACCGCACGACCCGGACGGGTCACCGGCTTCCTCGGCCCCAACGGCGCCGGGAAGTCCACGACCATGCGGGTCCTGGTCGGCCTCACCCCGGCCGGCGCGGGCACTGCGACGGTCCGCGGCCGGCGGTACGCCGACCTGCCGAACCCCGGCCGCGAGGTCGGCGTGCTGCTCGACGCCTCGGCGCAGCACGCTGGCCGCACCGGCCGCGAGATCCTCGGCGTGGCCGCCCACACGATGGGCCTGCCGAAGCGCCGCGTCGAGGAGATGCTGGAGCTGGTCAGCCTGAGCCCCGCGGAGTCGCGGCGCCGGGTGCGGCACTACTCGCTGGGCATGCGGCAGCGGCTCGGCATCGCCACCGCGCTGCTCGGCGACCCCGACGTGCTGGTGCTCGACGAGCCGGCCAACGGCCTGGACCCCGCCGGCATCCGCTGGATGCGGGACCTGCTGCGGGACTTCGCCGACCGCGGCGGCACGGTGCTGCTCTCCTCGCACCTGCTGCACGAGATCGAGGTCGTCGCCGACGACCTGGTCGTCATCGGGCACGGGCGGATCGTCGCGCGGGGCACCAAGGCCGAGCTGCTCGCCGCCGCCGGCACCCTGGTCCGCTCGACCGCCCGCGCCGAGCTGGCCCGGGCGCTGGGCGCCTCCGGCATCACCCACACCGACCACGGCCCCGACGCACTGCGCGCCGACGCCGACCCCGGCCTCGTGGGCGAGGTCGCCCTCGCCGCCGGGATCGCGCTGCACGAGCTGCGGCCGGCCGACGGCGCCGGGCTCGAGGAGATGTTCCTCGAGCTCACCGCCGACACCCAACGAGAAGGAGCGGTCGCATGACCAGCACGACCCTGACCCCCGAGACCGCCGAGGCCGCGCGCCCGCGAGCGGTCCCGGGGTCCATCCCGCTGTCCCGCCTGGTGGCCGTCGAGGCCCGCAAGAGCTTCGACACCCGCTCCGGCCTCTGGCTCCTGGCCAGCATCGCGATCCTCGCGGTCCTGGCCACGGCCGCGACGATCCTGTTCGCGCCGGCCGACCAGCTCGACTACGAGGCCTTCGCGTCCGCGATCGGCTTCCCGATGGCGGTCGTGCTGCCGATGATCGCGGTGCTGTCGGTGGCCAGCGAGTGGAGCCAGCGCACCGGCCTCACGTCGTTCACCCTGGTGCCGCACCGCGGCCGGGTGATCACCGCCAAGCTCGTGGTCACCCTCGCCGTCGGTGTCGTGTCGATGCTGCTCGCGGCGGTGATCGGCGCGGTCGGCAACCTCGTCGGCCCCGCGCTCCGGGGCACCGACCCGGTCTGGAACCTCGGCGCCACCGAGCTGGCCTACGTCGTGCTCGGCAACGTGCTGGGCATGCTGGTCGGCTTCATGCTCGGGGTCCTGGTCCGCAACTCCGCCGCCGCGATCGTGGGCTACTTCGTCTACGGCTTCGTGCTGCCGCCGCTGTCGATGCTGCTGGCCGCGAACCAGCACTGGTTCGCGCAGGCCCAGCCCTGGGTGGACTTCAACTTCGCGCAGGGCAACCTCTTCAACGACGCGATGGGGGCCGCGCAGTGGGCCCAGCTGGGCGTGACCGGGCTGGTCTGGCTGGCGCTCCCGCTGGCGGTCGGACTGCGGGTGCTGCTGCGCTCGGAGGTGAAGTAGCCGTGACCCGACCGAGACCGAAGTAGGTGGTCCGGTCGGGTCCGCGTGGGTGAGGATGAGGCCATGCACGGGGACACGCAGCACGCACCCACCGCCGACGAGATCGACGACCTCGCCCGCGCGGCACGCGACGGCGACCGGGCGGCGCTGGAGGACCTGCTCGCGGCGGTGCGCCCCCGGACGCTCAACGTCTGCCGGGGCGTGCTGCCCTACTCCTCGGACGCCGAGGACGCCTGCCAGGAGGCGCTGCTCAACGTCGCGAACAAGATCGGCACCTGGAACGCCCGAGGCCGGTTCACCACCTGGCTGCACGTGGTCGCGCTGAACTCCGCCCGCAGCACCTACCGCCGGATGAAGAACCAGGCCGTGGCCAGCGACGTGCTGCCGCTGGAGAAGCCGGACCCACGGACGACCAGCGTGATCGCCGGCACCCGGCTGGACCTGCTCGACGCGATGGAGACCATCGAGCGCGACCACCCGCAGTTCGTCGAGCCGCTGATGCTGCGCGACGTCTACGGGCTCTCCTACGAGGAGATCGCCGAGCAGGTCGGCGTGCCGCTGGGCACCGTCAAGGCGCAGATCCACCACGGCCGCAAGCTGGCCCGGCCGCTGCTGCGGCCCCAGGACTGATGCGCCGCACGTGGTCGGCGCCGGGCCGGCCCGGCGCCCCGGCCGGGCTGCTGCCCCGGGCGCTGGCGGGCACGCTGGCCGGGGTGCTGCTGCTCGGCGGGCTCTCGGCGTGCACGTCGGGCTCCTCCGACGGCTCCCCCAGCGCCTCGCCGTCGGCGGGGTCGGGCGGGTCGGCGGGGTCGGGCGCGACCGAGGTGCAGCCCGCGGCCTCGCGGGACACGGTCGCCACCGACGACCCCGCGCTGGACGCGGCGGTCAGCTCGCCGGTCGAGGACGACGTCTACCCCGAGGTCGGTGACCCGGGCGTCGACGCCCTGCACTACGGGCTGGACCTGCGGTGGAGCCCCGCGGCCACCCGGCTCACGGCCACGGAGTCGCTGGTGTTCCGCGCGACCGCCGACGCCCGGGACGTCCGGCTCGACCTCGGGGACGCCCTCGAGGTGCGCGCGGTGACGGTCGACGGCCGGACCGCGTCGTACGACCACCCGGGCAAGGAGCTGGTCGTGCACGTCCCGGTCACGAAGGACCAGCGCTACACGATGGTGCTCGCCTACGGCGGGACCCCGCTGCCGGCCGCGGCGCCGACGACCCGGTCCGACTTCAGCACCCTCGGCTGGACGACCGAGGCCGACGGCTCGGTGTGGACGATGCAGGAGCCCTACGGCGCCTACACCTGGTACGCCGTGAACGACCAGCCCTCGGACAAGGCGCTCTACGACTTCACGATCTCCACGACCTCGGGGATGACCGGCATCGCCAACGGCACCCTGAGGTCGATGACCCGGCAGGGCGCGACCATGGTGACCCGCTGGCACCTCGACGAGCCTGCTTCGTCGTACCTCACCACGATCGCGATCGGCCGCTACCGGCCGTTCAAGGACCGCTCCGCGAGCGGCGTGCCGGTGACCTACTGGGTCCCGGCGACCAACCCGCGGATCCGCCGCGGCCTGCGGCCGGCCGCCGACGAGCTCGGCTGGATCGAGAACAAGCTCGGCCCCTACCCGTTCTCCTCGCTCGGCATCGTGCTGGTGCACTCCCGGAGCGGGATGGAGACCCAGACCATGCTCACACTCGGGATCGGCGACTACACGACCTCGCCGGAGGTGATCGTCCACGAGATGGTGCACCAGTGGTACGGCGACGAGGTCACCCCCGCCACTTGGACCGGGCTGTGGATGAGCGAGGGCATGGCGATGTACCTGCAGGGGCTGTGGCAGTCCGAGCGCGGCCACACCCCGATGTCGGAGAGCCTGCACCGGTGGCGCGCCAGCGAGCCGGGGCTGGAGGAGCAGTTCGGGCCGCCAGCGGACTACGACCCCGCGACGTTCGGCGAGAGCAACGCCTACTACGGGCCGGCGCTGATGTGGGACGCGTTGCGCCGACGGCTCGGGGACCGGGAGTTCTGGTCGCTGGTCCGGGCGTGGCCGAAGGCCCACGAGGACGGCAACGCCTCCTACGACGAGATCGTCTCCTGGTTCTCCCAGCACAGCGGGCAGGACCTGCGGCCGCTCTTCGACTCCTACCTGCTCGGCCGGGGCGGCCGGGCCGGCCGCTGACCCGCCGCTGCCGTCCGCGGGCCGATCTCCCGTCCGCCGAGAGCGGAAAGCCTTGCCCCGGCGCGGCCTCGCCCAGTTGGGTGGTGGCATGAGGCTCCTGGTGCTGGGTGGATCGGTGTTCCTGTCGCGGGCGGTGGCCGAGGAGGCGGTCCGGCGCGGCCACGAGGTGACCTGCGCGTGCCGGGGCACCTCCGGGTCGGTGCCCTCGGGCGCCCGGCAGGTGGTCGCGGACCGGTCGGTGGGGCTGCCCGCCGAGCTCGACGGTGCGTACGACGCGGTGGTCGACGTGGCCCGACACCCGTCCTGGGTGCGCGCGGCGGTCGCGCGGTTCCCCGACGCCCACTGGGTGTTCGTGTCGACGATCAACGTCTACGCCGACGACGCGACCCCCGGCGGCGGCCCCGGGACGCTGCCGCTGCGCGAGCCGGTCCACGAGGACGTCGACCTGCACGAGGACCCGGAGGCCTACGGCCCGATGAAGGTCGCCTGCGAGCAGGCCGTGCTCGACCGCGCGGCCTCCGCCGCGGTGGTGCGGCCCGGGCTGATCGTGGGCCCGGGCGACCCCTCGGGGCGGTTCGCCTACTGGCCGGCCCGGCTGGCCGACACCGGCGACCACCCCGAGGTGCTGCTGCCGGGGTCGGCCGACGCCACCGTGCAGGTGATCGACGTGCGCGACCTCGCGGCCTGGCTGGTCAGGCTCGCCGAGGAGCGCCGCACCGGCACCTTCGACGGCACCGGGCAGGCGACGACCCGGGCGGCGTTCACCGACGCGGTCGCGGCCGCCGCCCGTGAGCTCGGCCGGCACGACCCGACCACCACGACGTTCACCGCCGTGCCGCAGGAGTTCCTGCTGGAGCAGGACGTGCAGCCGTGGACGGGCCCGCGGTCGGTGCCGGTCTGGCTGCCGCTGCCGGAGTACGCCGGGCTGATGGCCCACGACGTCACCGCGTCCTACGACGCCGGGCTGGTGACCCGCCCGCTCGCCGAGACCGCCCGCGACACGCTGCTCTGGCTGGACGCCGAGCCCGACGCCCCGGTCACCGGCTGGTCGCGCGCGGACGAGGCGGAGGTGCTCGCCGCCTGGCACGCCCGCGGCTGAGGGCACACCTGGGTGGTGGACGAACGTTCGACCACCACCCAGCACCATCCGGCAGCCCCCAGCAACGTCCGGCACCGCCCGGGGCGCGAACGCCGCAACCCACCGGTGGGCCGTTCCGCCGCGCGCGGACGAGGCGGAGGTGCTGGCCGCCTGGCACCCCCGCCGCTGAGGACACCCTCCTTGGTGGACGAACGTTCGACCACCACCCAGCACCATCCGGCAGCCCCCAGCAACGTCCGGCACCGCCCGAGGCGCGAACGCCGCAACCCACCGGTGGGCCGTTCCGCCGCGCGCGGACGAGGCGGAGGTGCTCGCCGCCTGGCACCCCCGCCGCTGACGGCACCCCTCCTTGGTGGACGAACGTTCGACCACCACCCGGCACCACCCGGCACCACCCGGCACCGCCCGGACCGCCCGGGGGCGCGAGCGCCGCGACCGATCCGTCGCTGTTCCGGCGCACTCCCACGAAGCCGACCCTGAAGCGACGGCAACCTATGACGTCCGCGGCGACCCGGACCGGGCAGTAGCCTCGGGGAGGTGACGAACCGCCCGCGCCCCGCGCGCCTCTCGGCCCGCCAGCTCCTCGACCTGGTCCTCGACGAGGGGTCGTGGTCCTCGTGGGACACCCCGCCGGTGCGCCGCGAGGTCTCGGCCGGGTACGCCGCCGAGCTGGCCGCGGCCGAGCAGAAGAGCGGTGTCGACGAGTCGGTGCTGACCGGCGAGGGCCTGATGCACGGGCGCCGGGTCGCGGTGCTGATGGGCGAGTTCGCGTTCCTGGCCGGCTCGATCGGCCGCGACGCCGCGGACCGGCTGGTCGACGCGATCGAGCGGGCCACCCGGGAGGGGCTGCCGCTGCTCGCGGGCCCGGTCAGCGGCGGCACCCGGATGCAGGAGGGCACGCCGGCGTTCGTCCAGATGGTCCGGATCTCCCAGGCGGTGGCCGCGCACAAGGCCGCGGGGCTGCCGTACCTCGTCTACCTGCGCCACCCCACCACCGGCGGGGTGATGGCGTCGTGGGGGTCGCTGGGCCACGTGACCGTCGCCGAGCCGGGGGCGCTGGTGGGGTTCCTCGGACCGCGCGTCTACGAGGCGCTCTACGGCCGGCCGTTCCCCGAGGACGTGCAGACCGCGGAGAACCTCTACGCCCACGGCATCATCGACGCGGTCGTCGCGCCGCAGGAGATCGCCGGCATCCTGGACCGGGCGCTGACGATCCTGCTCGCGCCCCGGCACGGGATCCGGCCGGTGCCCGCCCCGGTCCCGCTCACCGAGCTGCCGGACGTGGAGACCTGGGACGCCGTCACCCGGTCGCGCCGCGCGGACCGGCCCGGCGTACGTCGGCTGCTGCGCTACGCCGCCAGCGACGTGATCCCGCTCAACGGCACCGGCCAGGGCGAGCAGGACCCCGGCCTGCTGCTGGCGCTCGTGCGGTTCGGCGAGGCGCCGTGCGTGTTCCTCGGCCAGGACCGCCGCGGCCAGACCGCTGACCACCCGATGGGCCCCGAGGCGCTGCGCGAGGCCCGCCGCGGGATGCGGCTCGCCTCCGAGCTCGGGCTGCCGCTGGTCACCGTGATCGACACCCAGGGCGCCGCGCTGTCCCCGGCGGCGGAGAACGGCGGCCTGGCCGGCGAGATCGCCCGCTGCCTCTCCGACCTGGTCATGCTCGACGCGCCGACGCTGTGCCTGATGCTCGGCGAGGGCAACGGCGGCGGGGCGCTCGCGCTGCTGCCCGCGGACCGGGTGGTCGCCGCCCAGCACGCCTGGCTCTCCCCGCTCCCGCCCGAGGGCGCCAGCGCGATCGTGCACCGCGACACCGCGCACGCCCCGGAGATGGCGCGCGCCCAGAAGGTGCGGGCCCTGGACCTCCAGCAGCTCGGCATCGTGGACCGGATCGTCGTGGAGACCCCCGACGCCGCCGACGAGCCCGAGGAGTTCTGCCGCCGGGTCGGCGCGGTCCTCGAGCACGAGCTCGCCGCGCTGCTCGAGAGCGGGCCCGGCTCCCCCGCCGACCGGGCCCGCCGCTACGCCTGACCGCGCCGCGGTCGTTCTCCGGACCGACGGCCCCGGGCCGCAGACGCCGGCCCGCGGCGGCCTCGGGAACCGCCGGCCCCGCGAACCCGGGGGGCTCCTCGTCGATTCCGCGAACAGGAGGAGCCGCGGCGCCCTACGCTCGGGCATCCCCGCACGCCCGAAGGATCCCGCATGGCCCAGCGCGACCTCTCGGAGGCCGAGCTGCGCGCGCTGGCGTTCGTCGACGAGCGCGAGCTGGTCCGCGACCTGCTCGACCTCCTCGCGGTGCCCAGCATCAGCGGCAGTGACGCCGAGAGCGACCTGCAGCACCGGATCGCCAAGCAGGTCCGCGAGCTCGACCTCGACGTGGACCTCTGGCCGCTCGACCTGCCCACGCTGACCTCGGACCCGACCTGGCCGGGGTGGGAGGTGCCGCGCACCGAGGCCTGGGGGCTGGTCGCCGGCCGCGGCGAGGGCACGCCGGCGCTGGTGCTGCAGGGCCACGTCGACGTGGTGCCCGCCGGGGACCGCAGCCAGTGGCGCACCGACCCGTTCTCCCCCACCGTCGAGGGCCGCCTGGTGCACGGGCGCGGCGCCTGCGACATGAAGGCCGGCGTGGCCGCCAACCTCGCGGCCGTGCGCGCGGTTCGGGCCGCCGGGATCGAGCTGCCCCGGGCCTTCGCCCTGCACTTCGTCATCGGCGAGGAGGACGGCGGCACCGGCGCGTTCGCCACGCTGCGCCGTGGCCACACCGGCGAG
The DNA here is from genome assembly GCF_013409645.1 of Nocardioides panaciterrulae. Lineage (NCBI taxonomy): Bacteria > Bacillati > Actinomycetota > Actinomycetes > Propionibacteriales > Nocardioidaceae > Nocardioides > Nocardioides panaciterrulae. Next base: position 284,436 of record NZ_JACCBG010000001.1, on the reverse strand, counting down.
GCCTGCGTGATCACCGAGCCCACCAGCGGCACCCTCACCACCGCCAACGCGGGCGCGCTCACGTTCGAGATCACCGTGCCGGGCCGGGCCACGCACGCGAGCACGTCGTACGCCGGGGTCAGTGCTTTCGAGGCGTTCCTGCCCGTGCACGCCGCGTTGGGCCGGCTCGAAGAGCGCCGCAACGCCGAGGTGCACCGGCTGATGGGCGAGTACCCGCTCGCCTACCCGCTCTCACTCGGCACCGTGCGCTGCGGCGACTGGGCCAGCAGCGTGCCCGACCTGCTGGTCGCCGAGGGCCGGCTCGGCGTCGCGCTGGGCGAGGAGCCCGACGACGCCCGCGCCGAGCTCGAGGAGGCCGTGGCCGAAGCCGCGCTCGGACACCTGTGGCTGCGCGACCACCCGCCGGTGGTGCGCTGGACCGGCGGGCAGTTCGCCAGCGGTTCCTACGACGCGGCCTCGCCGCTGCTCGACGTGGTCGCCGGCGCCCACGCCGACGTCACCGGCGGCCCGCGGCCGCGGGAGCGCGGGGCGCCGTACGGCTCGGACCTGCGCCTCTATGCCGGGGCGGGCATCCCGACCCTGCACTACGGGCCGGGCGACGTCCGGCTGGCCCACGGGCCGGAGGAGTCGGTGGCGGTCGACGAGCTGCTCGCCGTCACCGAGACCCTGGTGCTCACCCTGCTGCGCTGCTGCGCTCCTAGCTGACCCACCCCAGCCCGCCCAGCCCGCCGAGCCCGCCGAGTCGGCGCTCGTTGACACGCCCCGGCCCGCCGAGTCGGCGCTCGTTGACACGCCCCAGGCCGCCGAGTCGGCGCTCGTTGACACGTTGACCGTCAACCTGCGCCGACTCGACGTGTCCTGAGCGTCAACCTGCGCCGACTCGACGTGTCCTGGACGTCAACCTGCGCCGACTCGGCGTGTTCTGGGTGTCAACCTGCGCCGACTCGGCGGGTCCTCAGAAGAGCAGCGCGGAGGCCGGGTCCTCGAGGATGCCGGCCACGTCGGCGAGGAAGCGCGAGCCCTTCTCGCCGTCGATGTGGCGGTGGTCGAAGGACAGCGCGAGCGTGGTGAGCTGCCGGATCGCCAGCTCATCGCCGCCGTCGGCGCCGGTGACCACCCACGGCTGCTTGCGGACCGTGCCGAAGCACAGGATCGCCGACTCGCCGGGGTTGATGATCGGGGTGCCCGCGTCGACGCCGAAGACGCCGACGTTGGTGATCGTGAACGTGCCGCCGCTCATCTCCGCCGGCTGCGTCCTGCCCTGGCGGGCGACGTCGGCGAGCTGGTTGAGCGCCTGGCCGAGCTCGAGCAGCGAGAGCGAGTCGGCGTCCTTGACGTTCGGCACGACCAGCCCGCGCGGCGTGGCCGCGGCGATGCCGAGGTTCACGTAGTGCTTGTGCACGACCTCCTGGGCGGCCTCGTCCCAGAACGAGTTGATCTCCGGCGTGCGCTTCATCGCCAGCATCACCGCGCGGGAGAGCACCAGCAGCGGCGAGACGCGGACGTCGCGGAACTCGCGGCGCGCCTTGAGCCGCTCGACGAACTCCATCGTGCGGGTGACGTCGACGGTGATCCACTCGGTGACGTGCGGGGCGGTGAAGGCCGACTGGCTCATCGCCTGCGCCATCATCTTGCGCACGCCCTTGATCGGCTCGCGGGTCTCGCGCTGGCCGCCACCCCGGCCGGCGTACGCACCGGTCGCGGCGGGAGCCACCGGCGCCGCCCCGGCCCCGGACGCCGCCTGCTCCACGTCGGCCCGGGTGACGGTGCCGTTCGGACCGGTGGGGGTGAGCGTGGCGAGGTCGATGCCGAGGTCCTTGGCGAGCTTGCGCACCGGCGGCTTGGCCAGCGCCCGGCTCTCGGCGGGCGAGGTGGCCCGCTCCGGCACCAGCGCGTGGGCCCGCTCGCTCGGCTCGGCGACCCGGGCCGACGTCGCCGGCACGGCCGGCTCGTCGGACTCCTGCACCTCCCCGGACCGGGCGCCGCCGGGCGCGAACGCACCCTGGACCTGCATCTGGGTGGCGGCGCCGGCCTCGGTCGACGGCGAGGCGGCGCCCTTGCGGGCGCGGCGCTTCGCGGCCACCTCGCGGGGGCCGTAGCCGACCAGCGTCGGGTTGCCCTCCGGCGGCACGTTGGTGTCGATCGGCTCGTGGGTGTCGGGCCCCTTGACGGCCGGCGCCGGCCCGGCAGGGGCCGCGGCCGCCTCGGCCGCGTCGCCGACCGCGATGATCGGGGTGCCGACGGGCACGGTCTCGCCCTCGGGCACCAGCAGGGCGGTGACCGTGCCGGCGTACGGCGACGGCAGCTCGACCAGCGACTTGGCGGTCTCGATCTCGACGACGATGTCGTTGATCGCGATCGTGTCGCCGACCTTGACCTTCCACGAGACGATCTCGGCCTCGGTGAGGCCCTCACCGACGTCGGGCAGCTTGAACTCAGGCATGGGACTCCCGTCCGATCAGAAGGCGAGCGAGCGGTCGACGGCGTCGAGCACCCGGTCGAGGTCGGGGAGGAAGTCCTCCTCGATCCGCGAGGCGGGGTACGGCGTGTCGAAGCCTCCGACGCGCAGCACCGGGGCCTCCAGGGAGTAGAAGCACTCCTCGGTGATCCGCGCCGACACCTCCGCACCCATGCCGAGGTTGACGTGCGCCTCGTGGGCGATGACCGCCCGGCCGGTGCGTCGCACCGACTCCAGCACCGGGCCCATGTCCAGCGGCGAGAGCGTGCGCAGGTCGATGACCTCCAGCGAGGTGCCGTCGGTGGCCGCGGCCTCGGCGGCGGCCATCGCGATCTTCACCATCGGCCCGTAGGCGATCACGGTGGCGTCGGTGCCCTGCCGGATCACCCGCGAGCTGAACAGCGGCTCGGGGGTGGCGCTCTCGTCGAGCTCGGCCTTGTCGGCGTGGTACTGCCGCTTGGGCTCGAGGAAGATCACCGGGTCGTCACAGGCGATGGCCTGCTGGATCATCCAGTAGCCGTCGACCGGGTTGGAGCACGCGACCACCTTCAGCCCCGGGGTGTGCGCGAACTGCGCCTCCGGCGACTCGCTGTGGTGCTCGACCGCGCCGATGCCGCCGCCGAACGGGATCCGGATCACCATCGGCATCTTCGAGCGGCCCTGGCTGCGGAAGTGCATCTTCGCGACCTGGCAGACGATCTGGTCGTACGCCGGGTAGACGAAGCCGTCGAACTGGATCTCGACCACCGGGCGGTAGCCGCGCAGCGCCAGCCCGACCGCGGTGCCGACGATGCCGGACTCCGCGAGCGGGCTGTCGATGACCCGGTCCTCGCCGAAGTCCTTCTGCAGGCCGTCGGTGATGCGGAAGACGCCGCCGAGCTTGCCGACGTCCTCGCCCATGATGAGGACCTTGGGGTCGTCCTCCATCGCCTTCCGCAGGCCCATGTTGAGGCCCTTGGCGAGCGTGATCCGCTGCGCGTTGCCGGCCATCAGTGGGCCCCCTCGAAGCTCTCGAGGTACGCCGCGAAGCCGTCCCGCTCCGCGGCGAGCTCGTCGGTCATCTCGGCGTACACGTGGTCGAACATGCTCAGCGGCGACGGGTCGGGCAGCGCCCGGCAGCCCTCGCGCAGGTGGTGGCCGAGCTCGTCGGCCTCGGTGCGGACGGCCGCGAAGAAGTCGTCCTCGGCCAGCCCGTTGCGCTTGAGGTAGACCTCGACCCGGGCGATCGGGTCCTTCAGCTTCCAGTGCTCCACGTCGTCGGAGAGCCGGTAGCGGGTCGGGTCGTCGGTGGTGGTGTGGGCACCCATCCGGTAGGTGTAGGCCTCCACGAACGTCGGGCCCTGGCCCTCGCGGGCCCGCTGCAGCGCGGCCTGGGTGACGGCGTACGTCGCGAGCACGTCGTTGCCGTCGACCCGGATGCCGGGGAAGCCGAAGCCCAGCGCCCGCTGGTAGAGCGGGATCCGGGTCTGGCGCTCGATCGGCTCGGAGATCGCCCACTGGTTGTTCTGGCAGAAGAACACCACCGGCGCGTTGTAGGAGGCGGCGAAGATGAACGCCTCGTTGACGTCGCCCTGCGAGGACGCGCCGTCGCCGAAGTGGGCGATCACCGCGGCGTCGCGGTCGGGGTCGCCGGTGCCGACGACGCCGTCGCGCTGCATGCCCATGGCGTAGCCGGTGGCGTGCAGGCACTGGGCGCCGATCACGATCGTGTAGAGCCCGAAGTTGTTGTCGTTGGGGTTCCAGCCGCCGTGGTCGACGCCGCGGAACAGGCCCAGCAGGTTCAGCGGGTCGACGCCGCGGCAGTAGGCCACGCCGTGCTCGCGGTAGGTCGGGAAGACGTAGTCCTGCGGGCGCAGCGCGCGGCCGGCGCCGATCTGCGCGGCCTCCTGGCCGAGCAGCTGGGCCCAGATGCCCAGCTCGCCGTGGCGCTGCAGCGCGGTCGCCTCGGTGTCGATGCGCCGGGTGAGGACCATGTCGCGGTAGAAGCCGCGGATCGCCTCGTCCTCGGGCACGTCCCCGGAGTCGAAGCGGAAGTCGGGGTGCTCGACGCGCTCGCCCTCGGGGGTCAGGAGCTGGACGAGCTCGGGGCCGCCGTCGCTCTGGGAGGGTCCGAAGACCTCCGCGAGGTCGGGGCCGAAGCCTGGGCTTCCGGGCTGCTGGGTCACGTGCACTCCTTCGTGGTCGTCGGCGGCGCGGGGTCTCCGCAGGCCGAACGTCGGATCCGACCGGGGGCGCGGGGGTGGTGCGCTGTGATCGGGGCCACAACGGGCTGCCCACAACTTACCGGGGGCTCCCCGCGGCTCGCCAATCCGCCGCCGCGCCCCGCCGCCCGGCAACCGGACCGCACCTAGATTGAGCCCCATGAGCACTCGCCTGGTCTCCGCCAGCACCATCGTCGCCGCGCCGCCCGAGGTCGTCTTCGCGATCCTGGCCGACCCCCGCCAGCACCCGCGGATCGACGGCTCCGGCACCCTGCAGGGCACCATCTCCGGGCCCGCGCGGCTCACCAAGGGCGCGACCTTCGGCATGGACATGAAGATGTTCGGGCTGCCGTACAAGATCCGGAACCGGGTCGTGGAGCTCGAGGAGGACCGGCGGATCGCCTGGCGGCACTTCGGCGGCCACCGCTGGCGCTACGAGCTCACCCCGGTCGAGGGCGGCACCCGGGTGACCGAGACCTTCGACTACTCCCGCTACAACCGGTTCTGGGCCAAGGGCATCGAGATCACCGGCTTCCCGGACCGCAACCGGCGGGGCATCGAGGAGACGCTGGTGCGGCTCAAGGCCGCGGCCGAGGCGGACGCGACCTGAGCCGGCGCCGCGCTGCGGGAATCCCCGGCTGGCCGGGGACTCTCTCGGTTGGGGGCCGTTGCAACGCCCCCCAACCGAGAGAACACCCTGACAACCCCCGGGGTACGGCGGGCCGAGGCGGACGCGACCTGAGCGGAGGTACGCCGGGCCGCGGCGGCCGACCGACTCAGGGACGCCAGTCGCGCGGCGGGTCCTCGCCGGTCCGGCCGTCCACGGCCTCGCGGATCAGGTCGGCGTGGCCGGTGTGCCGGCCGTACTCCTCGACCAGGTCGAAGAGCAGCCGCCGCAGGCTGGGCCGCCGCCCGTCGGGCCACCCGAGGTTCACCGGCTGGTCGAGACCACCCGCGGCCAGGGCGGCCTCGAGGTCGGCCCGGGAGCGGGCCGCGGCGCCGTCCCACAGGGCATACAGCTCCTCGGGCGAGTCCTCCGCGGCCGAGGTCCACTCCCAGTCGGGCGTGGCGTCCCAGTCCACGCCCTCCCAGGGCGCACCCGGCGACTCACCGGACAGCTTGAGCGTGAAGTAGTAGGCCTCGACCCACGCGAGGTGCTTCAGCAGGCCCCCGATGGTCACGGCGGAGGCACCGACCCGGACGCGCAGCCCGGCGGGGTCGAGGTCGGCGGCCTTCCAGCGGAAGGTCGCGCGCTGGCGGTCGAGCGCGGCGAGGAGGTGCTCGACCTCGGTGCCGGCGACGGGAGGCTCCCACGGCGGGGTGTCGATGAGGGTCATGTGAGGACCGTAGGTCCGAAACCGGACGGATCGCATCCGGTTGACGTGGCAGTCTGGGGCCATGGACGAGGCCAATCCGACCGCCCGCGCGCTGGTCTGCCTCGAGCTGCTGCAGGGCAGCCCGGGCATCACCGCGGAGCGGCTGGGCCGCCGGCTGGGCGTCTCCGACCGCGCCGCCCGCCGCTACGTCGCGGTGCTGCGCGCGGCCGGGGTGCCGGTGGAGTCCGAGCGCGGTCGGTACGGCGGCTACCGCCTCGGCCGCGGCCACCGGGTGCCGCCGCTGATGTTCACGACCACCGAGGCGCTGGCGCTCGTGATGGCGGTCCTCGAGGGCGACCACGCGGCCGGGGACCCCGCCACCCCGGTCGGCAGCGCGCTGGCCAAGATCGTCCGGGCCCTGCCCGCGCCGGTCGCTGGCCCCGCCGACGCGCTGCGCACGCTCCGCGCCGGCCGGCGCGCCCACGAGTCCACCAGCCCGGACCCCGCGACCACGGTGCGCCTCGCCGAGGAGTGCGCCGCCGCCCGGCGGCTCCGCGTCGGCTACCGCACCGGCTCGGGTCGCGAGGTGGCGCTGGAGGTGGACCCCTGGGCGGTGGTCACCCGCCACGGCCGGTGGTACCTCCTCTGCTGGTCCCACGACAGCGGGGAGCAGCGGGTGCTCCGGGTCGACCGGGTGCTCACGCTCGACGCGCTCGACGCGACGTTCGCGCCGCCCGAGGGCCTCGACGCGCTGCGGGTCGTCGAGGACCACCTCGCCGACGGCTGGACCCACCGGGTCGAGGTCGTCGTCGACGCGGCCGCCGAGGACGTGCGCTGCTGGGTCCCCCGCAGCCTCGGCCGGGTCGAGCCGCTCGACGCCGGCCGCTCCCGGCTGGTCGGCTCCACCGACGACCCGGAGTGGTACGCCCACCAGCTCGGCGCGCTGCGTACGTCGTTCCGCATCCTCGGCCCGCCCGAGGTGCAGCGGGCGGCGGCGCGGATCGGGCGCAACCTCGCGCGCGCCGCGGGCCCGCCGGCGGGCACCGGGGACTAGGCCCCGGACGGCCCGAGTCGCTCCCGGCCGTGCGGGCTCGCCCACCCCGAGGGGTCCGGCCCCTTCGGGACTATCCCGGAGGGGTTGAGGTCGCTCTGCACGACGTAGTAGTGCTGCTTGATCTGCTCGAAGTCCACCGTCTCGCCGAAACCGCGGGTCTGGAACAGGTCCCGGGCATAGCCCCACAGCGCCGGCATCTCGCTGAGCTTGTTGCGGTTGCACTTGAAGTGGCTGTGGTAGACCGCGTCGAAGCGGGCCAGCGTCGTGAACAGGCGTACGTCGGCCTCGGTGAGCCGGTCGCCCATCAGGTAGCGCCGGTCGGTGAGCCGCTCCTCGAGCCAGTCCAGCGCCGCCCACAGCCGATCGTAGGCGCGCTCGTAGGCGGCCTGGGAGCCGGCGAACCCGCACCGATAGACCCCGTTGTTGACGTCGGTGAAGACCCGGTCCATCACCTCCTCCATCTCCTCGCGGAGGTCGTCGGGCCACAGGTCGGGCGCGTCGGGGCGGTGGTGGTCGCGCCACTCGAAGAACAGGTCGTGGGTGATCCACGGGAAGTCGTTGGTGACGACGTGGCCGGACGCGACCTCCACCACCGCGGGGACGGTGATGCCTCGCGGATAGTCCGGGAACCGCGCGTCGTAGGCCTCGCGCAGCTCGTGGATGCCGAGCACCGGGTCGACCCCGCCGGGGTCGAGGTCGAAGTTCCAGCTGGCCGGACCGTGCGTGGGCGCCGGCAGCCCGACCGAGAGGACGTCCTCCAGGCCGAGCAGCGCCCGCACGATGAGCGACCGGTTGGCCCAGGGGCAGGCCGGGGCGGCGACGAGCCGGTAGCGGCCCGGCTCGACCGGCCACAGCTCGCCCTCGACCGGTCCGTGCTCGGGCTTGCGCGCCTCGTGGGTGATCCGGTCCGGGATGTAGGTCATGTCCCGGTCGAACTCCTCGCCCGCGGTGATGAAGGTCGGCTTCTCCTCGCTCATGTCCCTCTCCTACCCCCTCCGAGGACGTCCGACTCTGTGAGCTTCGCCCGGCACCGCGATGGGCTCGGTCCATGAGCACCCCCGGCCCGCTGTCCCTGGCCCGCGCCTTCACGGTCGTCTCCGGCGGCCCGCTGGTGCTGGCCGCGGCCGCGCTCGTCGCCCCGGTGGCCGCCGTACGACGCTGGCCGGACCGGGCCCGCGGCGCCCCGGCCCGGCGTACGGCGTGGGCCGTGACCGCGGCGGCGCTGGCGCTGCCGTGGGTCTACGCCGGCCTGGTCCGGCCGTGGTTGCAGCACTGGGGCAGCACGCCGGCGGAGCGCGCGACCCGCTACCCAGGGGACGCCGACCGGCGGCCGCTGAGCGTCGCCACCCGCGCGGTGCGCGTCGACGCGCCCGCCGAGGAGGTGTGGCGCTGGCTGGTGCAGATCGGCCAGGACAAGGCCGGGTTCTACTCCTACGACTGGCTGGAGAACCTCGCCGGCTGCCGGCTGCACACCGCGACCCGGGTGCACCCCGAGTGGCAGGACGCCCGCGTCGGCGACCCGCTCACGCTGTTCCCCGGGGTCGCCACCCGCCTCGCCGAGGTCGACCCGCCCCGCGCGCTGGTCATCGAGGGCTGGGGCGCCTACCTCGTGCAGCCCGACCGGGACGGCTCGTGCCGGCTGGTCGCGCGCTCCCACGTGGACCGGGAGCCGCGGGCGCTGGCCTACTACCTCGGGCTGGAGCTGCCGCACGCGCTGATGGAGCGCCGGATGCTGCTGGGGATCAAGGCGCACGCGGAGGCGGCCGCCGCACGCCTCTAGACCAGTTAGCAAAGACCTCTTTGCAAACAGTTCTTTGCGGTTTATCGTGAGGGCGTGGACCTCACCTCGATCACCCCGACGCCCAGCCAGCTCAAGGCGCTGACCCACCCCGCGCGGCTGCGGATGCTGGGCCGGCTGCGGCAGGAGGGGCCGGCCACGGCCACCACGCTGGCCCGCGAGCTCGGCCTGAACACCGGCGCCACGTCGTACCACCTGCGCCAGCTGGCCCAGCACGGCTTCGTGGTCGAGGACGCCGGGCGCGGCAACGCCCGGGACCGGTGGTGGAAGGCCGCGCACGAGTCCACGCGGATCGACCGGAACGACCTGGACGAGTCCGGGCGCGAGGCCCTCGACGCCTTCCAGCAGGCCGTCGCGATCGAGCACACCGCCTGGCTGCAGCGGGCCATGGAGGAGCGCGGCCGGCTGTCCGAGGGGTGGCGCGCGGCCTCGACGCTGAGCGACTTCGGCCTCCGGCTCACGCCGCGGCGCACCGAGGAGCTGATCGCGGTCCTCTTCGACCTGGTCCGCGGGTGGGAGGAGGCCGACGAGGACGAGGACGAGGTCGCCGATGTCGCGCTGGTCATCCACGCGTTCCCGCGCCCCGGCACCCTCCCCACCGAACCCCCGACCACCACCGGACCCGAGACCTCCACCGAGGCCGCGAGCATCACTGAAGGAGAGCGTCGATGAGCACCCGCAAGCCCCTCTACGGGTTCCTCACCGCCCAGGGCGTCTCGCTCGTGGGCACCCGGGTCTCGATGATCGCGCTGCCGTGGTTCGTGCTGACCACGACCGGCAGCGCCACCGAGACCGGCCTCGTGGCGTTCGCGGAGATGACGCCGCTGGTCATCCTCAAGGTCCTCGGCGGACCGATCATCGACCGGCTCGGGGCCCGGCGGGTCAGCATCGGCTGCGACGTCGCCAGCCTGGTCGCGGTCAGCGCCATCCCGGCGCTGTACGCCGTCGGCTGGCTGAGCTTCCCGGTGTTCCTGCTGCTGGTCGCCCTCGCCGGCGCCCTCCGCGGCCCCGGTGACGGGGCGAAGACCGCCCTGGTCCCGCACCTGGTCGAGCAGGCGGCGGTGCCGATGGAGCGGGCCACCGGCCTGTCCGCCACCGTGGAGCGGACCGCCTCGATGCTCGGGGCGGCCTTCGCCGGCGGGCTGGTGGCGCTCATCGGCCCGGCCGACGCGCTGGTGGTCGACGCGATCAGCTTCGGGCTCTCCGCGCTCGTGCTCGCCTGGGCGACCCGCCCGCTGCCGAGCCGGTCGGACGCGGGCCGGCCGGTCCCGGGCCGGCCGGACGCGAGCCGGCCGGTCCCGGGCCCGGTGGTCGCGGACGACGCCGTCGAGACCCCGGCGGGCTACCTCACCCAGCTCCGCGAGGGCTGGCAGTTCCTGCGCGGTGACCGCGTCCTGATCGGCATCGCGGTGATGGTGGCGCTGACCAACCTGCTCGACCTGGCCTACGCCAGCCTGCTGGTGCCGGTGTGGGCGAAGGAGAGCGGTGGCGGCGCCGGCGCGATCGGCCTGCTGTTCGCGGTCTTCAGCGGCGCGTCCGTCTGCGGTGCGCTGATGGCGGCGGCGTGGGGGACGCGACTGCCGCGATTCAAGACCTACCTGTTCGCGTTCCTGATCGGGGGCGCGCCCCGCTTCGTCGTGCTCGTGCACGGCTCCCCGCTGTGGGCGGTGCTGGCGGTCGCGGTGGTCGCCGGCGTCACCGGCGGCTTCATCAACCCGGTGCTCGGCGCGGTGATCTTCGAGCGGATCCCCTCCGCGCTGATGGGCCGGGTGACCTCGCTGTCCACCGCGATGTGCTTCGCGCTGATGCCCTTCGGTGGCCTGCTCGGCGGCGTGCTGGTCAGCACCTGGGGCCTCACGGTGGCGCTCCTGGCCTGCGGCGCGGCGTACTTCGCGGTCACCATGCTGCCCGCCCTGGACCCGCGCTGGCGGGAGATGGACCGGCGCCCGGCCGTGCCGGCCGAGCCGGTCGAGCCGGGGGACCCGGCGGCTGCAGGAGTACCCGGCTGACCGGGGATTCCCTCGCTTGATGGGCGTTGCAACGGCCCTCAAGCGCGAGTTTCCCCGGCTGGCCGGGGACTCCCGCAGCCCCTCAGCGCGGGAACTCCTGGGCCAGCTTGAGCAGCCGGTCGTTGGCCTCGTCCTCACCGATCGAGACCCGGACCCCCTCGCCGGCGAACGGGCGGACCACGATGCCGAGCTCGTCGGCGGCGGCCGCGAAGTCCAGGGTCCGCTCCCCGAGGTCGAACCACACGAAGTTGCCCTGCGCCTCCGGCACGTCCCAGCCGGCCGCGCGCAGGCCGTCGACCACCCGGGTGCGCTCGGCGACCAGCGCCTCGACCCGCTCGAGCAGCTCGGCCTCGCGCTCGAGCGAGGCGATCGCCGCGACCTGGGCGACCGTGGAGACGCCGAACGGCAGCGAGACCGCCCGCAACGCGCCCGCGATCGGCTCCGGCGCCACGGCGTACCCGACCCGGAAGCCGGCCAGCCCGTAGGCCTTGGAGAACGTGCGGGTCAGCACCACGTTGCGGTGCCGGCGGTACGTCGCGAGCCCGTCGACCGGGTCGGCCATCCGGACGAACTCCAGGTAGGCCTCGTCGACCACGACCAGCACCCGCGGGGGCACCTTGGCCAGGAACGCGTCGAGCTCGGCCCGGGTGACCGCCGGACCGGTGGGGTTGTTCGGCGTGCAGACCAGCACGATCCGGGTCCGGTCGGTGACCGCCGCGGCCATCGCGTCGAGGTCGTGGCGGCCGTCGGGGAGCACCGGCACCTTCACCGAGGTCGCGGCCGCCGCGGTGACCGCGATCGGGTAGGCCTCGAACGAGCGCCACGCGTAGACGACCTCGTCGCCGGGCTCGCAGAAGGCCTGCACGAGCTGGTAGATCAGCCCGACCGAGCCGGTGGCCAGCGACAGGTCGTCGACCGGCACGCCGAGCCGGTCCGAGAGGGCCTGGTAGAGCGAGGCGGACCCCATGTCGGGGTAGCGGTTCATCGAGCCCACGGCCTGCTGCACGGCCTCGACCACGCCGGGCAGCGGCGGGTAGGGGTTCTCGTTCGAGGAGAGCTTGTAGGACACCATCCCCGGGCGGACCGTCGGCGGCTTCCCTGCGACGTACGGCGGGATCGCGCCGATGTTCGGGCGGGGAGTCGGGGTCTGCTCGGTGCTCATGCGCAGCAGGTTAGTGGTGCGGGTCACCGGCGGTGTCACCAGCGGCGCGACCGCGCCCGCCACGGGCGCAGCACCAGCGCGAGCACCAGGCCGGCGGCGACGCCGAGCGCCGCCCCGGTGACGTTGTCGACGACGTCGGTGACGTCGCAGGCGCGGTCCAGCCGGGCCAGCACCAGCTGGGTCAGCTCGATCCCGGCGGAGTAGGCGGCCAGCATCACCAGGCCCGCGGGCACCAGCCACCGGGCCGCCCGCCACCGCGCGGCCGCCACCACCAGCAGCGCGCCGGACGGCACGAACAGCGCGGTGTTGAGCGCCCGCTGGCCGCTGGCGATGATCCAGAAGCCGTCGGGGGCCGGGCCGCCGATGTCCCACGAGCAGCCCGGCTGGCGCTGGTCGGCGTACACGATCCCGGGCGCGCCGTTGGCCGGGACCAGCGTCACGCACGCGATGACCACCAGCGACCACAGGAACCCCGCGAGGGCGAACGCCGTCACCGTCCCCAGCCGTCGCCGCAGCCCGAGCGCGAGCAGCAGGCAGACCACGCCGGAGAGCGCGATGCCGAGCAGCATCACGCCCACGCCACCGACCGGAACCACGACGGGGAGGCTAACCCGTGACGTCGAACCGGCCCTTCCGGCGCACCGAGCGCGGCGCGGCCGGGGCTCGCGCCGGCGGGGGGCCCAAATCAACACGGCGGCGGGCCCAACTCGACCCGGCAGCGGGCCCAACTCGACCCGGCAGCGGGCCCAACTCGACCCGGCAGCGGGCCCAACTCGACGCGGCGGCGGGCCCAACTCAACACGGCGGGGGGCCCAACTCAACACGGTGGGGGCCCAACTCGACGTGCGGCTCTAGGGTGGGCCCCGTGCGTTTCGTCTCGTGGTTGATCAGCACCGCCGTCGCGCTGGCCGTCGCGGCCTGGCTCTTCGAGGGCATCTGGTTCGCGCCGCGGCACGGCGACCTGTCCGGCAAGGTGGTGCCGCTGCTGGTGGTGGCGGTGATCCTCGGCGCGGTCAGCTCGTTCGTGAAGCCGGTGCTGCAGATCCTGTCGATCCCGTTCATCATCCTCACGCTCGGGCTGTTCCTGCTCGTGATCAACGCCGCGATGCTGGGGCTGACCGCGTGGCTGGCCGGAGCTCTGGGCATCGGCTTCCACGTCGACGGGTTCTGGCCGGCGCTGGGCGGGGCGGTCGTGATCACGATCGTCGGCTGGGTGATGGACGGCCTGCTCGGTGCCGACCGGTGAGCGCGTGATGGCCGACCTGCCCCCGCCCCGCACGCCCGGCGAGTACCGGATCGCGCTGGTCTGCCTGGGCAACATCTGCCGCTCGCCGATGGCCCACGTGGTGCTGGCCGAGCGCGTCGCCGAGGCCGGCCTCGCCGACCGGGTGACGCTCACCAGCTCGGGCACCGGCGGCTGGCACGTCGGGAACCCGATGGACGACCGGGCCGCCGCGACGCTGACCCACGCCGGGTACGACGCGAGCCGGCACCGGGCCCGCCGGTTCGAGCCGGCCTGGCTCGACGAGCTGGACCTGGCGCTGGCCATGGACCGCCAGAACCTCGCCGACCTCGCCGACCTCGCCGACCCGGTCAGCGGCCGGCGGGAGCGGGTGCGGCTGTTCCGCGACTTCGATCCGCAGGAACCCGGCGGCGAGGTGCCGGACCCGTACTACGGTGGGTCCGACGGCTTCGAGGAGGTGCTCACCATGGTCGAGCGCACCGCCGCGTCCCTGGTGGACCGGCTGGCCCTCGTGCTGGCCGGGCACCGGGCCGACCCGCCGGGGAGCAGGTCGAGGTGACCCGGCTGCCGCTGGTCGCCCGCCGCGCCGAGGAGCTTCTCGGCGCCGCGGTGGTGGCCACGGCCCCGGTGGCCGGCGGCGACGTCGCCACCGCCACGCGGCTGCGGCTGTCCAACGGCAGCAGCGCGCTGATGAAGACGCTGCCGCACCCGCCCGAGGACTTCTTCGAGAGCGAGGCGCGCGGACTGCGCTGGCTGGCCGAGGCCGACGGACTGGCCGTGCCCGAGGTGCTCGCGGTCGACCACGAGTGCCTGATCCTGGCGTGGGTCGAGCCCGGCCGGACCACCCCCGACGCCGCCAGCGCCTTCGGCCGCGCGCTGGCCCGCACCCACGCGGCCGGCGCCCCGTCGTACGGCCTGGACCGGGACGGCTGGATCGGCACGCTGCCGCTGCCCAACCGGCCGGCCGGCACGTGGGCGGAGTTCTACGCGACCCGGCGGGTGCTGCCCTACCTCAAGCTGGCCCGCGACCGCGGCCACCTCGAGCCCGAGGACGCCGGCGTGATCGAGGCGGTCGCCCGCCGGCTCCCGGACCTGGTGCCGGAGGAGGGGCCGGCCCGGCTGCACGGGGACCTGTGGAACGGCAACGTGCTCTGGGGCGGGGACGGCGCGGCCCACGTCATCGACCCCGCCGCCCACGGCGGGCACCGGGAGACCGACCTGGCGATGCTGGCGCTGTTCGGGCTGCCGCAGCTGCCCCGCGCGCTCGAGGCCTACGCCGAGACCGCCCCGCTCGCCGACGGCTGGCAGGACCGCACGCCGCTGCACCAGCTGCACCCGCTGCTGGTGCACGCCTGCCTGTTCGGCGGCGGGTACGGCGCCCGGGCCGCCCAGGCGGCGCGCCGGTTCCTGTAGGACTTCCGGGAGGACACGGCCGGCGCCGCGTTCTCAGACACGGTTCAGCCTGGGCTGGCACAGTGGGGTCGTGACCACCAGCGCCTCGTCCAGCCCGGGAAGCCTGCCCCGGCCCCGCGTCCTCGTCGTGGACGACGACAAGGCGGTGCGGGAGTCGCTGCGCCGCTCGCTGGAGTTCAACGGGTACGACGTCACGCTCGCCTCCGACGGCGCCGAGGCGCTGGCCGGGCTGGCCGCCGCCGGGACCGGCGCCCCCGACGTGGTCGTGATGGACGTGATGATGCCGCGCCTGGACGGCATCGAGACCACCAAGGCGCTGCGCACCGCCGGCAACGACGTGCCGATCCTGGTGCTCACCGCCCGCGACGCGGTCGGCGACCGGGTCGAGGGGCTCGACGCCGGCGCCGACGACTACCTCACCAAGCCGTTCGCGCTCCAGGAGCTGCTCGCCCGGCTGCGCGCGCTGCTGCGCCGCGTGTCGGTGCCCGAAGAGGACGCCGACGAGGTGCTCGCGTTCGCCGACCTGCGGATGGACATCGGCACCCGCGAGGTGCTCCGCGGCGACCGGCTGATCGAGCTGACCCGCACCGAGTTCACGCTGCTGGAGATGTTCCTGCGCCGGCCGCGCCGGGTGCTGGAGCGCTCGTTCATCCTCGAGGAGGTCTGGGGCTACGACTTCCCGACCACCGCGAACTCGCTGGAGGTCTACGTCGGCTACCTGCGCCGCAAGACCGAGGCCGCCGACGAACCTCGACTGATCCACACCGTGCGCGGTGTCGGCTACGTGCTGAAGGAGTCATGAGCTCACTGCCGCCGCCTCCCGGGCCCCCACCCCCGACCCCGCCCCCGCCCCCGCGCCCGCCCGTCTCGCCGCCCGCGGCGGGCCCGGCGGCCGCCGGCCCGGAGGGCCCGGGCGGCCCGGTGGCCCCGGTGGTGCCGACCCCGCCTCCGGCCCCGGCCCCGGCGGCGCCGGCCGCCGAGGAGCGCCGCTGGCACTACCGGCGCTCGCTGGCCAGCCGGGTGACGCTGCTGACGACCTTCGCGGTCGGCCTGGCGGTCGCGTTCGTCGCGGTCGGCGCCTACGTCACCGTGCGGATGCAGCTGCAGTCGACCCTCGACGACTCGCTGGTCCAGCGGGCCACGTCCGCGGCGCGCTCGGACGCGCTGGCGCAGATCACCGACAGCTACCGGCTGCCGTCCTGGGCGCTGGGCGCCTCCGACGTGCGGATCGGGTTCCTCTACAGCAGCGGCCACGGCATCGTGCTCGACCAGGGCCCGAAGCTCCCGGTCAGCAGCGCCGAGCTCGCCGTCGCGAACGGCCGCTCGGGCACCAGCCTGCGCACCGTCTCCTCCGGCGGCCGGGACTACCGGATGGTCGCGGTGCCGACCACGGTCCCCGGCCAGGCGCTGGTGATCGCCCAGCCGCTGGACTCCCAGCAGCGGGTGCTCGAGCGGCTCGGCTGGGTGATGCTGCTCTTCGGCGCGGCCGGGGTGATCGCGGCCGCGATGGCCGGCTGGGGTGTGGCCCGCAACGGCCTGAGACCGGTACGCCGCCTCACCGGCGCCGTCGAGCACATCGCCCGCACCGAGGACCTCACCCCGCTGCCGGTCGAGGGCGACGACGAGATCGCCCGGCTGGCCACCGCGTTCAACATGATGCTCACCGCGCTGGCCGCCTCCCGCGACCGGCAGCGCCAGCTGGTGGTCGACGCCGGCCACGAGCTGCGCACCCCGCTGACCTCGCTGCGCACCAACCTGGACCTGCTGGCCCAGATCGACGACTCCGCCGCCCCGGGCGGAGCCGGCGGGCCGGCGCTGCCGCCGCAGGCCCGGGCCGAGCTGCTCGACGACGTCCGCGCCCAGATCGAGGAGCTGACCACGCTGATCGGCGACCTCGTCGAGCTCGCCCGGGACGAGCCGCTCACCCACGTCGTGGAGGAGGTGGACCTCTCCGAGGTCGCCGACCGCGCGGTCGGCCGGGTCCGCCGCCGCGCTCCCGGCGTCACCTTCGAGGTGCGCACCAGCCCGTGGTGGGTCGAGGGCGAGCCCGCGGCCCTGGAGCGCGCGGTGACCAACCTGCTCGACAACGCCGCGAAGTGGAGCCCCGCGGGCGGCACGGTCACGGTCAGCCTCGACCACGGCGTGCTCACCGTCGACGACGCCGGCCCCGGCATCGCCGACGCCGACCTGCCGCACGTCTTCGACCGCTTCTACCGCTCCCAGGAGTCCCGGTCGATGCCCGGCTCCGGGCTCGGCCTCTCCATCGTCCGGGCGGTCGCCTCGCGGCACGCCGGCTCGGTGGCGGCCGGCGCGTCCCCCGCCGGCGGAGCCCGGCTCACCCTCTGGCTCCCGGGCCGGCCCGCGCCGCGCCACCCGTCGTACGACGAGCAGACCGTGCCGATCGCCGCCCGCCCCCGCTGACGCAGCCCGCCCGGCACGCCCCCCGCACGCCGAGTCGGCGCAGGTTGACGCACCCCGCACCCCGAGTCGGCGGATGTTGACCCGCAGCCCGCGCGCCCGGGCGTCAACATGCGCCGACTCGGCGCTCCCACCGACGGCCCGGGCCGTCCAAACGTGGCGGGGTGGCGGGGCGGCGGGGCCGCCGGCGCAGGTGACCCTCGGCGGGCCCAACGTCCCTACCGACCGCGTGGGGGCCCGCGCAGCGTGGCCCCATGATGTTCGAGGACCGCGAGGACGCCGGTCGCCGGCTGGCGCGCGCGCTCGAGCGGCATCGTGGCGCCGACGTCGTGGTGCTGGGCCTGCCCCGCGGCGGCGTGCCGGTCGCGTTCGAGGTGGCCCGGGCGCTGCGCGCCCCGCTGGACGTGCTATGCGTGCGCAAGCTCGGCGTGCCCTTCCAGCCGGAGCTCGCGGCGGGCGCGGTCGGCGAGGACGGCGTGGTGGTGGTCAATCCCGACGTGGTCGCCGCGGCCCGCCTCGGCCCCGCCGAGCTCGACGCCCTGCAACGGCGGGGAGCCGCCGAGCTCGAGGAGCAGGTCCGTCGGTGGCGCGGCGTGGCGCCCCGCCAGCCGCTCTCGGGCCGGATCGCGCTGGTCGTCGACGACGGCATCGCCACCGGGGCCACCGCGCGCGCCGCCTGCCAGGTGGCCCGCGCACACGGCGCCGCCCGGGTCGTGCTCGCGGTGCCGGTCGCCGCCCACCAGGCCGTGACGGCGCTGAGCCAGATCGCCGACGAGGTCGTCTGCCTGGACCAGCCGGCGGAGTTCTGGGCGGTGGGCCAGGCCTACCGCCACTTCGGGCAGACCAGCGACGCCGAGGTCACCGCGCTGCTGCAGGCGGCCACCTGGCCCAGCGCGGCGACCGTGCGCGAGCAGACCCGGCGCCGGGACGTCGCGATCCCGGTCACCGGCGCGGACCGTCCGCTCGCGGGCCTGCTCGACCTGCCGCCCGACCCGGTCGGGATCGTGGCGTTCGCGCACGGCAGCGGCAGCAGCCGGCTCAGCCCGCGCAACCAGCAGGTGGCACAGGTGCTGGGCGCCGCCGGCCTGGGCACCCTGCTGATGGACCTGCTCACCGCCCGCGAGGACGGCGACCGCCGGCTGGTCTTCGACATCGGCTTCCTGGCCGACCGGCTCGCCGGCGCCTGCCGCTGGCTGCGGCAGCAGCCGGGCTGCACGCAGCTGCCGCTGGGGCTCTTCGGCGCCAGCACCGGCGCCGCCGCGGCGCTCACCGCGGCCGGCGACCCGCTGCTCCGGGTCTCGGCCGTCGTCTCGCGCGGCGGCCGCCCCGACCTGGCCGAGCAGCTCCCCCGGGTGCACACCCCGACGCTGCTCCTCGTCGGTGGCCGGGACACCGAGGTGCTCCGGCTCAACCGGCTCGCCCAGCGGCAGCTGCCCGACGCGAGCCTGGTCGTGGTGCCCGGGGCCACCCACCTCTTCGAGGAGCCCGGCACCCTCGAGCAGGTCGCGGTCCTCGCGCGCGACTGGTTCCTCGCCCACCTCGCCCCCGGCGACCGGCACGGCACCGCCGCCGGTTGACGCCCCGTGAGCACCCAGCCGTGAGCCCCCAGCCGTGAGCACCGAGCCCGAGGAGCCGCCGTGTCCCACCTGAGCACCCGTCCGACGTACGACGAGCTCCGCCGCGGCTTCAGCTGGGAGCAGGCCCGGCGCGAGCTGTCCGGCCTGCCCGGCGGCCGGGGGCTCAACATCGCCCACGAGGCGGTCGACCGCCACGTGCTGGCCGGCCACGGCGACCAGGTCGCGCTGCGCTGCGTCGAGGAGGACGGCACCGTGGCGTCGCTGAGCTACGACCTGCTGCGCCGCGAGACCAACCGGTTCGCCCGGGTGCTCGACGAGCTCGGGATCCGGCGCGGCGACCGGGTGGTGACGCTACTGGGCCGCCAGCCCGAGCAGTACGTCGCGGCGCTGGGCACGCTGAAGGCCGGCGCGGTGTTCGCGCCGCTGTTCTCCTCCTTCGGCCCCGAGCCGATCCGGCAGCGGCTGCTCCTCAGCGGCGCCCGGGTGCTGATCACCACCCCCTCGCTCTACCGCCGCAAGGGCGCCGGCCTGCTCGGCGACCTGCCCGACCTCGCGCACGTGCTGGTGACCGGCGAGCCGCCCGACGAGCGCGCCGGCAGCCTGACCGCCGCGATGGCGCTGGTGACCGACGACCTGGAGATCGCGCCGACCCGGCCCGAGGAGCCGGCCCTGCTGCACTTCACCAGCGGCACCACCGGCCGCCCGAAGGGGGCGGTGCACGTGCACGAGGCGGTGGTCGCGCACCACGCCACGGCCCGGTTCGCGCTGGACCTGCAGGCCGGTGACGTGTTCTGGTGCACCGCCGATCCCGGCTGGGTGACCGGCACGTCGTACGGCATCGTCGCGCCGCTCACCCACCGCTGCACGGTGGTGACCTACGCCGGCGAGTTCGACCCGCGGGCGTGGTACGGGCTGCTGGAGGAGCAGCGGGTCGACGTCTGGTACACCGCGCCGACCGCGCTGCGGATGCTCGTGAAGTACGGCGCCGCGCCGGCGCGCGCGCACGACCTGTCGTCGCTGCGGCACATCGCCAGCGTCGGCGAGGCGCTCAACCCCGAGGTCGTGCTGTGGGCCCGCGACACCTACGGGCTGCCGGTGCACGACAACTGGTGGCAGACCGAGACCGGCGCGATCATGGTCAGCAACTACCCGGGCATGGAGATCCGGCCCGGCTCGATGGGCCGGCCGGTGCCGGGCGTCGAGGCCGCGGTGCTGGTGCGCGGCGAGGACGGGCGGGCGCTGGTCAGCGACGGCCGCACCACCGTCGCCGGGCCCGGCGTCACCGGCGAGCTCGCGCTGCGCCCCGGGTGGCCCTCGATGTTCCGCGGCTACCTGGGCGAGGAGGAGCGCTACCGCTCCTGCTTCGCCGGCGGGTGGTACCTCAGCGGCGACCTCGCCCGGGTCGACGAGGACGGCTGGTTCTGGTTCGTCGGGCGCGCCGACGACGTGATCAAGTCCGCCGGCCACCTGATCGGGCCGTTCGAGGTCGAGACCGTGCTGATGGAGCACCCGGCGGTGGTCGAGGCGGGGGTGATCGGCAAGCCGGACCCGGTCGCCGGCGAGCTGGTCAAGGCGTTCGTGACGCTGCGGCCGGGGTTCGAGCCCTCCGAGGACCTGCGGCTGGACCTGCTGGCCTTCGGGCGGCACCGGCTCGGCGGGCTGGCGCCCAAGGAGATCGACTTCGACCAGCACCTGCCGCACACCAGCAGCGGCAAGGTGATGCGCCGGCTGCTCAAGGCCCGCGAGCTCGGTCTGCCCGAGGGCGACCTGTCCACGCTGGAGCGCCCGTCATGAGCCTGCTGGAGGAGCGCGTCACCGCCACCCACCGGAGGCAGCTGCTGCGCACGATGCTGCTGATCCGCCGGTTCGAGGAGGTCTGCGCCGAGCTCTACAGCGCCACCCGGATCCGGGGCTTCCTGCACCTCTACGTCGGGGAGGAGGCGGTCGCCACCGGGGTGATGTCGACGCTGCGGCCCGAGGACGCGGTCGTCTCGACCTACCGCGAGCACGGACACGCGCTGGCCCGCGGGGTACCGGTCGCGGCGATCATGGCCGAGATGTTCGGCCGCAGCACCGGGTGCAGCCGCGGCCGCGGCGGATCGATGCACCTCTTCGACGCCGGCACCCGCTTCCTCGGCGGCAACGCCGTGGTGGCCGGCGGGATCCCGCTGGCGATCGGGCTGGCGCTGGCCGACCGGATGCGGGGCTCGACCACCGGCGGCTCGGACCCGGTCACCGCCTGCTTCTTCGGCGACGGGGCGGTGGCCGAGGGCGAGTTCCACGAGGCGATGAACCTCGCCGCGCTCTGGCGGCTGCCGGTGCTGTTCTGCTGCGAGAACAACCGCTACGCGATGGGCACCGCGCTCGCCAAGGAGCACGCCCAGACCGACCTGGCGCTGCGGGCCTCGTCGTACGGCATGACCGCGTGGGCGGTCGACGGCATGGACGTGCTCGCGGTCGAGGAGGCCGCCACCCGGGCCACCGAGGAGGTGCGCGGCGGCGGGGCGCCGGTGTTCCTGGAGCTGCGGACCTACCGGTTCCGGGCGCACTCGATGTACGACCCCGACCGCTACCGCACCAAGGACGAGATCGCCGCCTGGCGCGCCCACGACCCGATCCCGGCACTCCAGGAGCGGATGCGGGCCGAGGACCAGCTCGACGACGACGCGCTCGCCGACCTCGAGAAGGAGGTGGCCGACCTGCTCGCGGAGGCGGTGGCCACCGCGGAGGAGGGACCGCTGGAGCCGGTCGACGAGCTCACCCGCTTCGTCACCAGCCCCGGCGGCGTGGCCGCGGACGGCCTGGCATGAGCGCCCCCGCCGCCACCGCGGCCCCCACCACGGGCGCGACCACGACCTACCGCGAGGCGATGCGCGAGGCCATCCGGGAGGCGATGCGCGCCGACGAGCGGGTGTTCTTGATGGGCGAGGACGTCGGCAGCTACGGCGGCAGCTTCGCGGTGAGCCTGGGGCTGCTCGAGGAGTTCGGGCCGGACCGGATCCGGGACACCCCGCTGTCGGAGTCGGGGTTCGTCGGCGCCGGGATCGGGGCCGCGCTCAACGGCATGCGGCCGATCGTCGAGGTGATGACGGTCAACTTCAGCCTGCTCGCGCTGGACCAGATCCTCAACAACGCCGCCTCGCTGCTGCACATGTCCGGGGGGCAGTTCAACGTGCCGCTGGTGATCCGGATGACCACCGGCGCCGGGCGGCAGCTGGCCGCCCAGCACTCGCACAGCCTGGAGGGGTGGTACGCCAGCATCCCCGGCCTGCGGGTGCTCGCCCCGGCGACGGTCGCCGACGCCCGCGGGATGCTGGCCCCGGCGCTCGCGGACCCCGACCCGGTGCTGATCTTCGAGCACGGGTCGCTCTACAACTCCTCGGGCCCGCTGCCCGACGGGCCGGTCGAGCTCGAGCGGGCGGCGGTGCGGCGCGCCGGCGACGCAGTCACGATCGTGGCGTACGGCGGCTGCGTGCCCAAGGCCCTGGCCGCGGCCGATCTGCTGGCCGCCGAGGGCCGCTCGGCCGAGGTCGTCGACCTGCGCTCCCTGCGGCCGCTGGACGACGCGACGCTGATGGCCTCGGTGCGGCGCACCCACCGGGCGGTCGTGGTCGACGAGGGCTGGCGCACCGGCAGCCTCGCCGCCGAGATCAGCGCCCGGATCACCGAGCAGGCCTTCTTCGCGCTCGACGCGCCGGTGGAGCGGGTCTGCACCGCCGAGGTGCCGCTGCCCTACCCGCGGCACCTCGAGGAGGCGGCGCTGCCGCAGCCGGACACCATCGCGGCGGCCGCCCGACGGACCTGGGAGTGAGGCGATGAGCGACTTCACGATGCCGTCGCTGGGCGCGGACATGGACGAGGGGACGCTGCTGGAGTGGCTGGTCAAGCCCGGCGACGCCGTGCGCAAGGGCGACATCCTGGCCGTCGTCGACACCTCCAAGGCCGCGGTCGAGGTGGAGAGCTTCGCCGACGGGGTCGTGGACCGGCTCGTCGTCGAGCCCGGCACCCGGGTCCCGGTCGGCGCGGTGCTGGCGACGCTCGGGGAGCCCGAGACGGCGGCCGCCGGGGAACCGGTCCCGGTTCCGGCTCCGGCTGAGGCTCCGGCTCCGGCGGCCCCGGCCGAGGCTCCGGTGGCGACTCCGGGCGAGCGGCCGGCAGGGCATCCGGCGCGGCGCGAGCCCGCCCACCGCAGGGTGCCGCCGGGGCTGCGGGTCAGCTCGCCCTCGGTGCGCCGCGAGGCCGAACGGCTCGGCCTCGACCTCGCCACGATCACCGGCACCGGGCGGGGCGGGGCGATCACCCGCGCGGACGTGTCCCGGGCCGCGGCCCACCCGGAGCCGGCGCCGCGCCGGGTCACGCCGTACGCCCGCGCGCTGGCCGACCAGCTGGGCGTCGACCTTCAGCGGGTCCCGACGACCGGGCGCGGCCCCGTGCGCGCCGCGGACGTGCGCGCCGCCGCTGCGGCCGCACCGAGCGAGCCGGCTCCCGCCGCCGAGCCGGCTCCGGGCGCCGAGCGGGTCCCGGCCGCGGCGGGCGAGGACCGGCGGGCCGCGATGCGCCACCAGATCGCCACGGTGATGGCCCGCTCGAAGCGGGAGATCCCGCACTACTACCTGACCGCCACCGTGGACCTGGGCCGGGCGGTGGCCTGGATGCGGGAGCGCAACCGGGACCTGCCCGTGGCCGAGCGGCTGGTGCCGGCGGCGCTGCTGCTCAAGGCGACCGCGCTCGCGGCCGCCCGGGTGCCCGAGCTCAACGGGTTCTGGGTCGACGACGCGTTCCGCCCGGGCGCCGGGGTGCACGTCGGGGTCGCGGTCTCCCTGCGCGGCGGCGGGCTGGTGGCGCCGGCACTGCACGACGCCGACCGGCTCGACGTGGTGGCGCTGATGGCCGGCATGCGCGACCTGGTCACCCGGGCGCGCGCCGGGCGACTGCACCGCGCCGAGCTCAGCGACCCCACCCTCACCGTCACCAACCTCGGCGACCAGGGCGTGGAGTCCGTGCACGGGGTGATCTACCCGCCCCAGGTGGCGCTGGTCGGGTTCGGCCGGGTCGCGGAGCGGCCGTGGGCGATCGACGGGCTGCTCGGCGTCCGCCCCCTGACCGTGGCCACCCTCGCGGCCGACCACCGCGCCACGGACGGCTTCACCGGCGGCCGGTTCCTCGCCACCGTCGACGACCTGCTCCAGCACCCGGAGGACCTGTGAACGAGCACGACGCCCGCGCCGCCGTCAGCACCGCCCTGCTCCGGATCGTCCCGGACGCCGACCTCGAGGCGCTCGGCGACGACGCGGTGCTGCGCACCGAGCTGGAGCTGGACTCGCTGGACTTCCTGTCCTTCGTCGAGCAGCTGAGCAGCTCGACCGGACGGCGGATCGAGGAGGACGACTACCCCTCGCTGCGCACCATGCACTCCTGTCTCGGCTTCCTGACCGGTTGACGGGTCCACCGGACCTGCATCTGGTGACCTTGGGTCCCACCCGCCGCTCGCGGGGCACGACACACTCGGGGCAGGAGGGCTCGGCTCCTGGAACGGGAGGCCGAGATGAGCATCGGCATTACCTGGAGGCACCTCCTGGTCGACGGACGTGACACGTCGTACGGCGTCGCGGGCAGCGGACCCACCGTGGTGTTCCTGCACGGTTGGGGGCTCTCCCACCGCACCTACCGGCACGGGCTCGAGCGTCTCGTCGGGCGCGGGGTGCGGGTGGTCGCACCGGCGCTGCCGGGGTTCGGCGGCACCGCCGCACTCCCCGCCGCGGCGTTCAGCCTGGAGGGGTACGCCGCGTGGGTGGCGGCGTTCCTGCGCGAGCTCGGGACCGAGGAGCCGGTCACCCTGGCCGGGCACTCCTTCGGCGGCGGGGTGGCGCTGCGGACCGCCCACGACCACCCGGAGCTCGTGGGCCAGCTGGTGCTGATCAACTCGATCGGCGGGTCGGTCTGGGCCCGCCGGGGCGAGCTGCCGGTCCTGATGTCCGACCGGCCGGTGTGGGACTGGGGCCTGCACCTGGCCGCGCACGCGATCTCGGTGCGCTCCTTCACCCGGGTGATGCCGGTGATCGCGGCCGACGCCGTGCCGAACTTCCTGCTGCACCCCGGCACGCTGTGGCGGGTGGGCCGGCTGGCCCGCGACGCCAACCTGTCCGAGGAGCTCGAGGAGCTCAAGGGCCGCGGCCTGCCGATCGTGATCGTCTGGGGCCGGGACGACACCGTGATCCCCTGGGCGTGCGCGGAGTCGCTGGTCATCGCCCTGGGCGGACCCGAGGTGGTCACCGTGCCCGGCAACCACAGCTGGCTGCTGGCCGACCCGAACCGGTTCGCCGAGGTGATCACCAACGTGCTCGGGGTGGCCGAGGACGAGGAGACGCAGGCGTCCTGAGCGGCTCGATCCGGGTGTCGGCCCGGGAGGTCGGCGGGGGGTCGGCCGTGAGGTCGGTCGGGTCAGGCGTCCTCGTGGCCGGCGCCGGTCGCGCGCCGGGCGGCCCGGCGTGCGGCGAGCATCTCCCACTTGCCGACCGCCGCCCGGGCCCGGACCAGCCGCGGCCGGCTGAGCAGGAAGGCGACGAGCACCAGGCCGAGGACGGTCACGACCCGGTTCGGGTCGACCGCGGGCCGCCAGCTGACCCGGCCCTCGCGGACGACGTAAACCCCGGCGGGGCGCCCGCTCAGGCCGAACCCGCCGCCCTCGCCCTCCTGGCCCTTCTCGTCGTGACCGGTGCCGCCCCCGGCGCCGCCGGTCACGTTCGCGGCCGGGATGACGGTGGTGCCGTCCTTCTCGTAGGGCTCCCCGAACACCCGCTTCACCGTCAGGGCGTCCCGGGCTGTGCTGACCACGTCCGCAAGGCTCATGGCTCCACGCTGCGACCGGCGCCGCGGGAGCAGACAGGGCCGGAGGTCCCCGCTGCTGCCAACCGACGGCCGACCGAGGGCCAACTGACGACAGGTCGGACCACCGGATCGCCGCCCCGCTGAGAGCATCGGTGCATGCGCGCACGCCTCCACCACCTCGTCCTGGACTGCCCCGACCCCCGGGCGCTGGCCCGGTTCTGGTCGGCGCTGCTCGACCAGCCGGTCACCTACGACAGCGACGACTGGGTGGTCGTGGCCGCCTCCGACCGCGCCTCCGGCCTGGCCTTCCAGCTCGCGCCCGACCACCGTCGGCCCACCTGGCCCTCCCCGGCGGTGCCCCAGCAGGCCCATCTCGACGTGATGGTCGAGGACCCCGCGGCGGCCGGCCCGGAGGTGCTGGCGCTGGGCGCGACGCACCTGGCGGGGGACGTGTACGCCGACCCGGCCGGCCACCCGTTCTGCCTGGTCACCCGGCCGGGCTGGGCGGTGCCGCTGGAGTGACCCCGGGTGGTGGTCGAACGTTCGGACACCACCGGGGCCCGACCGCCGGTGGACGAACGTTCGACCACCACCGGGGCCCGATCCGCGGGACTGACCCGGCGCCGCCCGCCTGTGGACGAGCCCGGCGCCGGGCAGCGATCTCGTGGTGGGCTGGCCGGGTGCCCCGCAAGATCGACTACGCCGACCGCGGCGACCTGATCGTGGACTCCGTCTGCCGGATCGTCCTCCGCGGTGGACTGCCCGCCCTGTCCCTGCGCGCGGTGGCCGGCGAGATCGGGATGAGCCCCTCCTCGCTGCTCCACCAGTTCGACAATCGTGCCCGGCTGCTCAGCGTGTCCGCGGCGAAGGTCGGCGCCGCGCGGACGCGGTACGCGACGTGGGCGTGCCACCAGCGCGGACCGGTCGGCCTGCTCCCCCGCCGTCCGGACGATCTCGACCGCGCGCGGGTCTGGCTCGCCTTCGTGGAGCTGGCCCGCTCGGAGCAGGACGTGGCCGAGGTGGTCGCGCACATCCGTGACGAGGAGCGGCAGATCCTCATGCGCACCACCCTGCTCGACGCCGGGGCGCCCGAGCTGGTGGCGCTGGCGGCACTCATCGACGGCCTCCTCTCAGGCATGACCGCCGGCCGCGACCCGCTCCCGCTCGAGTGCGCCGAGCGGGCGCTGGCCCTTCACCTCCACCACACCGGCCTGGCCCTGGAGCGGCAGGCCCGGGTGGTGGACGAACGTTCGACCACCACGGACCCCCCTCCCGGAGACGGGCCCGGAGACGGGGCACCTCCCCCCGTCGGCCCGGCTCGGGTCAGGTGAGCAGGTCGACGACGAGGTCGTGGACCAGGTCGTAGCCGTGCTGGGTGAGGATCGACTCGGCGTGGAACTGGATCCCCCGGTAGTGCGGCCCGCGCACCAGGTGCACGTCGCCGGTGGCCGGGTCGGCCTCGACGGTGACCCCCTCGGGCAGCCCCCCGGCCAGACCGCCCCCCTCGCCGCCGGTCGGGACCCGGCCGACGAAGGTGTTGTAGAAGCCCACCCGCTCCTCGCGGCCGCCGATGGCCACCGGCGACTGGGTGCCCTGGAAGACGATGTCCTTGTAGGCGAGCGGGATCCCCAGCTCGTGGCACAGCGCCTGGTGACCCAGGCAGACCGCCAGGAACGGCCGGCCCTGCGCGAGCAGCGAGGCGACCGCCGCGCGCATCGTCGCGATCTTCGGGTCGGCCCCGTCCCGGGGGTCGCCCGGGCCGGGTCCGACGATGACCAGGTCGAACCCGTCGAGCGCGCCGGCGGCGTACTCGTCATGGCGCACCACGGTGCTGGTCATGCCCAGCACGCCCAGCAGGTGGCGCAGCATGTTCACGAAGTCGTCCTCGCCGTCGAGGATCACCACGCTGCGTCCGGCCAGCCGCGGGTCGGGGGCGGAGCCGCCCTGGTCGGTGAGCCAGAACGACGAGAGCCGGCGGTTGCGGGAGTTCAGCGCGATCAGCACGTCCTCGTCGGCGACCAGCTCGGCGAGGTCGGCCCGCGGCGCCGGGGCGGGCGGCACCAGCCCGAAGGCACTGAGGATGCCGCCGGCCTTGGCGTGCGTCTCCGCGACCTCGGACGCCGGCTCGGAGTCGCGGACCAGGGTCGCGCCGGCGGTGACGGTGAGCCGCCCGTCGAGGCCGACGTCGGCGGTGCGGATCACGATCGGGCTGTCCACGACCGGGCCGCCCTCGGGGTCGCGGCCGAGCACGGCCAGGGCGGCGCCGTAGTAGCCGCGGCCCTGCTGCTCGTACTTGCGGATCAGCCGGCAGGCGTTCTCCACCGGGGAGCCGGTGACCGTGGCGGCGTACATCGTGTCGCGGAGCACCTCGCGCGGGTCCCGGCTGGTGCGGCCGGCGAGGAGGTACTCGGTGTGGATCAGGCGGCTCATCGGCTTGAGGAACGGGCCGAGCACCTGGCCACCCTCGTGGCACAGGTCGCACATCATCTTCAGCTCCTCGTCGACGACCATGAAGAGCTCGTAGATCTCCTTCTCGTCGTGGAGGAAGTCCAGGAGCTGGGCCCGGGTGTCGCCGTCGGCGGGCAGGCGGAAGGTGCCGCTGATCGGGTTCATCCGCACGTCGCCGCCGTGGATCGAGACGTGCCGCTCGGGGCTGGCGCCGATGAGGTAGCGGTCGCCGGTGAAGAAGACGTAGGTCCAGTAGGCGCCGCGCTCGCGCTCGAGCAGCCGGCGGAACACGGTCAGGGCCGCCGCGACCCCCCAGTCGGCGACCCGCGCGCGGTAGTGCCGGCCGATGACGAGGTTGGCGCCCTCGCCCTGGCCGATCTCGTCGCGGATGATCGTCTCGACGAGCTTGCCGTACTCCTCGTCGCTGGTCTCGAAGCCGCCCGGGTCGGCGAGCTCGACGCCGGCGTCGTCGATCGCGTCGATCACCTCCGCGACGGAGAACTCGAGCTCGGTCTCGACCTCGACCACCACCAGCGGGGTGCCGTCGTCGTGGGCCTCGAACCCGCGCTCGGCCACCTGCCGGAACGGCACCGCCAGCAGGCGGTCGGCGATGTGGCCGTCCTCGGGCGGGCCCTCCTCGAGCGGTACGTCGAGCAGCGACTCCACCACCCGCCGCTTGCCCCCGACCAGGCCGACCGTGTCCCGGTCCCCGGCCCGGGTCGAGCGGCGGATGATCGCCCACGCCTCGTGCCCCTGGAGCGCCTCGATCGCGGCCCGGGCGTCGGTCGTGGAAGCCATGGCCGCAGCCTAGTTGGCCCCGAGCCGCACGACCGCCACGGTCCACGCCCCGCCGGGCGGCCGTGCCGGCGACTCAGGACAGCGTGGTGAGCAGCTGCGTGGCCCGGGTGAGCACGACGTACAACGTGGCCCGGCCGGTGGCCGACTCGTCCTCGATCTCCTGGGGCCGGACCACGACGATGCCGTCGAACTCCAGGCCCTTGGTGTCCAGGCCGGTCAGCACGACGACCCGGTCCTCGCCGGACGGCGTGACCGAGGAGTCCACCGCGGCGCGCGCACCGGCGGCGTCCTCGGCGAGCTCCGGCCAGGACGCCAGCCAGGCGTTGACCTCCGAGCGCCGGGCCACCGGCACCACGATCCCGACGGTGCCCTCGACCCGGCCCGCCACGTCGGCCACGGCCTGCCGGGTCGCCGCCTCGAGGTCGGTGACCCCGGTGACCTCCTCCGGCTCCACCCCCGTCGAGCGGACGGCGGTGGGCAGGTCGGCGTCCAGGCCGACCCGGCTGGCGTACGCCGCGGCGTGGGCGTAGATCTCGGAGGAGTTGCGGTAGTTGGTGGACAGGTGGAACTCGTGCAGCTCCTTGCCCTCCAGGGCCGCGGCCCGCGCGGCCGCGGACTCCTCGGGCACCGGCCACGAGGACTGCGCGGGGTCGCCGACGATCGTCCAGGAGGCGGTCCGGCCGCGGCGCCCGACCATCCGCCACTGCATCGGCGTGAGGTCCTGCGCCTCGTCGACCAGGACGTGGGCGTAGGGGTCGTCCTCGATCCGGTTGGTCGGGGGCGTCCAGGGCCGCCCGGCAGGCGCGTACTCGCGGTCGGCGGCGGTCACCAGCTCCTGGAGGTCGTGGCCGCCCTGCAGCAGGGCGGTGTCGTCGAGCTCGCGCTCGTCGTCGCTGCGCTGCGGCACGTCGCCCAGCGCGTAGCGCAGCTCGTCGAGCAGCGGCACGTCCTCCACCGACAGCGAGCCGTCGCCGCTCCACGACTTCGACAGGAGCCGCTGCTCCTCCGCGGCGAGCACGCCCTCGGCGACCCGGGACAGGAACTCGGGGTCGCGCAGCCAGGACAGCACCTCGGTCGCCTCGAGCGGCGGCCACCAGGCCAGCGCGAAGTCCACGAACGCGCGGCTGGAGAGCATCTCGTCGTTGAACGCCTCGCGGCCCCGCTCGCGGCCGCGCTCGCCCCGGACCTGGCGCCACATCGCGTCGAGCAGCGTGTTGGCCACCCGCGGCAGCTGCCGGTTGCGGCGGCCCTGCGACATCAGCTGGCGGCGCAGCCGGCCCAGCACCCCGCGGTCGAGGACGATCACGTCGTCGCGCCAGAACACCCGGAACTCCCGGGGGCTCCCCGGCGCCTGCTGCCGGGCCGCACGCCGGACCACCTCGGCCATCCGGGCCGAGCCCTTGACGTCGGCGACCGCCGGCTCGTCGTGCCGGGTCGCGCGGACCCCGTCCACGACCTCGCCGAGCGAGCGCAGCGCGATCGCGGTCTCACCGAGCGAGGGCAGCACCCGCTCGATGTAGCGCATGAACACCCCGCTCGGGCCGACGATCAGCACGCCGCCGCCCTCGTAGCGGCGGCGGTCGGTGTAGAGCAGGTACGCCGCGCGATGCAGCGCGACGACCGTCTTGCCGGTGCCCGGGCCGCCCGAGATCGACACCACGCCCTTGCCGGGTGCCCGGATCGCCTTGTCCTGCTCGGCCTGGATGGTGGCGACGATCGAGTGCATCGAGCGGTCCCGGGCCCGGGACAGCTGGGCCATCAGCGCGCCCTCGCCGATGATCGGAAGCGCCTCGGCCCCTGGGCTGTCAGGGTCGAGCAGCTCGTCCTCGACACCGACCACCGTCGGACCCAGGCAGCGCAGGACACGGCGGCGTACGACGCCGTGCGGCTCGGCCGCCGTGGCCTGGTAGAACACCGCGGCGGCGGGGGCGCGCCAGTCGATCAGCAGCGAGTCGCGGTTCTCGTCGCGCAGCCCGATCCGGCCGATGTAGCGCGGCTCGGGATCGAGGTCCTCGGTGAGGTCGAGCCGCCCGAACACCAGGCCCTCGTGGGCGGCGTCGAGCTGGGCGATCCGCCGGGCGGCCTGGAAGACCATGGCGTCGCGCTCGACCAGGCCACCCTCGTGACCCAGCCGACCCCGGCCGTGCCCCTCCCGCGCCAGCTCCTGAGCGGCCCGGGCCGACTCCTTGAGCTGCACGTAGACCCTGTCGACGACGGCCTGCTCACGACCGATCTCGTTCTCGACGAGCTGTTCTGACAACGGATGTTCCCCTCGGCCCCGAACACGTCCCCCCGCCCGGCCGGTCCGGCCGCTGCGCTGCGGGAGGGGGCCGGCCCCACGCGACCGGCGAGTCGACAAGCCTACCTGCTCCCCCCGCGCGCGCACGCAATTACGGCCCACCCGGCCCCACCCCCGGGGCGGCGGATCAGTCCGCGGGCCGGTAGACCAGCAGCGTCCCGCGGAACGTCCGTCCGGGCCGCTCCTCGCCGAGCGTCACCCGGTAGTGGTCGCCGGGGAGCAGCACGGTCCCGGGACCGGACAGGGATGGCCCGGTACCCCACGCGCCGGTCTCGGTCGCGGGCACCAGCCGGCCGTCGAGGCGCAGGCCGAGGTGGCCGCCGCTGCTGACGTAGCCGAGCACCAGCGGCCCGTCGGCGGTGTCGAAGGAGTGGGCGAGCACGTGGGAGCCGGCGCCGTTGTCGATCATCCGGTCCAGGGTCCAGGTGCGCCCGGCGTCCTCCACGGTGGTGGGCACCCGCATGCCCTGGACGACCGGGTCGGCGGCCTGCTCGCCGTAGGCGGCCAGGCCGATCACGGCGCCGGGCACGGCGACCGGCCGGGCGTCCTGGCCGGTGCCGGGGGCGAGCCAGGCCCGGACGCGGTGCTGCTGCACCGGGCCGGGGTCCTCGACGGAGAAGTCGGTGAGGCCGGCGTCCTCGGCGGCGTCGCCGCAGGGCGAGGAGACGTAGCCGTCGCCGTCGATGGCGACGTGCAGCGCCAGCCGCCGGGGGACGCCGGTGCAGTAGTCGGCGAACGAGACCTCGCCCAGGGCGCCGGTGAACCCGAACCGGAGCACGGCCTGCCCGGGCTCGGAGAACCGGCCGGCCAACAGGTCGGCGCCGGCGACCGTCCGGCGGAACACCGCCGAGCCGTTGCTCACGCCGTCCGGCATCCGCCCGTCGCGCTGGTAGACCGCGAGCGCGGCGGTGGCGCCAGCGGGGGCGTCGTGCAGCCGCACCCGCAGCGTGGTGGCGTCGGCCGGGACCGGCACCGGCCGCTCCAGCGAGCCGCCGGCCAGCGACCGGGCGACCGGCTCGTTCCCGACGAAGAGCGTCGCGACCCCGTCGCCGAGGCCGTCGGCGACGAGCGAGACGACCCGGCCGCGGTCGGACGCGGGCAGCCGCACCCGGCCTCCGGCGACCTCGCGGGGCGGCACCGCGTCGGCGTAGCGGTAGCCGAAGCCGAGCACGCTGACCCGGGCCGGCACGTCGTGACCCGCCAGCCGGTGGGGCGGCCCGGCCGGCTCGGGCGCGCCACCGCCCAGGGTCGGGAGCAGGCCCACCCCGGCGGCGGTCAGCACCACCGCGACCGCGGCGGCGACCAGGCCGCGCCGGCGGCGGCGCACGACCCGGACGCGTTCGCGCACCGCGACCGGGCGCACGTGCAGATCGTGGTCGGCCACCCCGGCCGCATGGTCGCCGAGGACGGCGCGCAGCTCGTCGGTCGTGCTCATCGCAGGCCCTCCATCTCGTCCGTCCTCGAGCCCGGGTCGGTGCCGTCGGCGAGGGACGGGTCGATCCGCAGCTTCGCCAACGCCTTGCTGGTCTGGCTCTTGACCGTGCCGACCGAGCAGCCGAGCAGCCGCGCGGTCTCGGCCTCGGTCAGGTCCTCGAAGTAGCGCAGCACCACCACCGCCCGTTGCCGCCGCGGCAGCCGGCCCATCGCGGTCCACAGGTCGTGGCCGGCGTCGACCGCCACGGTCGCGTCGCCGGCCGGGTGCTCGGGGAGCTCCTCGGTGGCCAGCTCGCCGTTCCAGCGGCGACGCCACCAGGAGGCGTAGGTGTTGACCAGGATCTTGCGGACGTAAGGCTCCGGACGCCCCGAGATCCGCGCCCAGGCGAACCACGCCTTGGCGAGCGCGGTCTGCAGCAGGTCCTCGGCCAGCGCGTGGTCGTGGGTCAGCAGGTACGCCGTGCGCAGCAGCCCGGAGGACCGGGCCGCCACGAACTCGTCGAAGTCGACCCGGTCCTCAGCGTGCGTGTCGTCCACCGGTCTCCCCGAGGTGGTCGCGGTGTCTCGCGATCCGGCCAGTGCGGTCATATCCGGTACTACCGGGTGGCGGTCCCGGATGGTTGCCCCAATTGGTTGCCCCGGAACTCGCCGAGGTCGTCGGCGGCTACTTCTTGCGGTTCAGGAACGCGGTCATCGCCGCGCGCGCCTCCTCGGAGGCGAACAGCCGGGCGCTGAGCGCCGCCATCTCCTCCCCGCCGGCGTCGATGCGCGCGAGCAGGTCGGCGTTGAGGATCCGCTTGGACTCCCGCAGCCCCTGCGGGGTCCCGGTGGCCAGCGAGGCGCAGAGCCGCGACACCTCGGCGTCCAGCTCCTCCGCCGGCACCGCGGCGGTGACCAGGCCGTACGCCGCGGCGTCGCGGCCGGTGAACACCTCGCCGCCCAGCGTGGTCAGCGCCGCGGCCCGCGGGTTCATCCGGTGGTGGACGGTGAGCGAGATGATCGCGGCGGCCAGGCCGAGCTTGACCTCGGTCAGCGCGAATGTGGCGTCCTCGGCGGCGATCGCGAGGTCCGAGGCGGCGACGATGCCGATGCCGCCGGCGCGCACCGCGCCGTGCAGCCGGGTGACCACCGGCTTGTCCATCGACACGATCAGCCGCTGGAGCTCCACGATCCGGCGGGCGCCCTCCTCCATGCCGCCCGCGCTGGCCTCGGAGAGGTCCGCGCCGGAGCAGAAGACCCGGCCCTCCGCCCGGACCAGCACCACCCGCACCGCCGGGTCGGCCTCGGCGCGGCGCAGCCCGTCGAAGAGCTCGCCGACCAGCTGGCGGGAGAGCGCGTTCCGGTTGTGCTGGCTGTCCAGCGTGAGCGTCGCGACCCGCGCCTCCGGGGGGCCGTCGGTGGCGTAGTGGACGAGCTCGCTGGGGACGTCAGGCATGCGGTCCATCCTGCCGCACCCCACCGCCGGCCGGGTGTGAGGCAGGACACCGCCTGGGATCCGCGACGGCCGCCGCTCCGAATCACCCCCATGACCTCACGACTGCTCCATGCCTGGTTCGGCGTGCTCGCCACCCTCGTCGGGGTCGCCGCCGGCCACCTCGTCGCCGCGCTGACGGAGCCGTCCGCCTCCCCGGTGCTGGCCGTCGGCTCGGCCGTCATCGACCTGACCCCGACCCCGCTGAAGGAGTGGGCGATCGCCCACTTCGGGAGCAACGACAAGACCGTGCTGGTCGGGTCGGTGCTGGTCGGGGTGCTGCTGCTGGCCGCGGTCGCGGGCCTGCTCGCGCGCCGCCGGCTGGCGTACGGCGCCGCGCTGCTGGTCGTCCTGGTGGCGATCGCGGCGGCGGCCGCGCTGTCCCGGCCGACCGCGGGGCCGATCGAGGTGCTGCCGAGCGTGGTCGCGGCCATCGCCGGCGTCGGCGCGCTGGCCTGGCTGGTGACCAGGACGACCTCCGGTGCCGTTCCGGCCGGATCCGCGGCCGCCGACGACCGGCACCGGGACACCAGCCACGGGGACACCAGCCACCGGGGCACCAGCCGCCGGGCGGTGCTGGTCGCCTCCGGCACGCTGACCGTCGCGGCCGCCGCGATGGGCGGGATCGGCCGGTGGATCGGCTCCTACCTCACCCGCCCGGAGGACGTGGCGCTGCCGGCGCCCGACGACCCGGCGCCGGCGTTTCCGGCCGGGCTGGACGACCGGGTGCCCGGCATCACGCCGTTCCGCACCGCCACCTCCGACTTCTACCGGGTCGACACGCGCCTCACCCTGCCCGCCGTCGGCCTGGACGGCTGGCGCCTGACCATCGACGGCGACGTCGACCGCGAGGTCGGGTTCAGCTTCGACGACCTGACCCAGATGGACCTGATCGAGCGGGACATCACGCTGACCTGCGTGTCCAACGAGGTCGGCGGCCACTACGTCGGCGGCGCGCGCTGGCTGGGCGTGTCGCTGACCGACCTGCTCGACCGGGCCGGCATCGGGCACACCGGGGCCGACCAGATCCTGTCCACCGACGTGGACGGCATGACGATCAGCACCCCGCTGGAGCTGGCCACCGACGGCCGGGACGCGATGATCGCGATCGGCATGAACGGCGCGGCGCTGCCCCGCGAGCACGGGTTCCCGGCCCGGATGGTCGTCCCCGGCCTGTACGGCTTCATCAGCGCCACCAAGTGGATCACCCGGATGACGCTGACCACCTACGCCGAGCACGACGCCTACTGGACCCAGCGCGGCTGGGCCACCGACGCCCCCATCAAGATCGCCAGCCGGATCGACACGCCCCGGCCGCTGGCCACGATCGACGCCGGCCGCACCCTCATCGGCGGCGTCGCGTGGGCGCAGCACCGCGGCGGGGTCGCGAAGGTCGAGGTGCGCATCGACGGCGGCCCCTGGCAGGAGGCCCGGCTGGGCCCCTCGGCCGGCAACGACTACTGGCGGCAGTGGTACCTGCCCTGGTCGGCCGGCAGCGGCCGGCACACGCTCACCGTGCGCGCCACCGACGGCCGGGGCGAGCAGCAGACCGCGGTCCGCGCGACCCCGTTCCCGGACGGCTCCAGCGGCCTGCAGCAGGTCGTGGTCACCGTCACATGACCCGCTGCCCCGTCGGGCAATCCGCCCACCCGGCCGCACCGAATCACTCCTGTCAGCCCCACCAACGGAAGGTCCGAAGAACCATGAAGAGCAACACCCTCCGCCGCACGGGCGGGCTCGCCGCCCTGGCCCTCACCGCCACCATGGGCCTGGCCGCCTGCGGGAACAGCGACGACACCAGCGCCTCGGCATCCGACAGCACCAGCATGTCGTCGACGCCCAGTGACAACAGCAGCTCGGACTCGATGGCGTCCGACGCCGGTGCGCAGACCTTCGGCCCCGGCTGCTCGGCGATCCCGACCTCGGGCGCCGGCTCCTTCGGCGGCATGGCCACCCAGCCGGTCGCGACCGCCGCCAGCGCGAACCCCCTGCTGCAGACCCTGGTCAAGGCGGTCGGCGCCGCGGGCCTCGGGGACACCCTGAACTCCGCCCAGGGCATCACCGTCTTCGCGCCGACCGACGACGCGTTCGGCAAGATCCCGTCCAAGACGCTGGACAGCGTCCTCAAGGACAAGAAGACGCTGACCACGATCCTGTCGCACCACGTGATCGGCGAGCAGCTCTCGCCCGACCAGCTCGCCGGCACCCACAAGACGCTGGCGGGCGATACCGTCACCGTGAAGGGCTCGGGCGAGGACTTCACTGTCGGCGACGAGAACGCCAAGATCCTGTGCGGCAACATCCCGACCGCGAACGCCACGGTCTACGTGGTCGACACGGTGCTGATGCCGAACAGCTGATCGGGTTTGTCGAGAGACGTTCACGGAAGGATTCCAGGAGTGGACCCCATCCGGCCCGTGCGGGACGGCGCCCCCTCGATCGAGGGGGCGCCGGCGCCCGCCGCCGCGGCCGACACGCACGGACAGCTGGCCGACCTGCT
This sequence comes from Nocardioides panaciterrulae, assembly GCF_013409645.1. Lineage (NCBI taxonomy): Bacteria > Bacillati > Actinomycetota > Actinomycetes > Propionibacteriales > Nocardioidaceae > Nocardioides > Nocardioides panaciterrulae. Next base: position 248,009 of record NZ_JACCBG010000001.1, on the reverse strand, counting down.
CCGCAGGTCCGGCCGAGGCGACCAGGGCGCCTTCGCCGCGTTGTACGACGCGACGTCGCGCCGTGCGTACGGCCTGGCGGTCCGGGTGGTCCGCGACCCGGCACAGGCCGAAGAGGTGACCCAGGAGGCCTACCTCGAGGTGTGGCGGAGCTCGACCCGGTTCGACCCCGCCCGCGGCAGCGCCCTGTCCTGGATCCTCACGATCGTCCACCGCAAGGCGGTGGACCGGGTCCGGTCCGCGGAGGCCTCGAGCCGCCGGGACCTGACCTACCACCAGCAGAACCAGCCGGTCGACCATGACGCGACCGCGGAGGCCGCCGAGGCCTCGCTCGAGGCCCACCGGGTCCGGGGCGCGCTGGCCCACCTCACCGAGGTGCAGCGCGAGGCCCTGGAGCTGGCGTACTTCGGGGGCTACACACATACGGAGGTGGCGACGATGCTCGACCTGCCGGTCGGCACCGCCAAGACCCGGATCCGGGACGGCCTGATCCGACTACGAGACGCGATGGGGGTGGGAAGATGAGCGACATGCATGCGCTGTCCGGCGCCTACGCCGTCGACGCCCTCGACGAGCTGGAGCAGGCCCGCTTCGAGCGGCACCTCGCCGAGTGCGCGGTCTGCCGGGCCGAGGTCGACGAGCTGCGCGAGGCGGCGGCGCTGATGGCCGAGACCTCCGCCCTCGAGCCCGACCCGGCCCTGCGGGTCCGGGTGCTGTCGGAGATCGCGACGGTGCGCCCGCTGCCCCCGCACACCGGTGCCGCCGGCCCGTCCGCGCCGCACCGCCGCCGCTGGCTCGCGCCGCTGGCCGCCGCGGCCGCCGTGGTGGCCGCGCTCGGCGTGGGCGGCACGGTCTGGCACCCGTGGACCGACGACTCCTCCCAGGCCCAGCCGTCCGCGATCCAGCGGGTGCTCCGCGCCGCGGACGCCCAGCGGGTGACGAAGACTGTCGACGGGGACGGCGAGGCCACCCTCGTACGCTCGCGGTCGATGAACGAGGCCGTGCTGCTCACCAAGAACATGCCCGCCCCGCCCGCGGGCAAGGTCTACGAGCTCTGGCTCCAGGACCCCGACAAGGGCATGGTGCCGGCCGGGCTGATGCCCGACGGCGCCACCTCGGTGCTGCTCTCCGGTGACGCCGCCGACGCCATCGGCGCCGGGATCACGGTCGAGCCGCCGGGTGGCTCGACCGTGCCCACCTCGGACCCGGTGCTCCTGTTCAGGTTCGAGAACGCCTGATGGGGAGCACCACCCCCGCCCGGGTCGCCGTCGTCGGCTCCGGGGTCGCCGGGCTGACCGCTGCGTACGTCGCGGCCGGGACGGCCCGGGTGACCCTGTACGAGGCCGACGACCGGCTCGGCGGCCACGCCGACACCCACCGGGTCGAGACCGCGACGGGCACGCTGGCGATCGACACCGGCTTCATCGTGCACAACCAGCGGACCTACCCGACGCTGCTGCGGCTGTTCGCCGAGCTCGGCGTGCAGACGCAGGACTCCGAGATGTCGATGTCGATCCGCGACGACGCCTCGGGGCTGGAGTGGGCCGGCGCGCTCGGGCGCCGCGGGCTGTTCCCGACCCGCGCGCACCTCGCGCGCCCGGCGTACCTGCGGATGCTCACCGAGATCCCGCGGTTCCACCGCCGGGCCCGGGCGCTGCTGGCCACCGGCGAGGCGGACCCGGCCTCGGACGGGACCACGCTGCGGGCGTTCCTCGACGCGGGCGGCTTCTCCGGCGACTTCCGGCGCCACTTCATGGAGCCGGTGGTCGCCGCCGTGTGGTCCTGCGACCCGGAGCTGGCGCTGGACTACCCCGCGCGCTACCTGTTCACGTTCCTGCAGCACCACGGGATGCTCGCGATCTTCGGCTCGCCCCCGTGGCGCACGGTCACCGGCGGGTCGGGCACCTACGTCGAGCGGGTCGCCGCCCGGCTGCACGAGGTCCGGACCGGCACCAAGGTCACCTCGGTGGCCGAGACCCCGACCGGCGTCGAGGTCACCGACGGCAACGGCGGCGTCGAGACGTACGACGCGGTCGTCGTCGCGACCCACCCGGGCCAGGCGCTGGCGATGCTGGCCGACCCGACGCCGGCCCAGCGCGAGGTGCTGGGCGCGATGCCGTACTCGCCCAACACCGCGCTGCTGCACACCGACGCCTCGCTGCTGCCCCACGCCCGCAACGCCCGGGCGTCGTGGAACTTCCGCCGGCCGGAGGCCGCGCGCGGCCACGTCACGGTCACCTACGACCTGACCCGGCTGCAGCGGCTGCCCACCGAGACCCACTACCTGGTCACGCTCGGCGGCGAGCACCTGGTCGACCCGGCCACGGTGATCGACCGGATGGAGTACGAGCACCCGCTCTACACCCCCGCCTCCGTGGCCGCCCAGCGGCGGCTGCCGGAGATCGCCACCGACCGGCTCGCGTTCGCCGGCGCCTACCACGGCTGGGGCTTCCACGAGGACGGCGCGCGCTCCGGCGCGGCCGCCGCCGCCCGCCTCGGCCTCACCTGGCAGCCCTCCGGCGATCGGGGGGCGAGCGCGCAGCGTCCCGAGACCCCGGAACCGGCGACCGGCGTCTACGCCACCACGATCCGGCACACCCGGCGGACGCCGTTCCGGCGCAGCTTCGAGAACCACTCGCACACCTGGCTGGTCGACCTCGACGACCTGCCGCAGCACGGCCCGCTGGCCCCGGTCCTTGGCCGGTTCGAGGCGCGTGACCACCTCGGCGACCCGCACCGCACGATCCGGGAGAACGTCGCGACGTTCCTGGCCAAGCACGGCGTCGCGCTGGACGGCCCGGCCGGCCGAGGCCGGGTGCTGATGGCCGCGCACCCGCGCGCGTTCGGCTACTGCTTCAACCCGATCAGCGTGTTCTGGTGCCTCGACGCGACCGGCGACCGGATCGCCACCGTCGTCGAGGTGCACAACACCTACGGCGACCGGCACGCCTACCTCGTCAAACCCGACCCGCAGGGCCGGGCCCGCGTGGGCAAGGCGATGTACGTCTCGCCGTTCCACGGCACCGACGGCTCCTACGACCTCGCGGTCCCCGTCCCCGGGGACCGCCTGCACGTCGCGGTCAGCCTGCACACCGACGACGGCGCCACCTTCAGCGCGTCCCTCACCGGGGCGCGACTGCCGGGGGGCGCCACCGGCCCGGGCTCGCGACGCCGAGCGCTCCGGGCAGCTCCGGCCGCGCTACGCGGCTCGCTCCTCATCCGCGCCCACGGCCTGCGCCTGTGGGCCCGACGACTGCCGGTCCGTCAGCGACCGCAGCACCACCAGGAAGGTGTCTGACCCCATGACCCTTGCCCCCTCCCGTCCCGAGACCACCCGCGAGGCCACCGCCGAGAACATCCGCGAGGCGCTCAGCGACTGGCCGGGACTCGATCGGGTCCCGGCCGGCCTACGCACCCGGGTGTCCGCGAAGGTCGCCCGCCAGCTGTTCCTCGGCGCCGTCCGCCGGCTGCCGGTGACCGTCGAGGTGCTCGCCGAGGACGCCCCCGGCTCGGGCAGCGTCACGACCTACGGCCGCGGCGGCCCGCGGATGGTGGTGCACCGGCCGGGCGAGCTGTTCGACCGGCTGGGGAGGGACGGCCTGATCGGCTTCGGCGAGGCCTACCTCACCGGGGCCTGGGAGGCCGAGGACCTGGCCGGGTTCCTCACGGTGCTCGCCGCCCAGCTGAGCGACCTGGTGCCCCGGCCGCTGCAGCGGCTGCGAGCGATCGCCGTGCCGCGCACCCCGCGCCGGACCCGGAACACCACCCGGGGGTCGCGCGACAACATCGCGCACCACTACGACCTGTCCAACGAGCTGTTCCAGCTGTTCCTGGACCCGTCGCTGAGCTACTCCGCGGCGCTCTTCGACTCCGACATCGTCGACCGCGGCGACTTCCGGCAGGCGACCTCGCCGTACCGACCCGGCACCGACGGACCCGGCTCCGGGGAGGACCTGCTCGAGGCCCAGGCCCGCAAGGTGGAGCGGCTGCTCGACCAGGCCGGCGTCGGGGAGGGCACCCGGGTGCTGGAGATCGGCACCGGCTGGGGCGAGCTCGCGCTGCGCGCCGCCCGCCGGGGCGCCCGGGTGCACACGATCACGCTGTCGGTGGAGCAGAAGGAGCTCGCCGAGCAGCGGATCGCCGCCGCCGGGCTCGCGCACCTGGTGGACGTGGAGCTGTGCGACTACCGCGAGGTCTCGACCGGCCCGACCAGCGACGTGCGCTACGACGCGGTGGTGTCGGTGGAGATGATCGAGGCCGTCGGCCACGAGTACTGGGCCACCTACTTCGAGACCATCGACCGGGTGCTCGCCCCGGGCGGGAAGGTCGCGATCCAGGCGATCACCATGCCGCACGACCGGATGCTGGCCACCCGCAACACCTACACGTGGATCAACAAGTACATCTTCCCCGGCGGCTTCCTGCCCTCGGTCGAGGTCATCGACCAGGTCACCCGCCGGCGCACCGGGCTGCGGGTCACCGACCGGCTCTCGATGGGGGCCCACTACACCGAGACGCTGCGCCGCTGGGACCGGGCCTTCGCCGAGGCCTCCGAGCAGGTGCTGGCGCTGGGCTTCGACGAGACGTTCCTGCGGATGTGGCACTTCTACCTGGAGTACTCCCGCGCCGGCTTCGACGCTGGTTACATCGACGTCAACCAGATCACCCTCGCCCGGCCCGAGGAGGCCCGCCGATGACCGACACGGCCACCCCCGCCACCCCCGCCACCCCCGCCAGCCCGGCCACCGCTGACACCGCGGGCCCGGGCCGGTCCCCGGCCACCGACGGCCGGAGCCCGGCCCCCGGTGGGGTCGCGACCGCGCTGGCCGAGGCGGCCCGCCCGTTCGTCGGCGGGGAGCTCCCGGTCCGGCTGCGGGCCTGGGACGGCTCCGAGGCGGGCCCCGCCGACGGGCCGCGGGTCGAGCTGCGCTCGCCCGACGCCGTACGCCGGCTGCTGTGGCACCCCGGGGAGCTGGGCGCGGCGCAGGCCTACGTGACCGGCGAGCTCGACGTGCCCGAGGTGGACGGCTGGACCCTGGACCGGGCGCTCGCCCACGCGTTCGCGGTCGCGGCGCAGCGGGGCCTGTCCGGCTCCCGGCCCTCGCCCACCGCGCTGGCGGCCGCGGTCCGCACCCTGCTCGGCGTGCCCGAGCTGCGCGCGGCGCTGCTCGGCCGGCCGCCGGCCCCGCCGGCCTCCCAGGCCCGGGTGCGCGGCCGGCTGCACAGCCCGCTGCGCGACCGGCGGGCGATCAGCCACCACTACGACCTCTCCAACGAGTTCTACTCGCTGATCCTGGAGGAGTCGATGGCGTACTCGTGCGGCTACTTCACGAGCGAGGACACCACGCTCGAGGAGGCCCAGCACGCGAAGCTGTCGCTGGTCTGCCGCAAGCTCGGACTGGCCGAGGGCAGCACCCTGCTCGACGTCGGCTGCGGCTGGGGGTCGCTGTCGCTGCACGCCGCCGAGCACTTCGGTGCCCGGGTGGTCGGCGTGACGATCGCCGCCGAGCAGAAGCGGTTCATCGACGCGCGGATCGCCGAGCGGGGGCTCGCCGACCGGGTCGAGATCCGGCTGCAGGACTACCGCGAGGTGCCCGAGCGCGACCACTTCGACGCGGTGTCCTCCCTCGAGATGGGCGAGCACGTCGGGGAGCGCAACTACCCGACGTACGCCGAGGTGCTGCGCCGCTCGGTCCGCCCCGGCGGCCGGGTGCTGGTGCAGCAGATGTCGCGCACCGGGAGGTGGCCCGGTGGCGGCCCGTTCATCGAGTCGTTCATCGCGCCGGACATGTACATGCGCCCGGTCGGCGAGACCGTCGCGTACCTGGAGCGCGGGGGGCTCGAGGTCCGGGACGTGCACGCGCTGCGGGAGCACTACGTGCGCACGGTGGACGGCTGGCTGGAGCGCTTCGAGGCGAACCGGGACCGGCTGGCCGAGCTGGTGGGCGAGGAGGTCGTGCGCGTGTGGCGGCTCTACCTGGTCGGCGGCTCGATGGCGTTCCGCGACGGGCGGATGGGCGTCGACCAGATCCTGATGGTGCGGCCCGGCGCCGCCCACGACCTGCCGCCGACCCGGGGCTCCTGAGATGTCCACCGGGACCGGCGTGCTGGTCGTCGTCCTCGTCGCGCTGCTGTGCGCGGTCGTGACGATGGCGGCGGCCGCGCTGCGGGCCCGGCAGCTCGGCGTGGTCGCGGTGGTCGACGTGGCGTGGGGGCTGGGCTTCGTCGTGACCGCGGTCGTGACCGCGGCGGTGGGCACCGCGGTCGACGGCGCGGACGCCCGGCGCTGGCTGGTCGCGCTGCTGGTGGCGGTGTGGGGGCTGCGGCTGGCCTGGCACGTGCGCCGGCGGGCGGTCGGCGGGGGCGGCCACGAGGACCCGCGCTACGCCGAGATGCTCGGTGGGTCGCTGCGCGAGGTGGGCATGGCGGCCGCCGTACGCCGGGTCTTCGCGGTGCAGGGCGTGGCCCAGTGGTTCGTCGCGCTGCCGGTCGCGGTGGGCGCGGCGCTCGGCACCGCCTGGTCGTGGGCCGCGGTCGCCGGGGTCGCGGTGTGGCTGGTCGGCCTGGTCTTCGAGGCGGTGGGCGACGCCCAGCTGCGGCGCTACAAGGCGCGGCCGCGCGACGAGCGCCCGCCGGTGATGGACCGCGGGCTGTGGGGCTGGACCCGGCACCCGAACTACTTCGGCGACGCCTGCGTGTGGTGGGGGCTGTGGCTGGTGGCCGGGCTGGCCGCCGGCTGGCTGCCCGGCCTGCTCACCGTGCTCAGCCCGGTCGTGATGACGCTCTTCCTGCGCAACGTCACCGGCGCGAAGCTGCTCGAGCGGACGATGTCCCGGCGCCCGGGGTGGGACGAGTACGCCGCCCGGGTGCCGATGTTCGTGCCCCGGCCACCGCGGCGCTGACCGGCCTGCAGGAATCCCCGGCCAGCCGGGGAAACTCTCGCTTGAGGGGCGTTGCAACGCCCATCAAGCGCAGGGATCACCGGTCAGCCGGGGATTCCTGCAGCGGCCCGGCGGGGGCGGCGGGACGGGCGGAATCGACGCGGTCCGGGCTCACGGTCGCGCGGGACGGCTCGGCGGCCGGTCGGGGGCTCGCTCCGGGGTGTACGCACGTGCGTACACCCCGGAGCGGGACCACCGCCGGGCTCCGGCCACCCCGGCGGCAATCTCGAGCTGCACCTCCTTGTCCTGCCACCGGCGCGCCGGTTGACTCGGGACCCATGGACGCCGGACCGGACCGTGTCGCCGCGGCGTTCGCGGCCTGCCCGCGGGCACGGTTCCTGCCCGCGGGACAGCAGCGGCGCGCGGACTTCGACGGGCCGATCCAGATCGGCCATGGCCAGACCTGCTCCCAGCCGCGCACGGTCGAGGCGATGCTCCGGCTGCTGGAGGTGCGGCCCGGGCAGCGGGTGCTCGACGTGGGGTCGGGGTCGGGGTGGACCACCGCGCTGCTGGCGCACCTGACCGGTCCCGCCGGGACGGTGGTGGGGGTGGAGATCGAGCCGGAGTTGGTGCGGTTCGGGGCCGACCACCTGGCCCGGACCGGCCAGCCGTGGGCCCGGATCGCGCCGGCGGTCGAGGGCGTGCTGGGCTGGCCGGCGCAGGCGCCGTACGACGCGATCCTGGTCTCCGCGGGCGCCCGCGCGCTGCCCGCGGAGATGGTCGACCAGCTGGCCGCGCCCGGCCGGCTGGTGATCCCGGTGGCCGGCTGGATGCTGCTGGTGGAGAAGGACACCGCCGGCGAGGTGCGCACCGGCCGGCACGGGAGCTACCGCTTCGTGCCGCTGAGGTGATCCGGTTCGCCCGGTCCGTCGCGGCCGTCGAAGCTGACGTCGACCCGCTCGAAGCCCTTGTGCCGCTGGGCCCGGGCATAGCTGGCGTAGGCCTTGCGGTCGGCGTCGGTGAGCTGCACCGCGTCGGTGAACGGCGTGAGCAGCGCGCGGGGCCACAGCCGGCGGGCCAGCACCACGTTGATCTCGATGCCCAGCACGCCCATCACCGAGGCGATGTAGATCAGCCCGACCAGCCCCAGCACCAGCCCGAAGGTCTGGTTCATCGCGCTGGTCTCGGTGAGCACGTGGGTGACGTACCAGGTGCCGACGTACTGCAGCACCTGCCACATCGCGGCGACCGAGAACGCCCCGGGCGCCGCGGCCTTCAGCGGGTGGTCGCGGGCCGCCGCCACCCGGAACAGCAGCATCAGCACCACGCCGACGACCAGCACGGTCCCGATGCGGACCACCCAGCCGAGCCAGCCGCCGGCGTTCGCGAGCACCTGGGTGTTGCTCACCAGCGCCGAGAGCACCGAGATCGCGACCACCGCGGCGCCGGCCGTCACCAGCAGGAACAGGCTGCGCAGCCGCAGCAGGATCGGGTTCGGCCGGCTGTTGCGGGGCACCGACCAGGCGATGTTCATGGCGTTCTGGATGGCCTGGCCGAGCCCGAGGGAGCCGTAGAGCGCCGCCAGCCCGCCGACCACGATCGCGGTCACCGACCCCTGCAGGCCCTCGGGCCGGCCGAGCTGCTCCCCGATGATCGGGAACTGGCTCAGCGTCGAGCTCAGCACCTGCGCCTGCAGGTCGGGGTTCCCCTGGAGCACGAACCCGAAGATCGAGGTCGCCAGCAGCAGCAGCGGGAAGATCGCCACGAACGCGTAGTAGGTGATGATCGCGGCGAGGTAGTTGCCCTGGTCGTCGAAGAACTTGTAGACGACCGCGATCGGGACCGCCACGGGAGGGAACCGCCGCTGCCCGTGGTCGAGAGTGTCGGCGACCTTCCCCACGCGCCCCAACCTACCGGCCGCCCCCGCAGGACAGGCGTACGCCGGCCGCCGAGGTCAGTACGACTTCGGCAGCCCCAGCGAGTGCATCGCCACGAAGTTCAGGATCATCTCCCGGCTGACCGGCGCGATCCGGCCGGCCCGGGTGGCGACCAGCAGCCCGGCCATGCCGTACTCCTGGCTGATCCCGTTGCCGCCGTGGGTCTGCACCGCGCGGTCCACCGCGGCGCAGGCCGCCTCGGCGGCGGCGTACTTCGCCATGTTCGCGGCCTCGCCGGCGGCCAGGTCGTCCCCGGCGTCGCAGAGCGCGGCCGCCTTCTGGTTCATCAGCCGAGCCAGCTCGATCTCGATGTGCGACTGCGCGAGCGGGTGCGCGATCGCCTGGTGGCTGCCGATGGGCGCCTGGAAGACGGTGCGCTGCTTGGCGTACGCGGTGGCCTTCTCCAGCGCGAACCGCGCCAGGCCGAGGCTGAACGCCGCCGCCATGATCCGCTCGGGGTTGAGCCCGGCGAACAGCTGCACCAGCCCACCGTCCTCCTCACCCACCAGCGCGTCGTCGGGCAGCCGGACGTCGTCGATGAACACCTGGAACTGCTTCTCCGGCGAGACGATCTCCATCGGGATCGGGTTCGCCTCGAAGCCCGGCGCGTCGGTCGGCACCACGAACAGGCAGGGCTTGAGCCGGCCGGTGCGACTGTCCTCGGTCCGCGCGACGACCAGCACGTTGGGCGCCTCGTCGATGCCGGAGATCCAGATCTTGCGCCCGTTGAGCACCCAGCCGTCGCCATCCCGGCGCGCGGTGGTGGTGATGTTGTGGGAGTTCGTGCCGGCGTCGGGCTCGGTGATCGCGAACGCCATCGTGCCGGTGCCGTCGGCCAGCCCGGGCAGCCAGCGCTGCTTCTGCTCCGGCGTGCCGTAGCGGCCGATGATCGTGCCGCAGATCGCCGGGCTCACGACCATCAGCAGCAGCGGGCAGCCCTGGGCGGCGAGCTCCTCGCAGACCGCGGCGATGTCCCCGATGCCCCCGCCGCCGCCGCCGTACTCCTCGGCGATGTTGATGCCGAGGTAGCCGTGCCGGCCGATGTCGAGCCACAGGTCGGTGGTCTTGCCGCCACTGCGGGCCTGGGCGACGAAGTAGTCGCGGCCGTACTTCGCGGCCAGGCTCGCCACCGCCTTGCGCAGCTCCTGGCGCTCCTCGGACTCGATGAACGCGTGCGTCATGACTCCTCGCCTCCTTCGGGCTCCTGATGGTCGGTCGCGACCACGGCGAGCACGTCGCCCGCCGCCACCTGCTGCCCGGTGCTGACCGGGAGCTCGGTGACCGTGCCGGCGACCGGCGCCGCCACGGTGTGCTGCATCTTCATCGCCTCGAGCACCAGCACCGGCTGGCCAGCCGCGACCCGCGCCCCGGCCTCGACCGCGAGCCGGACCACGGTGCCGGGCATCGGCGCGAGCAGGCTGCCGCTGGCCACGGCGTCGGCCGGGTCCACGAACCGCGGCACCCGGACCAGCCGGACGTGGCCGCGCGGACTGTCCACGTCCGCGCTCGAGCCGTCCGCGGCCAGCGCCACGCGGTAGGTGGTGGTCTCCTTCTCGAAGCGCAGCCGCACCCAGTCCGGGCCCTCGGCGAGCACCTCGGCGTCAGCCATCGGGAACCAGAGGCCGTCGCGGCCGCCGCACCACGCGACCTCGTGCTCGTGCTCGCCCTCGCGCCAGACGACCTCCGACGGCCGGCTGCGCACGTTGCGCCAGCCGGCCGGGATCCCCTGCTGCACGGTGCGCCGGGCGGCGGCGGCGCGCACGACGAGGTAGGTCGCGGCCAGTCGCGCGCCCACGTCGTACGTCGGGGCCGGTGCCGGCCGGTCGACCAGGAACTGGGTGCTGACCTCACCGGCGAGGAACGCCTCGTCCCGCAGGATGCCGACCAGCAGGTCGCGATTGGTGAGGACGCCGTGGATCCGCGCCTTGGCGAGCGCATCCGCGAGCCGTCGCGCCGCCAGCGCCCTCGTCGGCGCCCACGCGATCACCTTGGCCAGCATCGCGTCGTAGTGCGTGGACACCTCGCTGCCGCTCTCGACACCGGAGTCCAGCCGGAGGCCGGGCCGGTTGAGCAGGTCGAACTCGGCATCCACGCCCGGGATGTCGACCAGCGTGAGCCGCCCGCTCTGGGGCTGCCATCCGGCGGCCGGATCCTCGCCGTAGAGCCGGACCTCGATCGCGTGGCCGTAGGTCTCGCCGATCGCGCGCGGGTCCAGCGGGCGCCCCTCGGCCACGGCGAGCTGGAGCTCGACCAGGTCGACCCCGTGCACCAGCTCGGTGACGGGGTGCTCGACCTGGAGGCGCGTGTTCATCTCGAGGAAGAAGAACCGGTCCGACCCGGCGTCGTAGAGGAACTCCACGGTGCCGGCACCGCGATAGTCGATCGCCTTCGCGGCCGCGCGGGCGGCGTCGTGCAGGGCGGTGCGGGTGGCCTCGGGCAGCCGAGGCGCCGGGGTCTCCTCGACGACCTTCTGATGACGTCGCTGGATCGAGCAGTCGCGCTCCCCGAGCACCAGGACCCCGTGCTGATGGCCGACGACCTGGACCTCGACGTGGCGGCCGCGCTCGACGTACGGCTCGACGAAGACGGTGCCGTCGCCGAACGCCGACGTCGCCTCGGCCGACGCCCTCTCGATCTCGGCCGGCAGCTCGTCCAGCGCCCGTACGATCCGCATGCCGCGTCCGCCGCCGCCTGCGGAGGCCTTCACCAGCAACGGCAGGTCGGCCTCGGTGGCGGTCTCGGCGGTGAGGCTCGCGAGGACCGGGACGCCGGCGGCGTCCATCAGCTTCTTGGACTCGACCTTGGAGCCCATCTGCTCGATGGACTCGGGCGCGGGGCCGACCCAGACCATGCCCGCCTCGATGACGGCGCGGGCGAAGTCGGCGCTCTCCGAGAGGAAGCCGTAGCCGGGGTGCAGCGCGTCCGCCCCGGCTCCCAGGGCGGCCTCGAGCACGAGGGCGGCGTCCAGGTAGGTCTCGGCGGGGCTGTTGCCGGGCAGCCGCACGGCGGCGTCGGCCTCGCGGACGAACGGGAGGCCGGCGTCGGCGTCGGAGTGCACCGCCACGGTCTCGATGCCGAGCCGGCGGCAGGTCGCGAAGACCCGGCGGGCGATCTCGCCGCGGTTGGCGACGAGCAGTCTGCTGATCACTTCTCCCACCTCACTGGGTCCCGACGCGCCCGTCGCGGCGCTCGTTCCTCCCACGCCGCTGCTCGCTTGATCACGGTCGGAACACCCCGAATCGGTCGGTGCCGGCGTAGGGCTTGTTCTCGATGACCGACAGGCAGATGCCCAGCACGGTGCGGGTGTCGCGCGGGTCGATCACCCCGTCGTCGTAGAGCAGCCCGGAGAGGAAGAACGGCAGGCTCTGCTCCTCGACCTGGGCCTCGACGAACTCGCGCATCGCGGCGTCGCCGGCCTCGTCGTACTCCTTGCCGCGCGCCTCGGCGGCGGCCCGGGCGACGATCGACAGCACGCCGGCGAGCTGGGCCGGCCCCATCACCGCGGACTTGGCGCTGGGCCAGGTGAACAGGAACCGGGGGTCGTAGGCGCGGCCGTTCATGCCGTAGTTCCCGGCGCCGTAGGAGGCGCCCATGATGATCGAGAGGTGCGGCACGGTGCTGTTGCTGACCGCGTTGATCATCATCGCGCCGTGCTTGATGATGCCGCCCTGCTCGTACTCCTTGCCGACCATGTAGCCGGTGGTGTTGTGCAGGAACAGCAGCGGGGTGTCGACCTGGTTGGCGAGCTGGATGAACTGCGTCGCCTTCTGCGCCTCCTCGGAGAACAGCACGCCCTGGGCGTTGGCGAGGATGCCGACCGGCCGGCCGTGGAGCCGCGCCCAGCCGGTGACCAGGCTCGGGCCGTAGAGCGGCTTGAACTCGTCGAAGGCGACCTCGTTGCCGGGGCCGGCGCCGTCGACCACGCGGGCGATCACCTCGCGGGGGTCGAACGGCTCCCTCAGGTCGGTCGGGATCAGGTCCAGGAGCCCCTCGGGGTCCCGGTCCGGCTCGGCGTACGCCGGGACGTGCCCCGGGCCCTGCCCCGAGACATGCTCCGGGGAGTACGCCTTGCGCCAGTTGAGCCGGGCCACGATCCGGCGGCCGATCCGGATCGCGTCGCGCTCGTCCTCGGCGAGGTAGTCGGCCAGGCCCGAGGTCCGCGCGTGCATCTCGGCGCCGCCGAGCGACTCGTCGTCGGACTCCTCGCCGGTCGCCATCTTCACCAGCGGCGGGCCGCCGAGGAACACCTTGGCCTGCTCCTTGACCATCACCGTGTAGTCGCTCATGCCCGGCACGTAGGCGCCGCCGGCGGTGGAGTTGCCGAAGACCAGCGCGATCGTCGGCTGCTTGCGGGCACTGGCCCGGGTTAGGTCGCGGAACAGCCGACCGCCCGGGATGAAGATCTCCTTCTGGGTCGGCAGGTCGGCGCCGCCGGACTCCACCAGCGAGATCGTCGGCAGCCCGTTCTCCTCGGCGATCTGCGAGGCGCGGAAGATCTTCTTGACCGTCCACGGGTTGCTCGCGCCGCCCTTCACGGTCGGGTCGTTGGCGGTGATCAGGCACTCGACGCCCTCGACCACGCCGATGCCGGTGACCACGCTGGCGCCGACGGTGAAGTCCGAGCCCCAGCCCGCGAGCGGGCTCAGCTCCAGGAACGCCGAGCCCTCGTCGACCAGCAGCTCGATCCGCTCCCGGGGCAGCAGCCGGCCGCGGGCGTGGTGCCGCTCGACGTACTTCTCCCCGCCGCCGGCGACCGCCTTCGCGTGCTCGGCGTCGAGGGCGGCGAGCTTCTCCAGCATCGCCTCCCGGTTCGTGGGCTCGGCAGGCTCGGCGGGCTCGGCCGGCTCGGCGGGCTCGACCACCGCGTCCGCGGTCACGGTGTGTAGCCCAACAGCCGTGCGGCCAGATCGGTCAGCACCTCGGTCGCTCCTCCTCCGATCGGCAGGATCCGGGCGTCGCGGTAGTGCCGCTCCACCTCGGTCCCGTGCAGGTAGCCGGCCCCGCCGTGCAGCTGGACCGCCTCGTGACAGACGTGGGTGGCGGCGTCGCAGGCGGTCTGCTTGGCCAGGCAGGCCTCGGCGACGACGTTCTCGCCCTGCCCCCGGGTGTGCAGGACGTGGCGCCGGGCCACCTCGCGGGTGTACGTGCGGGCGACCTCGACCTGCCGGTGCATCTCGACGAGCTTGTGCCGGACCACCTGGTTGGCGACCAGCGGCCTGCCGAAGGTCTCGCGGTCGCGGCAGTACGCCGCGGTCAGCGCCAGGCTGCGGGCCGCGATGCCGTAGGCGTGCACCGCCAGCGCGATCCGCTCGACGACGAACTGCTCGGCGATCTGGTAGAAGCCGGAGTTCTCCGCGCCGACCAGGTTGGCCACCGGGACCCGCGCGTCGACGAAGGACAGCTCGGCGGTGTCGGAGCAGTGCCAGCCCATCTTGCCCAGCGCCCGGTCGACGGTGAAGCCCGGCGTGCCCTTCTCGACGACGAGCAGCGAGATGCCCGCGTGGCCACCCCCGGGGCCGGCCGGCCCGCCGGTGCGGACGGCGGTGGTCACGAAGTCCGCCCGGACCCCGCTGGTGATGAACGTCTTGGTGCCGTTGACCACGTACTCCCCGCCGTCCCGCACGGCGGTCGTGCGGAGGCCCGCGACGTCGGAGCCGCCGCCGGGCTCGGTGATCGCGAGCGCGCCGATCGTCGCCCCGGCCAGGGTCGGGCGGACGAACCGGTCGACCAGGTCGGCGTCGCCGGAGGCCGCGAGGTGCGGCAGCGCGATGCCGCCGGTGAACAGCGCCGCCATCAGCCCGCTGGAGGCGCCGGCCTCGAACATCGCCTCCTGCAGCGCGACCGAGTCCAGCAGGTCGCCGCCCTCGCCGCCGACGGCCTCGGGGAACGAGACGCCGAGCAGCCCCTGGCGGGCCGCCTTGGCGTGCAGCGCGCGCGGGACCGAGCCCGCGTCCTCCCAGCCGTCGAGGTGCGGTGCCACCTCCCGGCGTACGAACTCGGCCGCGGTCGCGCGCAGGGCGTCGCGCTCGGCGGTCACGACCGGGCCCCCGGGCTCTGGGGCCGGCAGCAGCACGCGCTCCGGGTCACAGCAGTCCCTCCTGGATGTGCACCATCCGCGAGCGGACCCACTCCCCGAGCCCCTTGGCCTGCGGGTCGAAGCGGGTCGAGGCGGCCACCCCGGCGCCGAGCAGCCCGCGGAGCACCACGTTGACCGCGCCGAGGTTCGGCAGCACGTAGACGTCGATCTCGAGGTCGGCCGCCTCGGGGACCAGCTCGCGGATCTTCTTCGGGGTGATCAGCTTGGCCAGCCAGGTGACCCGCGCGTCGTACTTCTCGGGGTGGCCGGGGCCCTCGTGCGCGACCCACAGCCCGAGGTTCGCGTCGCCGCCCTTGTCGCCGGAGCGGGCGTGCACGAAGGTGCCCAGCGGCAGGCGGCGGTTGAGCGAGTCGGCGGGGGCGGGGTACGGCGAGGGCCGCCGGCCGGCGTCGGGCGGCACCTCGCCGAACGTCTCCGGGTCGGGCACGACCTCACGACGGCCGTCGGCGTGCACGACGGTGTGCGTGAGCGCCCCGCGGTCGACGAACGCCGCCCGGTAGACGCCGTACGGCGTGGGCGCGGCGGGCGGGCCGGTCATCGTGAAGCCGGGGTACGACGCGAGCGCGAGCTCGACCGCGGGGCCGGTGAACGCCTTGCCGCACGGGTCCGGGGAGGGGTCCATGACCGTGCACCGCAGCAGGCAGGACGCACCCTCCTCGGTGGCCGCGTCCTCGGCCGGGAACGACCCGCGGGTCCAGGACACGGACGCGGCGGTCAGCGCGGGGCCGAGCTGGTCGCGCAGCCACCGCTCCTTCTCCTCGACCTCCAGTCCGGTGAGCACGAACTCCACCGTGTTGCGCCACCCGCCGAGCTCGTTGAGGCAGACCTTCAGCCGCTCCGGCGGCGCCGTCCCCCGCACCCCGGTGACCGCGACCCGGTCCGGTCCGACCTGCTCGAGGCGGACCGAGTCGAGCTCGGTGGTGACGTCGGGGCCGAGGTAGTGGGTCGACTGGACCTCGTAGACCAGCTGGGCGGTCACGGTGTCGACGGTGACCGCGCCGCCGGCGCCGTCTGCCCTGGTGATCACGCTGGACCCGTCGGCGGCGAGCTCGGCCACCGGGAAGCCGAGCGGCCGGGACAGCGCGCCGGCGCGAGCCAGGCCCAGGAAGCCGGAGAAGTTGCCGCCGGTCGCCTGCGTCCCGCACTCCAGGACGTGCCCAGCCACGACGGCGCCCGCGAGCTCGTCGTAGCACTCCGGCGTCCAGCCGAAGTGGGCGACCGCGGGCCCCACCACCAGCGAGGCGTCGGTGACCCGGCCGGTGACCACGACGTCCGCGCCGCCGCGCAGGGCGGCGGCGATGCCGAAGCCGCCCAGGTAGGCGTTGGCGGTGAGCGCGCCCGCCCAGCCGTGCTCCGCCGCGACCGGACGCAGGTCGTCACCCTCGACGTGCGCGACCGCGACGTCGAGGCCGAGGCCGGCCGCGACCTCGCGCAGCCGCCGCGCCAGGCCGGCGGGGTTGAGGCCGCCGGCGTTGGCGACGATCCGGACCCCCCGTTCGAGCGCCAGCCCGAGGCAGTCCTCGGCCTGCCGGACGAAGGTCCGCGCGTAGCCGAGGGAGGGGTCCTTGAGCGTGTCCTTGCCCAGGATCAGCATCGTGAGCTCGGCCAGGTAGTCGCCGGTGAGCACGTCGAGGGGTCGCCCCCCGACCGAGCCCTCGAGCATCTCGCGCATCGCCGAGAGCCGGTCGCCGTAGAAGCCCGAGCAGTTGCCGACGAGCAGCGGGCCGGTCCCCGGGTCAGTCATCGGGTCAGCCCCCGGGTCAGTCACCGTGTCAGTCATCGGGTCAGCCACGCCGGCCGCGCCCCTCGCCGGGCGGGCCCGCGAACGCCTGCGCCAGGCCGAGCCAGCGCTCCGCGTCCGCCCCGGCGGCGACCAGGTCGGTGTCGTCGCGGTGCACGCGCCGGGTGACCAGCAGGCAGAAGTCGTACGCCGGGCCGCTGACCCGCTGGTCGGCGCCCTCGGGACCCCAGGTCCACAGCGCCCCGGACGGGGCGACGAGCTCGACGCGGAACTCGCCGGCCGGCGGCTCGAGCCCGTGGGTGCCGAACGCGAAGTCCCTGGTCCGCACGCCGAGGTGGGCCACGTGCCGGATCCGGTCGGTGGGCTCGGGCCGGGCGGCGCCGAGCGCGTCGTACACGTCGAGCGCGTGTGCCCAGGTCTCCATGAACCGGGCGGTCGCCATCGACGCCGGCGCCATCGGCGGGCCGAACCACGGCATCTTCTGCCCCGAGGGGTAGTCGTGGAGCGCCTTCGCCAGCGTCGTCCGCCCCCGGTCCCAGCGGGCGAGCAGGTCGGCGGCCGGGAGCGCGGCGAGCCGGTGCGCCTCGGCGTCCACGAACCCGTCGGGGTCGCCGAGGGCCTGCCGCACCAGCGCGTCCCAGGCCGCCTTGTCGGTGGCGGCGGCGGTGGCCGCCTCGTCGGTCCACGCGAGGTGGGCGACCTGGGCGGCGACGTCCCAGCCGGCCGCCGGGGTCGGGGTGTGCCAGCCGCCGTCGGCGGAGTCGTCGAGCCCGGCCACCGTGTCGCGGAGCCGGTCGCCCTCCGCGGCGAGGTCGGCCAGCAGGTCGTCGAGCAGGCTGCTGGTGGCGGTCATGCGTCCTCCTGCGGGGTGGCGCCGAGCGCGGCGTCGAGGGTGGCCGCCCACTGGTCGAGGATCCGGTGCCGGCGCCGGACGTCGTCGGTGATGGTGTTGGCCAGGCCCAGGCCGCGGACCAGGTCGAGCGTGGCCTGCACCAGCTCGCGCACGCCCGGCCGGGCCTCGTCGGCCTCGAGCAGGTCGACGGTGAGCCGGTGGGTCTCGCGGCCCACCCGCTGCTCCAGCGGTGCGACCGCCGCCAGCAGCGCCGGGTCGGTCCGGGCCGCCACCCACAGCTCGAGGGCCGCGGTGAAGACCGGGGAGGTGAAGTGGTCGGCGAGCATCTGGAGCACCGCGCGGGTGCGCCGCGGCCCGGTCGGCAGCGCGGCCGCCGCCTTCTCCAGCTCGGCCGCCCGGACGTCGGTGAGGTGCTCGACCGCGGCGACCACCAGCGCGTTCTTGGTCGGGAAGTGGTGCAGCTGGGCGCCCCGGCTGACCCCGGCCCGCTCGGAGACCAGCGTGGTCGAGGTCCCGCCGAAGCCACGCTCGACCAGGCACTCGACCGTGGCCTCGAGCAGCCGGGCCCGCATCGCCCGGGTCCGCTCCTCCTGGGGCACCCGCACGGTCCCCGCCTGGCTGCTCACCCCGCCAGCATCCGCCCGACAGCAACAAACAGTCAAGCCTGACTTTTAGTTGGGTCGGATAGAAGAGGTAGTCCGTGACGTTTGGGTCGGTTACTCGTCAGTAAGGCGACCCAAACGTCACGGACTACCCCAAAGGCCTCAGTCCAGCCGGGCGACGAGGGGGAGCCGGGAGCGGACGCAGAGCCCGACGACCGCGGCGGTGAGCAGCGGGAGGGCGACGACCAGCCCGAGCACCAGCAGCCACGGGACGTCGAGGAAGTGCGCCGCGCCGGCGCCCGCTCCGCCGGGCGACCAGTCGGCGCCGGTCAGCGGATAGGTGATCGCCACCCCCGGGATGAAGCCGACGGCCACGCCGAGCAGCGCGCCGACCACCCCCACGAAGGTCGCGTACGACGCGGCGACCCCGCGCCGGGTCCGGGGCGCGGCCCCCACCGCGGCCAGCGTGGCCAGGTCGGGCCGGGCGTCGGAGAGCGCCAGGAACGTCGCGGTCAGCGTGCCACCGAGCATCAGCACGGCCCCGAGCCCGAAGAGGATCCACTCGATGATCAGCGTCGAGCTGTCCGGCACGTAGCCGCGCTCGACGTAGAACGAGGCCCCGTCGTCGACCGCGGCCAGCCCCTCGGTGGCCGCCTCCTGCTCGGCCGCGGAGATGTCGGTGCCGCCCACGGTCAGCCCCACCGGGACCACCCGCAGCCCGAGCCGGTCGGCAAGGGCGGAGGACACCACGGCCTGCGGCTCCCCTTCCGTGTTCCCGATCGGTACGACGGTGGCCGGGACCGTGGCCCGCACCGGTCGACCCTGTCTCCGGCCGCGATCGTCCGAGATCCGGATCCGCAGCCGCACCGGCCCGTCGGTCGCGCCCTGGTCGGTGAACGCCACCAACCCACCGGCCGCGAGCGCCCGCTCCGCCCGCCGCCGGTCGGAGCCGGAGATGCCGACGAGGCCGGCGGGCAGCGACCCGTCGGAGACCAGCACGTCGGCGCCGAACCTCGTCCCGTAGCTCCACAGCAACGGCTCGTGGTGACGCGCCAGGCTCACCTCGGTGTAGCCGTCCCCGGGTGTCCCCAGCCCCCGGACCCGGTCCACGACGGCGCCGGGGACGTCGCCCTCCACGACCCGCCGCATCGCGGCCCAGTCCGTCCGGACCCCCTGCGGGGCCGTGACGACGCCGGCGCCGGCGGCCAGGAAGGGGTCGTAGTGGGCGGCGTTCTGCGCCTCGTCGCTGGCCACGGCGATCCCAAGCGCGACCACACCGGCCACGGTCGCGGCCACGGCGGCGACGGCGGGCGCGGTGCGGGAGCGGTGTCGCGCGGCGTCGCGGGCGGCGTACCGCAGGGTCAGCGGCAGCCGTCGGGCCAGCCGGCCGACCAGCACGAGCACGACCGGCACGAGCAGCACCATCCCGAGCACCGACACGATGGCCGCGCCCGCGATCGGGTACGCCGCGCTGGCGCTCCCGCCGCCCGAGGCGCCGTACGCCGCGGCCGCCACCCCGGCGCCGAGCAGCAGCACGCCGAGGATCGGCGAGCGCAGCGAGGCCTTCCGGTCCCCGCGGCGGCCGGCCAGCACCGCGACCACGTCCTGGCGGGAGGCCAGCCAGGCCGGCGCCGCGGCCGCGAGGACTGCGCTGGCCAGGCCGAACGCCGCGATGCCGGCCAGGTGCCGCCACGGCACCTCGAACGGGCCGAACCAGGTGCCGGACCGTGCCTGCAGCACCGGCACGAGCAGCCGTCCGGCGCCGATTCCCGCCCCCACGCCGACCAGCGCGGCGACGCCGCCGAGCACCACCGCGCCGGCAAGCACGACCCGGCGCGCCTGGGGCGGGGTGCCGCCGGTGGCCGCCAGCAGCGCCAGCGAGCGGGACTGCCGGCGTGCGCCGACCGCGAACGCCGGACCGGCCAGCAGCACCACCTCGATCAGCGCCATCACCACGACGAGCACCACGACCGCGATGGTCGACTGGTTCGACTGGTCGACGTACTGCCGGATCTGCGGCGGCATCGGCGGCGGGTCCTCGACCACCGCGCGCGACAGCACTGTGGCTCCCCGCCGGTTCAGCGCCCGGACCTGGTCCCAGGTCACCGGGTCGCCGGCCACCAGCCAGGTGGTGGTGCCGGGGGTGTCGTCGTGGAAGGTGCCGATCGGGCCCGCGACCTGCGGGTAGTCCCGGGCGGTGGCGTCCTCGGCGATCCCCACGATCCGGGGATCGCGCGCGGCCGGTCGACCCACCACGTCGAGGCGGCCGTCGAGCGAGTAGCCCTGCGCAGTCAGCGCGGCGTTGACCACCACCTCACCCGGCGCGGCGGGCCAGCGGCCGGCGGTGAGCCGGTAGAGCCCGCGCGTGACCGGGTCGCGCAGGTCGAGCCCGGTCGCCGCGACGTCGCGCCGGCCGTCGTCGGTGGTGACCGGGACCTGGCCGCGCCGCTCCTCGACCAGGCGGGCGCCGCCGAGTGTCCGGGAGACCTGCTGGGCGGTCAGCGGGACGGAGTCCTCGCTTCCGTCCGAGGTCGCGGTCCGGTCGGGGTCGATCCACTGCACGACGGTGTCCACGCCCGGCTGGACGCTCACCCGGGCCTGGGCCTGGCCCAGGCGGCGGTCGAGCGACTCCCGGGTGTTGACGTCCTGGGTCTTCATCAGCACGTCGGCGGCCGTGACGCCCAGCACCGGCAGCGCGATCATCACCAGCACGAGCACGCTGCGCCCCCGTGCGCGCAGCGCCTCGCGCCGGGCCAGGCGGAGCGCCAGGCGCCAGCCGGCCCACCACCGGCTCACGCCGGTCCCCCCAGCAGGCCCGGCTCGAGCAGCGCGTCGACCGGCAGCGAGCCGGACTCGTCCACCACGACGCCGTCGCGGAGGAAGACCACCCGGTCGGCCCAGGCCGCGTGCCGGGCCTCGTGCGTGACCAGCACACCGGCGGCGCCGGCGTCGCAACGAGCACGCAGCAGCGTCAGCACGTCCTCGCCGGTCTGGGTGTCCAGCGCCCCGGTGGGTTCGTCGGCCAGGATCAGCCGGCGCTCGCCGACCACCGCCCGGGCGATCGCCACCCGCTGCTGCTGCCCGCCGGACATCTCGTCGGGGAACCGGTCGGCCAGGTCGCCGATCCCGACCTCGTCCAGCGCGGCGCGCGCGGCGCGGCGGGCCTCGCGGGCCCGGACGCCGTCGAGCTCGAGCGGCAGCGCGACGTTCTCCGCCGCGGTCAGCGCCGGGATCAGGTTGAAGTCCTGGAAGACGTAGCCGATCGAGGTACGCCGCATCCGCGCGCGTCCCGGGTGGCCGAGCGTGGCCAGGTCGCTGCCCTCGACGCGCACCGCGCCCGAGGTCGGCTCGTCCAGCCCGCCGGCCAGCGTGAGTAGCGTCGACTTGCCGGAGCCCGAGGGGCCCATCACCGCCACCAGCTCGCCGGCGTGGGCCGCGAACGAGACCTCCCGCAGGGCGACCACCTCGGTCGCCCCCTGCCCGTGCACCCGGGTCACCTGCACCAGCTGCAGCACCGGGTCCATCACCGGGTGCATCACCGCACCGCCTTCCGGCCCCGGGTGCCGCGGACCGGGCGACGGGACGGCGAGCGACGCAGCCGGACCGCGCACAGCGCCAGCCACCGGTCCTCGGCCCGGTGCAGGCGGGTGGCCTGCTCGGGCCCGAGCTGCGCGGTCACCGGGTGCCGTCCCGGGTCTCGGCGGGCTCGGTCGGCGCGGAGGACGCGGGGGGCGCGGAGGACGCGGAGGGCGCGGAGGGCGCCGCGGTCGCCGCGGCCCGGCGCTCGGCGGCGGCGCGCCGCAGGCGGGCCTCGCAGTGGTCGAGCCAGCGGATCTCGGCCTCGGCGGCGAAGATCAGCGAGTCCAGCACCAGGCTCCAGGCCAGCTCGTGGCGCCCGTCCCCCGCCGCGCCCGCTCCCCGCCGCTTGAGCCGGGTGTAGTCCTGCAGCGCCGTCATCGTCGCGCCCCGCTGCTGCTGGATGACCTGGCCGACGTCGACCCCCGGGACCGTCACGGCCAGCGCCAGCTTGATCGCGAGCTCGTCTCGCGGCGGCTGGGTGCGGGCCACCGGCGTGGTGAACCAGGCCGCCACCTCCTCGCGCCCCGCGGCGGTGATCCGGTAGATCGCCCCGTGCGTCGCACCCCCGTCCGCGGGCTCGTCCGCCGCCGCGGTCTCGACCAGCCCGTCCCGCTCGAGCCGGGTCAGGGTCGTGTAGACCTGCCCGACGTTGAGCGGCCAGGTCGACCCCGTCCGCTGCTCGAACTCCGTGCGCAGCTGGTAGCCGTACATCGGCTCCTGCTCCAGCAGCGCGAGCAGCGCCTGCTTCACCGACATGGCCGACCTCCCGACGAGTGCTCCACGGCCCCCGTCGAGTCGTGGATACCGAGTATGTATACCACGTATGTAGCGGGCCGGTCGATGATCGCGTGCCGGCGCGGCGGGGGGTCAGGAGGCTGGGGCGCGCTCGCTGGGCTCGCTGGGCAGCAGCTCGAGCAGCCGGGCGAGCGCCGCCCGGGCCCACTCCGCCTTGAGCGGGTCGCCGGGCAGCGACCTGGCCAGGAGCAGCCCGTCGAGCGCCGCGACCACGAGGTCCAGCCAGGCGTCGTCGAGGTGGGGCACGGCCCGCTGCAGGCGAAGCCGCCGGGCCCGGCGGAGCTCGGCCATCGACCGGGCGATGCCCTCGTCGCCCCGGCCCATCGCGACCAGCGCGAGGTCGAAGGCGGCGTCGTGGACCTGGTCCTCGCGCTCCGGGAGCAGGCGCACCAGGTCCTCCGGCCCGCCGACCCACGGCAGGTCCTCGGCCCGCTGCTTCGACCAGCGGGCGACGGCCAGGTGCAGGGCGTGCTGGCGGGAACCGAAGTGGTGCACCACGCCGGCGGGGCTCATGCCCGCGTCCGCGGCGAGGGCGCGCAGCGACGGGGCGAGGTCACCGCGCCCGACCACCAGCCGGAACAGCGCGTCCAGCAGCGAGTCCAGCACGTCCATGATCAGCACGTTGCGCGGCATGTGCCGAGCCCACCACGGATCGTCCCGGCCCGCCCGCCGCTCTCCACAGCCACCGAGCTCCCGGGGGCTCGGGGGGTCGGGGTGAGCCATCGGCGCCGCCGTCTCCCGGGGGGCGCCCGGGCCCCGGTCTCGGGGGGTGCCTCCGCCGTTTGAACATACATTTGTTCAACCCGCGCGGGCACCCGTGGTCCCGGCCCCCGGTCTCGGGGTCTGGCACGATGCCGGGGATGGACGGACGGGGCGCGGTCGACGAGCTGACCTTCCTGCTCGCCCGCGTGGCGATCGTGGCCGTGCCGGCCGGCATCGGGTACGCCGCCGCGGGCAAGCCCGGAGCCGTGATCGGTCTCGTGGTCGGGCTGGTCGCCGCCGGCGCGTTCTGGTCCTGGAGCACCGCCAGCGGCGCCCGGGCCGCGGCACGCAGCGACCTCACCGCGGACGCGGACGCGGACGCGGACCTCAACGCCGACGCCGACACCGGCCCGGAGCCGCCGGAGCCGCCGGCGGGCGAGGGCGACGGCCGGCAGGTCCGTGGCCCCGACTGACGCGGGGCGGTCCCGGCATCGCCTCGACCGCGGCTACGACCCGCCCGCTGCCAGCGCGGATGGAGACGGCCGCGGCTGCGACTGACGGCGGAACGCCGCATAGCCGGCGAGATCGTCGGTGTTGACGTAGTCCACACCGTCGGCGGCGAGCTCTCGCCAGAGGTCGTCCCGTGCCGGGCCGGGGTCGTCCGGGGTGTCCCAGAACCGGATCGCGGAGCCCGCGGCGTGTGCTCCCTCGACCAGCCGGAGGAGGCGGTCGTGCTCGTCGCGCGGCATGTCGCCGCGACCGTCCCAGGTGAAGAAGTCGGCCCAGTCCGCCGAGGCGAGCGGGGTGACGGCCTCCCCGACGGGGCGCTGATGCCCCGGCCGGAGCGGCTCGTCGTAGCCGAACAGCGACGTGGTGCCGGGATCCGGGACGACCGGGTGCGCGTTGCCGGAGACCACGACGCTGACCGGGCCCGGCACCGCCGTACAGCCGCGGTAGCGGGTGAGCATCGAGGAGTACGACGCGAGCTCGGTGCGCAGCAGCGGCAGCGTCCCCGCGGGCGCACCCTTGACGTCGACCAGCAGCTGCACCCGGGGAGGGAGCGACCCCCCGCGCACGTCGCGGGCGAGCGGGCGGAGGTAGAGCTTCTCCAGGGTCCGCGACGGGTCCACCTGGTTCCGCTGGTGCGCGACCAGCAGCTCGCCGTCCACGGCCCAGACATCGGCCTCGACGCTGGTGAACCCGGCCGCCAGGGCGTCGGTGAGCGGGTGCCGGTGCTCGTAGTCGTTATGGGCGTGCCCCTGGGGCACCCGTGGCACCGGCCAGGCGCCGCGAAGGGCCGCGGCGCAGTTGAGCGGCAGCCGCACCGGAGACGCTCCGGCGTAGATGGTGCCGGCGATGAAGACGACGAGCAGCACCACGAGCCGCACGGGGACCTCCGGGGTCGACGGGAAGGTCGCGACGCGAGGCGCGCCACCACCGGGACTCCCCGTGGAGGAGGTGATGCCCGCTGACGGTCGTCCTCAATCCGGACCGGTCGGATGAACCAGGTCACCGGGACCACCGGCGCCCCCGCGCCCCCCGGCACCACCGAGCCGTCAGCGGTAGGTGAGGTGCTCGCCCTCGAGGTGCGGGTGCTCGTTGAAGGTGAGCAGCCGCGGACCGGTCGGGCCGACCACCACCCTGGTCACCGAGGAGTTCACCGTGACCGTGTTGAACCGGGCCCACAACCGCGCCAGCACGGCGGGGTCCTCGCCGGTCGGGTCGACCAGTGCGGCGCAGGCGGCCGCGATCGGGCCGCCCGAGCTGACCGCGACCACGGTCCCGCCCGGCCCCGCGGCCGCGCAGGCGCGGTCGAGCGCGGCGCGGACCCGGGCGAGGAACGCCGGGTAGGACTCCGGATAGTCCTCGTCGTGCCCGCCGGCGCTCCACCGCGCGGTGGCACGCTCGAAGAGCCGCTGGAACTCGCGCCGGTCACCGGCCCGCATCGCATCACCCGCGGGTGCGCCCGGGAAGGCGGCGACCACGCCGAGGTGGTCGAACTCGTCCCACCCGGGGTCGACCTCCACCGGCACCTCCCACGCGGCGCCGGCCAGCATCCCCTCGGCGGTCTCCCGGTGCCGGCGCATCGCGCCGCGCCACACGACGTCGGGGGCCACCTTGCGCTCGGCCAGCCACGCCCCGAGCAACCGGCTCTGCTCCCAGCCGGTCTCCGAGAGCACGTCGTAGTCGTCGGCGCCGAAGGACGCCTGCCCGTGCCGGACCAGCAGCACGACCCCCATCAGGGCCTGCGCTCGGCGCTCGAGCCGGCCGAGACCAGCTGCCGGCAGCGCTTCTCCAGGTAGCCGACCGCGGGCCCGAACACGGCGTACGCCTCGTTGGTGGTCTGCCGATGGTAGTAGCGGTACCAGATCTGCTGGGCGATCACCGCGAGCCGGAACAGCCCGAACACCTCGTAGAACCGCCAGCACTCGGGCGTCATCTCGAAGCCCATCCGGGCGCAGTACGCCGCCACGAACCGCTCCCGCGTCCACATGCCGGGCGCGGTAGTCGGCTGGCGGCGGAAGGACTGGAAGAACTCGTCGTCCCCGGCCTCGACCCAGTAGGCGAGCATGCCGCCGAGGTCCATCAGCGGGTCGCCGACGGTGGCCATCTCCCAGTCCAGGACGCCGATGATCCGCAGCGACCGCTCCCCCGGTGCGAGCACCAGGTTGTCGAAGCGGAAGTCGTTGTGGATCAGCCGCTGCGCCACGTCCTCGGGCTGGTGCGCCTCGAGCCAGGCGGTCAGGTCGGACCAGTCCCCGGTGTCGTCGGTACGCGCCCGGTCGAACCGGCCGATCCACCCGGAGACCTGGCGGCCGACGTACCCGGGACCGCGGTTCAGCCGGGCCAGCTCCGGCACCGCGCCCACGTCGACGGAGTGCAGGTCGACCAGCACGTCCAGCGCGCGCTCGCACAGCGTGGACGCCTCGTCCTCGGTGAGCGCCCAGGGCAGGTCCCGGCGCAGGATCGTGCCGTCGAGCCGCTCCATGACGTAGAACTCCGAGCCGATCACGGAGGCGTCCTCGCAGAACCCGACCATCCGCGCCACGTGGGGGAAGACCGGCGCGAGCGCCGCCTGGAGGTGGTACTCCCGGCCCATGTCGTGGGCGCCGGCCGCCTTCGCGCCGGCGGGCGGGCGACGCAGGACCAGGTCCAGGTCGGGCCACGACAGCAGGTAGGTCAGGTTGGAGGCGCCGCCCGGGAACTGCCGCACCGACGGGGTGCCCGCCAGCCGGTCGCGCGCCCAGTCCGCGGCGTGCCCGCGCAGCCAGCCGGCCACCGCCCCGACGTCGAACGCGTCCTCCTCACGCACCGGCCGGCTCTCGTCGGTCGAGGCCTCGTCCCTCACGTCATCTCCTCCAGCTTGGCGGCCTGCGCGCGCATCACCGCGTCGTAGGCCGGACGGTCCTGCTGCTTGAGCGCCCACGCCTGCCGGGCGGCCGGGTCCGGCACGATCAGCTCCTCGCCCCGGTCCAGCCCGTCGAGCACCGCCGCGGCCACGTCCTCGGCCGAGGTCGGCGAGGAGTCGACCAGGTGGGACATCACCCGGGCCAGCGCCTGGTCGCGGCCGCGCATCGAGGCCATCAGGTTGGTCCGGAAGTACGACGGGCACACGACGTGCGCGGACACGCCGTACGCCGCCAGCTCGTGCCCGGTGGTCTCGGTCAGCGCCACCACCGCGGCCTTCACCGCGTTGTAGGACGCCATGCCGGCCGGGTGCACCAGCCCCGCCAGCGAGGCCACGTTGACGATCGCCCCCGAGCGCTGCCGCTTGAACAGCGGGACGAACGTCCGGGTCCCGCGCACGGCCCCGAACAGGTTGACCTCGGTGAGCCACGCCCACTCGTCGAGGCCGGCGACGTCGAGCCGGCCGCCCCCGGCCACCCCGGCGTTGTTGACCAGCACGTCGAGCCCGCCCCAGGTCGCCTCGACGTGGGCCAGCGCCGCGGCCCAGTCCTCGTCGGACCGGACGTCCAGCGTCAGATCGCCGCCGGCCGCATCGGTCCGCAGCACGACGTCCCCGCGCGCCTCGAACGCGTCGGAGAGCGCCAGGCCGAGGCCGGACGCGGCCCCGGTGACGAGCACCCGCCGCCGGGACGGGGCGGCGGCGCGGGCAGGCGGCGCGAAGTCCATGCCGGGCACCCTAGTCCGCGGGCCGGAGCCTGCTCTCCCCGCCGTCCACGCCCATCCCCAGCGGGGTGGCCCGATCACGCCATGGACTCCTCCGGCCGGTCTTCCTAGCGTCGAGAGCGGGACCACCTCATCCGGAGGCGGCCCGGCGACGGCAAGGAGGAAGCCGGTGTTCATCCAGATCATCCAGGGCAGGTGCAGCCGCCAGGACGAGCTCCACGCCCTCGCCGACCGGTGGCGCGAGGAGCTCGGACCCACCGCGGACGGCTGGCTGGGCGGGACCTACGGGTTCACCGACGACGACACGTTCCTCGGCATCGTGCGCTTCGAGTCGCGGGAGGCCGCGATGCGCAACTCCCGGCGGCCCGAGCAGCAGGCCTGGGCCGAGCAGATGGCGGCGCTGGTCGACGGCGAGCTGGAGTACCACGACTGCGACGACGTCACGCTGCTGATGGGCGGCGGCTCCGACGACGCGGGCTTCGTCCAGGTCATCCGCGGCAAGGTCGACGACGTCGACCGGCTCAGGACCATGATGACCTCCGACACCGACACGCTGCACCGGATGCGGCCCGAGATCCTCGGCGGCACGCTGGCCATCGAGCCCGACGGCACGTTCACCGAGACGATCGCGTTCCGCGACGAGACCAGCGCCCGGCAGGGCGAGCAGGTCGAGCCGCCGGCCGAGATCCTGGACACCCTGCAGTGGGCGATGCAGGACGCGACCTACTACGACCTGCACCACCCCTGGTTCAGCTCGAAGGGCTGACCCGGGAGCAGGACCGCCTCAGGCGGGGAGCCTCCCGCCGGAGGCGGCCAGCTCGCGGAGGTACGCCGTGGGCCGGAACCGCTCGCCGTACCGCTCGGCGAGCTGCTCGGCGCGCGCCACGAACGCCGCGAGGCCGATCCGGCCGTCGTGCTCGTAGCCCTGCATGAACTGCGCGGCCCCGCCGGTGTTCGGCGGGAAGCCGATGCCCATGATCGAGCCGATGTTGGCCGCGGCGGCCGAGGTGATCACGCCCTCCTCGAAGCACTTGGCGGTCTCGATCGCCTCCGCGAACAGCATCCGCTCCTGGACGTCGGCGAACGGCACGGCCGCCTCGCCGTGGTCGGCGGCGACCGGGAAGGTGTCCGCGAGACCCTTCCACAGCGAGAGCCGCCGGCCGGACTCGTCGTACTCGTAGAAGCCCGCGCCCTTGAGCCGCGAGGGCCGGCCAAGCCCGATCATCGTGTCGATGACCGCCTCCGCCGGGTGCGGCTCGTAGGTCCGCCCGGCGGCCTCGACCGCGGTGCGGGTGGCGGTGCTGATCTTCTTGAACAGCTCCATGTTCAGCTCGTCGCTGAGCTGCAGCACGCCGACCGGGTAGCCCGCCTGGGTGGTGGCCCGCTCCAGCGAGACCGGGTGCACGCCCTCGGCGAGCATCGCCAGGCCCTCGTTGACCATGGTGCCGATCACCCGCGAGGTGTAGAAGCCGCGGCTGTCGTTGACCACGATCGGGGTCTTGCGGATCTGCTGGACCACGTCGTAGGCCTTGGCCAGCGCCTCGTCGGAGGTCTGCGCGCCGCGGATGATCTCGACCAGCGGCATCTTGTCGACGGGGCTGAAGAAGTGCAGCCCGATGAAGTCCTCCGGCCGGTCCACGCCCGCGGCCAGCTCGGTGATCGGCAGCGTCGAGGTGTTGGAGCACAGCAGCGCGTCGGCGTTGACGTGCGCCGCGACCTCGGCGAAGACCTGCTTCTTCAAGCCCGGGTCCTCGAAGACCGCCTCGATGACCAGGTCGCAGCCGGCGAGGTCGGCCGGGTCGGCGGTCGGGGTGATCCGGCCGAGCAGCTCGGCCTTCTTCTCCTCGGTGCTGCGGCCCCTCGCGATCGCCTTGTCCAGCAGCTTCTCGCTGTAGGCCCGGCCCTTCTCGGCGCTCTCCAGCGCGACGTCCTTGAGGACCACCTGCATCCCGGCGCGGGCGCAGGAGTAGGCGATGCCGGCGCCCATCATGCCGGCGCCGAGCACGCCCACCTTGGTGGCGCGGTAGGTGGAGACGCCCTCGGGGCGCAGCTTGCCGGCGTTGATCGCCTGCAGGTCGAAGAAGAACGCCTGGATCATGTTCTTCGAGCCCTGGTCGACCACCAGGCTGGTCAGGTAGCGCGACTCGATCCGCGAGGCGGTGTCGAAGTCGACCTGCGCGCCCTCGACCGCGGCGGACAGGATCGCCCGCTGCGCCGGGTAGTCCGCGCCCTTGGTCTGCTGGCGCAGCAGCGCCGGGAACGCCGGCAGGAACGCCGCCAGCTTGGGGTTGCTCGGGGTGCCGCCGGGCATCTTGTAGCCGGGGGCGTCCCAGGGGTTCTGGGCGGCGTCGGGGTTGGCCCGGATCCACGCCTTCGCGGTGGGGACCAGCTCCTCGCGGGTGGCGACGACCTCGTCGACCAGGCCCTTCTCCAGGGCCTGGGCGGGCTTGAACCGGGTGCCCTGCAGCAGCACGTCCATCAGCGCCGGCTGGATCCCCAGCATCCGCACGGTGCGGGTCACGCCGCCCCCGCCCGGCAGCAGCCCCAGGCTCGCCTCGGGCAGCCCGACCTCGGCCTTCGGGTCGTCCACGACGATCCGGTGGTTGGCGGCCAGGCAGATCTCGTAGCCGCCGCCGAGCGCGGCGCCGTTGATCGCCGCGACGACCGGCCGGCCGAGCAGCTCGAGCCGGCGCAGCGCGGCCTTGACCCGCTCGCAGGTCGCGAACACCTCGGCCGCGTCGTCCCGGGTCGCCTGCACCATCGTGGTCAGGTTGCCGCCCGCGAAGAAGGTCTTCTTCGCGCTGGCGATCACCACCCCGGTGACGCGCTGCTCGTCCTCGGCCACCTCGGCGTACAACCGGTCGACCGCCGCCTCCATCGACGCGATGTAGAGGTCGTTCATCGTGTTGGCGCTGGCCGTCGGGTCGTCGAGGGTCAGCGTGACGATGCCGTCGGCGTCCCGCTCGTAGCGGACCGCGGTCTCGTGGTCCGCGGCGGCCTGCTCGGTGCTGGTCTCAGTCATGCCTGTCGGTGTCCTTCGTTCGTGGCGAGGAAATGTTGAGTTGGGCCCGGCGCCGCGTTGAGTTGGGCCCGGCGCCGCGTTGAGTTGGGCCCGGCGCCGCGTTGAGTTGGGCCCGGCGCCGCGTTGAGTTGGGCCCGGCGCCGCGTTGAGTTGGGCCTCGTCCCGGCGTACCGCCCAACTCGAGGCGGCGCGGAGCCCAACTCAACGGAGGGCTCAGACGAGCTCGACGATGGTCGCGATGCCCATCCCGCCACCGACGCAGAGCGTGGCCAGGCCGCGGCGCAGGTCGCGCCGGCGCAGCTCGTCGACGAGGGTGCCGAGGATCATCGCGCCGGTGGCGCCGAGCGGGTGGCCCATCGCGATGGCGCCGCCGTTGACGTTGGTGATCTCGTGGCTGATGTCGAGGTCGCGCATGAACCGCATCGCCACCGCCGCGAACGCCTCGTTGATCTCGAACAGGTCGATGTCCTCGACCTCGAGCCCGGCCTTGGCCAGCGCCTTGCGGGCGGCCGGCGCGGGGCCGGTCAGCATGATCGTGGGGTCGGCGCCGGAGACCGCTGTGGCGAGCACCCGGGCCCGCGGGGTCAGGCCGAGCTCGGTGCCGACCTCCTCGCTGCCGATCGCCACGATCGCGGCGCCGTCGACGATGCCCGAGGAGTTGCCGGCGTGGTGGACGTGGTCGATCCGCTCGACCCAGTGGTACTTCTCCAGCGCCACCGAGTCGAAGCCCGCCTGGGCGCCGATGTCGGCGAACGACGGCTTCAGCGCGGCCAGGCCCTCGGGGCTGGTGTCGGGGCGGACCAGCTCGTCGTGGTCCAGCACGGTCAGCCCGTTGAGGTCCCTGACCGGCACGATCGAGTTGGCGAAGTAGCCGTTCGCCCAGGCCTTGGCGGCCCGGTGGTGGGACTCGGCGGCGTAGGCGTCGACGTCGTCGCGGCTGAAGCCCTCGATGGTGGCGATCAGGTCGGCGCCGATGCCCTGCGGGACGAAGCCCGTCTGCAGCGCGGTGGCGGGGTCCATCGCCCAGGCGCCGCCGTCGGTGCCCATCGGCACCCGGCTCATCGACTCCACGCCGCCGGCGAGGATCAGGTCCTCGAATCCGCCGCGGACGCGGGACGCCGCCTGGTTGACCGCCTCGAGCCCGGAGGCGCAGAACCGGTTGAGCTGCACGCCGGCGACGGTGTCGGGGTAGCCCGCCTTGAGCGCCGCGGTCTTGGCGATGTCGGCCCCCTGGTCGCCGACCGGGGTGACGACGCCGAGCACCACGTCGTCCACGCGGGCCGGGTCGAGCCCGGGGTTGCGCTCCCTGACCTCGTCCAGCAGCCCCACGACGAGGTCGATCGGCTTGACCTCGTGGAGCGACCCGACCTTCTTGCCCTTGCCCCGCGGCGTACGAACGTGGTCGTACACGAATGCTTCAGCCATGACCCGATTGTGACACCATCACTGTCATGGTCAAGCAGTCGCCGGTCGTGGCCTGGGTCACTCCCGCCCCGGACCGGGCCCCGGTCCCGGGAGGAGCCCGATGACGGGCACGGCCGAGGAGCGGGCGGGCGACCGGGCGGGCGACCTGGCGGGTGACCGGGTGGGGCCGGCCCGCGAGCTGCTCTCGCTGGACGAGCTGACCGCCCGGACCCAGATGAGCGTGCGCAACATCCGCTTCTACACCACCAAGGGCCTGGTGCCGCCGCCGCTGCGGCGCGGCCGGTCCGGCTACTACACGCCCGACCACGTCGCACGGATCGAGCTGGTCCGCGAGCTGCAGGGCCACGGGTTCACGCTGGCGGCGATCGAGAGGTACGTCGCGAACATCCCCGCCGACGCCACCCCCGAGGACATCGCCCTGCACCGGGCGATGCTCGCGCCGTGGCAGGCCGAGGCGCCCGTCGAGATGACCCGCGCCGAGCTCGAGCGGCGCGCCGGCCGGGCGCTCGCCGAGGAGGACCTGACCACCCTCGCCGCGCTCGGGATCGTCTTCCGCGCCAAGCGGGGCCGGTTCGAGGTCGCCACCTCCCAGCTCACCGTCGGCCTGGGCCTGCTCGACCTGGGGTTCCCCACCGAGGCGGCGCTCGCCGCCGCCGACGTCTACGCCCGGCACGGACGGGAGATCGCCGAGGAGCTCCACGCGCTGTTCCGGACGATGGTCTGGCCGGCGTACAAGGAGTCCGGCGCCTCCCCCGAGCGGCTGCGCGAGGTCGTGGAGCGGCTCAAGCCGCTGTCGGTCGCGAGCCTGGTCTCGGCGTACGAGAGCGCGATGGACGAGACCAAGCGCGAGAGCATCGCCGAGCGGGCCCGCCGGCCCTCGACCGGCCGCTGAGCCACCTGCCCGCCCGGCCGCTCGCCGGCAGCTCGACGGGCCGCGCTGGCCGGGGCCCCTACTGTGGGCGCATGAGCGAAGATCGGGCGCCGTCCCCGGAGCCGCTGGAGAAGCCGACCGTGCTGGTCACCGGCGCGACCGGGTTCATCGGGCGGCGGCTGGTCCCCGAGCTGGTCGACCGCGAGATGACCGTGCGGGCGATGACCCGCAACCCCGAGAGGTACGACGGGCCCGGGGAGCCGGTGTACGGCGACGTGGGCGACCGGTCGTCGCTGAGCGACCCGCTCGAGGGCGCGGACGTCGCCGTCTACCTCGTGCACTCCCTGGACGACCCGGACTTCGAGCGCAAGGACGCCGAGGCGGCCCGGAACTTCGGGCGCGCGGCGGCCGCGGCGGGCGTCCGGCAGATCGTCTACATGGGCGGGCTGGGCTCCGACGACGAGGACCTCTCCCCTCACCTGCGCTCCCGCCGGGAGGTGGAGACGCTGCTCGGCGAGGCCGGCGTCCCGGTCACGGTGCTGCGGGCGGCGATCGTGGTCGGCGCCGGCGGCATCTCCTGGGAGCTCACCCGCCAGCTGGTGAAGAACCTCCCGGCGATGGTGGTGCCGCGCTGGGTCTCGACCCGCACCCAGCCGATCGCGCTCGACGACGTGGTCCGCTACCTCGCCGGGGTGATCGGGCGGCCCGAGGCCTACGGCCGGGTCTTCGAGATCGGCGGTCCGGAGCAGATGAGCTACCTCGAGATGCTCCAGATCGCCTCGGAGATCTCCGCCGGCCGGCCGGTCCCGATCGTCCGGGTGCCGGTGCTCTCGCCCCGGCTCTCGTCGTACTGGCTCTCGCTGGTCACCGACGTCGACATCACCACCGCCCGCAACCTCATCGACTCGATGGGCACCGAGGTGGTGGTGACCGACCACGCCATCCGCGAGATCGTGCCGGGCGAGCCGATCGCCTACGCCGAGGCCGTGCGCCGCGCCCTCGACGAGGGCGGGGCCCGCTGACTCGCCGGCCCGGCGGCCGGTCGGGACGGTCCGGCTAGCCGAAGAGGGCCGGCAGCAGGAACAGCATCGAGACCGACCAGGTGACGTGGGTCAGGACCGGCGCGAGGATGCCACCGGAGGCCCGCCGCTGCAGGCCGACGACGATCCCGAGCAGGACCGCGGCGAACGCGAGCATCACGTTGCCGGTGGCCAGGGTGGCGAGGGTGTACGCCACCGTGGTGACCGGGACCGGGTGGTGCGGGGTGGCGGCGTACGCCGCGCCGCGGAAGAACAGCTCCTCCGCGACCCCGTTCACGGCGGTGATCAGCACCAGCAGCGGCCAGGAGCCCGCGGCCGCGTGGTCGAGGACCGAGCGGACCTGCTGGTCGAGGAACGGGATCTCGCGCACCACCAGCCCGCCCAGACCGAAGATCGCCACCAGGACCGCCCCGACCAGGACC
The DNA here is from genome assembly GCF_013409645.1 of Nocardioides panaciterrulae. NCBI lineage: Bacteria > Bacillati > Actinomycetota > Actinomycetes > Propionibacteriales > Nocardioidaceae > Nocardioides > Nocardioides panaciterrulae. The sequence continues at coordinate 213,913 of NZ_JACCBG010000001.1, read as the reverse complement.
GGCGTGACCACCGGCCGGCGCAGCCCGCCGCTGGTGGTGATCCGGCCGAGGTGCAGCGGGCCGGAGACGAACGCCCCGACGGTCCACACCCCCGCCAGCGCCAGCGTGGCGGCGTAGAACCACCCGCTGCCCGGCTCGATGCGCAGCGACAGGCCGAGCACCACGCCGCCGAGCAGCACGAAGCCGACCGTCACGAGCTGCCGGCGGCGCAGGGCCGCCGGCGACTCGCGGTGGTCGCGCGGGACGACGTCCCACAGTGCGCGGCGCACGAAGGTCAGCACGGGTCACCCCCTCGCCGCGACCCTACGGGGCCGGACCAGCCCGACCGGCGCCGGACGAGGACCGTCGGCGCCGGAGGGCGGAGCGTCAGCGGCGGCCGGAGCTGAACGACGCCGCGCTGTGCGAGCCCGTCGCGCCCTGGCCACCGGACCGCTGGCCGGACCGCTGCCCGGGGCGCTGGCCGGAGCGGGCCTGGCCGCCCTGGCTCGGCGCGCCCGACTTCTGGCCGCCCGGCTTCTGGCCGCCCGGCTTGCGGCCGCCCGGCTTCTGCCCGCCGCCCGAGCCACCGGAGCCGGCCGAGCCGCTGGGGGCACCGGAGCCACCGCGACGGCGACGCGAGCGACGACCGGGCTCGGAGGACCGGCCGGAGGCGGACCCGCCGCCCTGCCCGGACTGGGGCGCGGACACCTCCAGCACCAGGCCGCCGGGGACCGTCAGCCGCTCGCCCGGGGCCAGCTGGGCCAGCACCGGGTGCGCGGGACCGTCGATGCGGGTGGTGGTCGGCTTGATGCCGGCCGCCCGGGTCAGCGCCCGGACGTCGCGCACCTGCTCGTCGGTCATCAGCGTGACCACGGTGCCGGCCGCACCGGCCCGCGCCGTACGCCCCGAGCGGTGCAGGTAGGCCTTGTGCTCGACCGGCGGGTCGGCGTGGACGACCAGCGAGACGTCGTCGACGTGGATGCCGCGCGCGGCGATGTCGGTGGCGACCAGCGTGGTGGCCCGGCCGGAGTGGAAGGCCTCCATGTTGCGGGTGCGGGCGTTCTGGGAGAGGTTGCCGTGCAGCTCGACCGAGGGCACCCCGGACTTGTTCAGCTGACGGGCCAGCGCCTTCGCGCCGTGCTTGGTCCGGGTGAACACCACGGTCCGGCCGGGGGCGCTGGTGAGGTCGACGAGCACCGGCACCCGGTGCTCGCGGGCCACGTGCAGGACGTGGTGGTCCATCGCGGTCACCGGCGCCTGCACCGAGTCGGCCTCGTGGGTGACCGGCTGCTGCAGGAAGCGCTTGACCAGCACGTCGATCGCCTTGTCCAGCGTCGCCGAGAACAGCAGCCGCTGGCCGTCGCGGGGCGTGCGGTCCAGGAGCCGGCGTACGGCGGGCAGGAAGCCCAGGTCGGCCATGTGGTCGGCCTCGTCGAGGACCGTGACCTCGACGGCCTCGAGGGAGCAGTGCCCCTGGCCGATGAGGTCCTCGAGCCGGCCCGGGCAGGCCAGCAGGATGTCGACGCCCTTGCGCAGCGCCTGGACCTGGGGGTTCTGGCCGACGCCGCCGAAGACGGTGCGCGTGGTCAGGCCCGCGGCGGCGGCCAGCGGCGCCAGCGAGGCCTCGATCTGGGCGACGAGCTCACGGGTGGGCGCGAGGATCAGCGCGCGCGGCGCCTTCGTGCGGGCCGCACGGCCGCCGGCGAGCCGGGCGACGAGCGGCAGCAGGAACGCGTAGGTCTTGCCGGAACCGGTGCGGCCCCGGCCGAGCACGTCGCGGCCGGCCAGCGAGTCGGGCAGCGTGGCGGCCTGGATCGGCGTGGGGATGGTGATGCCCTGGTCGGCCAGCAGGGCCACCAGGTCGGAGGGGACGCCGAGCTCGGCGAAGGAGTCAGCGGAAAGGGCAGGGGCGGAAGAAGGCACGGAGAAGATCACTCACTGTCGGCGTTGTCTCGCCACAGGAGCCCCGCCTTGGAGTGGGGGGCCGGAGGCGCCTCCCGAGGGAGGCCGCGGCGATCCCGGGATCACCGCCAGCACGGCCCGAGGCAAGACTGGCCGGGCTGCTGGTGCTGACGGTACGCCAACGGGCCGGCAGGAGGGGAATCGGCGCGCGTGACCGCGCTCCCGTCCTGCCGGCCCGTCGCGGGCGCCCCGGCGCCAGCCCCACCGGGCCGGAGGGCCCGGGGCGGCCGGCCGGCGGAGCCGGAGGGCTAGTTGCCGAGGCCGTCCTTGACGTCCTTGGCGGCGTCCTTGACGTGCTCGCCGGCCTGCTTGACCGACGCCTTGCCCTGGTCGGCCTTGCCCTCGTTCTCCATGCTCTCGTTGCCGGTGGCCTTGCCCGTGGCCTCCTTGGCCTTGCCGCCGAGGTCCTCGCTCTTGTTGCCCAGCTTGTCGTCCAGACCCATGACTGATCTCCTCCGTCATGCCGCACGGTCGGAAGCCGCACGTGCACCCGGTTCGTTCCCGAACCGGCGCTGGGCAAACCCTCAGGGCAAACCCTCGGGGGCAACCCTTCAGGGGGCGAACCTCAGCACGCCGTCGGCGACGTCGCCGCGCTGCAGCGCGCGCACGTCGTACAGGTAGTTCTGGCGCAGCTTCCACGGCTCGCGGTCGCCCTGCTTGGGCAGCCGGTCCAGGGCGCGCAGCACGTAGCCGGAGCTGAAGGTCAGCAGCCGCTCCTCGGCCACCTCGGGGTCACGCGGCGCGACCACGGTGCGGGCCCCGGTGGCGTCCATGTGGGCCAGCACCCGGCACACGTAGTCGGCGACCAGGTCGGCCTTGAGCGTCCAGGAGTTGTTGGTGTAGCCGATCGTGAACGCGAAGTTCGGCACGTCGCTGAGCATCAGCGTGCGGTAGGTCATCGTGTCGTTCAGCTCGACCTTGCGCCCGTCGACCTCGAGGTCGACCCCACCCATCGCCTTGATGTTCAGTCCGGTGGCACTGACGACCACGTCGGCCTCGAGCTCCTGCCCGGAGCGCAGCCGGATCCCCCGCTCGGTGAACGTCTCGACGTGGTCGGTGACGACCGAGGCCTCGCCCCGGCGCAGCGCCCGGAACAGGTCGCCGTCGGGAACGAAGCACAGCCGCTGGTCCCACGGGTTGTACGCCGGGTTGAAGTGCACGTCGACGTCCACGCCCTCCGGCAGCTGCGCGGCGGTGGCCTTGCGCACGATCCGCTTCGCCAGCTCGGGGCGGCGCTGGGCCACCGTGTAGCTCAGCATCGCCACCAGGATGTTCTTCCAGCGCACCACGGGGTAGCGCAGCCGCTGCGGCAGCCGCTCCAGCTTCACCGCGAGCGGGTCCCGGCCCGGGCGGGAGAGCACGTACGACGGGGAGCGCTGCAGCATCGTCACGTGGGCGGCCGTGCCCGCCATCGCCGGCACCAGGGTGACCGCGGTGGCGCCGCTGCCGATCACCACGACCCGCTTGCCCGCGTAGTCGAGGTCCTCGGGCCAGTGCTGGGGGTGCACGACCCGGCCCGCGAACTCCTCGACGCCGGGGAACTCCGGGGCGTAGCCGCTCTCGTAGTCGTAGTAGCCGGCGCAGGTGTAGAGGAAGCCCGCCGTGAGCGTGGTCGGACCCTGGTCGGTGTCCACCTCGACGGTCCACCGCGCCTCGCCGGAGTCCCAGGAGGCCCGGCGCACCGTGTGGTGGTAGCGGACCAGCTCGTCGACGGCGTACTCCTCGGCGACCGTGCGGACGTAGTCCAGGATCGCCGGGCCGTCGGCCAGCGCCTGGTCGCCGGGCCAGGGCCGCCACCGGTAGCCGAACGTGAACATGTCGGAGTCGGAGCGGATCCCGGGGTAGCGGAACAGGTCCCAGGTCCCGCCGCTGGCGCCCCGGCTCTCGAGGATGGCCAGGCTGCGCTGCGGGTGCTCGGTGCGCAGCCGGCAGGCCGCCCCGATCCCGGACAGCCCGGCACCGATGATCAGGACGTCGACGTGCTCGGTCATGCCCGGATCCTACCGTTGTTGACAGATGTTCAACAGCCGAACATCTCCACGAAGCGCGCCAGGATCGTCGGCGGCTCGGTGACCACCGCGACCCGGGCGAGCGCCATCATCTCCTCGGCCCGGCCGGGCTCGTAGTAGCCGTGGTCGCGGTAGACGTCGATGCGCAGGCAGATGCCCTCGACGTCGAGCTCGGGGTGGAACTGGGTGGCGTAGACCCGCCGTCCCAGCCGGAACGCCTGGACCGGGCAGGTGGCCGAGGAGGCGAGCACGGTCGCCCCCTCCGGCAGCCGGGAGACCGCCTCCTTGTGGCCGAGGAAGACCCAGAAGCCCTCGGGCAGGCCGGCCAGCAGCGGGTCGGCCAGGCCGTCCTCGGTGAGCGTGACCGCGACCGCGCCGATCGGCTCGCCGTAGGTCCGGTCGACCACGCCGCCGCGCAGCGAGCCCACGGTGCCGATGCCGTAGCAGGCGCCCAGGAACGGGAAGTCGGCCTCCACGACCCGCTCGGCGAGGTCGCGCAGCTCCTTCTCGACGCGGTGCTGGGTCGCCGACTTCAGCTCGGGCGGATCGCTGACGTTGAACGGGCCGCCGCCCAGCACGATCCCGGACCAGTCCGCGAGGTCGAGGCGGCCGAGCTCGTCGCGCTCGAGCCGGACCCGGCGGAAGTCGCGCTCGTCGAGGCCGGAGCAGCGCAGCACCGCGTCGTACTCGCTGTCGGCGACGGCGTCCTCGGCACGGGTGCCGAGGAAGAGGAACGGTTTCACGCGTCCATTGTGGACGGGGGGTGGCTGTCCGACCCCGGCCGTTGGACCCGCGTCCGGCGGCTCACGCCTGCACCGCGGCGCCGTCGGCGACCAGCCCGTCGACGTCGGCGACGCCCCAGGCGGTGAGCGCCGCGCGGGTCTGCGAGCCGGCCTCCGGGCTGGGCGGGCTGCTGAGCGTGGCCGCGGTCCGCGAGAAGCGCGGGGCCGGCGCGGGCTGCAGCATGCCGTCGCGCTCGACGTAGGTGCCCCGGGCCTCCAGGTGCGGGTGCCGGGCCGCCTCGGTGATCGGGAGGACGCCGGCGACGCAGGCGTCGGTGCCCTCGAAGACCCCGACCCACTCCGCCTGGGTGCGGGTGAGGAACCGGTCGGCGATCAGCGACCGCAGCTCGACGGTCCTCGAGGCGTCGAAGCGGTCCGGGGCCTCCTCCTTGATCCCGAGCAGCTCGACGAAGAGGTCGTAGAACTGCGGCTCCAGCGCGCCCACCGACATGTGCCGGCCGTCGGCGGTCTCGTAGAGGTCGTAGTACGGCGCGCCGCCGTCGAGCAGGTTGCTGGCCCGCTGCTCGGTGAAGCCGCCGCCGGCGAGGAACGCGGCGGTCATCGCGCCCAGGTGGGCGGCGCCGTCGACGATCGCGGCGTCGACCACCTGGCCCCGCCCGCTCTGCCGCGCCTCGAGCAGGGCGGCCAGCAGCCCGATCACCAGGTACGTCGAGCCGCCGCCGAAGTCGCCCACGAGGTTGCTGGGGAAGTGCGGCCGCGCCTTGTCCTGGCCCAGGCCGTGCAGCACGCCGGCGACCGAGATGTAGTTCAGGTCGTGGCCCGCGGTGTGGGCCAGCGGGCCGTCCTGGCCCCAGCCGGTCATCCGCCCGTAGACCAGCCGCGGGTTGCGGGCCTGGCACTGCTCCGGGCCGAGGCCGAGCCGCTCGGCGACGCCCGGGCGCATCCCCTCGACGAGCACGTCGGCCCGCTCGACCAGGTCCAGGACCGTCTCGGTCGCCCGGGGCTGCTTGAGGTCGAGGGCGACGCTGGGCCGGCCCCGGTTGAGCAGGTTCTGCGGGCCGTCCGCCAGCGGCTGGCCGCCCGGCCGCTCGATCCGGATCACGTCCGCGCCGAGGTCGGCGAGGATCATGCAGGCGTGCGGTCCCGGGCCCAGGCCCGCGATCTCCACCACCTTCACGCCCCGCAGCGGTCCGGTTCCCTGGCCGAGCTCGTAGGTCATGGGCCCGATCATGACATCCGCGCTGGCACGGTCGGCTGGTCGTCCCGGGGGGTCCGGGCCAGCCCCCGCCACCCGCCTCAGCCCGGCAGCACCCGCTGGAGGAACTGCCGGGTCCTTGCCTCCCGGGGCGCCGAGAAGATCTGCGCCGGCGGGCCGGCCTCGAGGATCCGGCCCTGGTCGAGGAAGCAGACCGTGGTGGCCACGTCGCGGGCGAAGGCCATCTCGTGGGTGGCCAGCACCATCGTCATCCCGCCGGAGGCGAGGTCCCGGATGATCGTCAGCACCTCCCCCACCAGCTCGGGATCCAGCGCGGCGGTGATCTCGTCGAGCAGCAGCAGGGTCGGCGAGGTGCACAGCGCCCGCACCAGCGCCGCGCGCTGCTGCTGGCCGCCGGAGAGCCGGTCGGGGTGCTTGGCGGCCTGGTCGGCCAGCCCGAAGCGCTCCAGCAGCTCGCGCGCCCGGGCCGCCGCGGCGGTCCGGGAGAGCCCGTGCACCCGGCGCGGCGCGAGCGTGCAGTTCTCCAGCACGGTCAGGTGCGGGAAGAGGTTGTAGGCCTGGAAGACCATCCCCATCCGGCCGCGCACCGCCCGTCGATCCACCCGCGGGTCGGAGATCTCCCGGCCCTCGAACCGGATCACCCCGTCGTCGACGTCCTCGAGCAGGTTCAGGCAGCGCAGCAGCGTGGACTTCCCCGACCCCGACGAGCCGATCAGGCAGACCACGTCGTGCGGCTGCACGGTCAGCGAGACGTCGGCCAGCACCACCCGGTCGCCGTACGACTTGCGCACGTCGGCGACCTCCAGCAGCGCGGTCACAGCACTCCCGCCCGCTCGCGCTCGAGGTAGCGGCGGCCCAGCCAGTCGGTGAACCGCGCCAGCGGGATCGTCAGCGCGATGAAGAACGCGGCCACGACGACGTACGGCGTGAAGTTGAAGTTGTAGTTGCCGTAGTCCTGGGCGTAGAAGACCGCCTCGAAGACCCCGATCGTGGCGGCCAGCGCGGTGTCCTTCTGCAGCGAGATGAAGTCGTTGAGCAGCGGGGGTACGACGCGGCGCACCGCCTGCGGCACCACTACGAAGCGCATCGTCTGTCCGCGGCCCAGCCCGAGCGCGGCCGCGCTGGCCACCTGGGAGGGGTGGATCGACTCGATCCCGGCCCGGAACACCTCGGCGACGTAGGCGCTGTAGGAGACCACCAGGGCGGCGGTGGCCCAGAAGAACGGGCTGTTCGGCACCCCCTGCAGCTGCAGGCTGGGCATCCCGAACCCGAAGAGCAGCACCAGCAGGATCGTCGGGATCCCGCGGACCACGTCGGTGTAGGCGACCGCGACCAGGCGCAGCGGCACCAGCCACGGCGACCGGGCCCCGCGGGCGATCGCGATCGCGAGCGCGAGCACCAGGATCAGCGGCTCGGCGATCAGGAACATCTTCACGTTCAGCCAGAACGCCGACCAGATCCCCGCCAGCGAGTGCCGGGCGTGGTAGCCGCTGAAGAACGTCTGGTGCACGACCGGCCAGCCCGGCGAGCTGACCACGAGCAGGGCCAGGCCCACGAACACCACCACCACCGCCGCCGAGGAGATCGCGAGCCGGCGCAGCCGCAGCCGGCGGCGGTCGGCGCGGCGCTCGAGCTCACGCAGTGACGGCACCCACGCGGAGGATCCGCTCACTGCAGGGTCGGCACGTTCACGACGTCGGAGAGCCACTTCTTCTCCAGCGCGGCGAGCGTGCCGTTCGACTTCAGCGTGGCCAGCGCCTGGTTCACGCACGGCACCAGGCCGCTGCCCTGCTCGAAGAGCATGCCGAACTCCTCCTGCTGCCCGGTCTCGGGCTGGAACTGCCCGACGATCGTGCTGCCCGGGATCTCGACCGCGCTGATGTAGAACGCGGTGGGCAGGTCGGCGAGGATCGCGTCGACCTGGTGGTTGAGCAGCGCCTGCTTGGCGGCGTTGGTGTTCTGGAAGACCGCCGGCTGCTGGTCGGGCTGGATCACGTCGCGGATCGCGGTGAGCGAGGTGGTGCCGGTCTGGGCCCCGAGCTTGAGCCCCTTGAGGTCCGCGATGCTGCTCGCGCTCGCCGCCGGGTCGCCCTTGAGCGCGATCACCGCCTGGGAGGCGGCGTAGTAGCCGTCGGAGAAGTCCACCACCTTCGCCCGCGCCGGGGTGATCGAGATCTGGTTGATGTCGAAGTCGAAGTTCTTCGCGCCCGGCTTGTAGGAGTTGTTGAACGGCACCTTCACCCAGGTGACCTCGTCGTGGCTGAACCCGAGCTGCTTCGCGACGGCGTACGCCACCGCCGACTCGTACCCCTTGCCGTTGGTCGGGTCGTTCTTGCTGAACCACGGCTCGTACGCCGGGGAGTCGGTGCCGATCGTGAGCGTCCCGTTGTTCAGCAGCGGCAGCTGGGACTTCTCGCAGGAGGACGCGGAGGCCGACGGGCTGCTCGAGCTGTTGTTGCTCGGGGCGCAGGCCGCCAACGCGGCGACTGGCAGCAGCAGGGCCAGGGCGGCGACGGATCCACGCGAGCGCATGGGCGAATTCTACGTTTTCAGTGGCTCGCGTGCTCATCCATGTGGTGCATCTCGTGGACGACCGCGTGACCCCTGCCCCGCGAGATCATCCACCGGTTGACCGGGACGGTCACCACGAACGCGATCGCGAGCGAGGCGGCCAGCGAGACCCAGAAGAGCCAGTCGCCCAGCGTCGCGTCCATCGCCTGCGGCCAGACCAGCAGCGAGCCGTTGTCGACGACCTCCATGGTCAGGATCGAGACCGTGTCGGCGGCCAGCGCGGTCCGCACCGCCGTGCCGACGTCGAGCCCGGCCCGGCGTACGCCGGAGAAGGTCAACAGGTAGCCGAAGAAGAACGCCAGGGCCATCGAGAGCACGATGCTGCCGGCGTTGCCCCACCCCCACCAGGTGGCCAGCACCATGCCGAGCACCTCACCGATCGCACAGCCCGTCAGGCAGTGCAGGGTCGCGGTCGCCGCCATCTTCCATGAGCTGTTCATGAGTGCGAACATATACCCCCTAGGGGTATATGGCAAGGCCCGCCCGACCCGGCGTGACCGGGCTCTCCATTGCACCTCGTTGCATAGGTGCGGCACAATGCACCCATGGCCCTGGAACACGCGCTGCTGGTCGCGCTGCGCGAGCAGCCGGCGTCCGGGCTGGACCTGGCCAAGCGGTTCGGCCGCTCGATCGGCTTCTTCTGGCACGCCACCCACCAGCAGATCTACCGGGTGCTGGCCCGGATGGACGCCGACGGCTGGGTCGAGGTCACCGAGGTCGCGCAGACCGGCCGCCCGGACAAGAAGGTGTACGCCGTGACCGCGGCCGGCGAGCGGGTCCTGGCGGACTGGCTGGCCGAGCCGACCCCGATGGAGCCGCTGCGCAGCGAGCTGGCGGTGAAGCTGCGCGGCGCGTCGTACGGCGACCGCCAGGCGGTGCTGGACGTGGTGCGCGCCAACCTCGCCGACCACCACGCCCGGCTGGCCCACTACGAGCAGCTCGAGAAGCGCGACCACGGCCAGCCGGAGACCCTGACCGGCCACGACCTGGACACCTACCTGGTGCTGCGCGGCGGGATCCGCCTGGAGCGGTTCTGGGTCGAGTGGCTCACCGAGTACCTCCACGCGCACCGATCCCGACCGGCTCGATCACCGAAGGACCAAGAGCGATGACCTACCCCCACCTGCTCGCCCCGATCACGATCGGCGACCTCGAGCTGCGCAACCGCGTGGTGATGGGCTCGATGCACACCGGCCTGGAGGACCGGGTCCGCGACCTGCCGGCGCTGGCGGCGTACTTCGCCGAGCGCGCCCGCGGCGGTGTCGGCCTGATCGTGACCGGCGGCTACGCGCCGAACCGGCGCGGCTGGCTCAAGCCGTTCGCCTCCGAGATGACCACCCGGCTCCAGGCGATGCGGCACCGCGACGTCACCGGCGCGGTGCACGAGGAGGGCGGCGCGATCGCGCTGCAGGTGCTGCACGCGGGCCGCTACGGCTACCACCCGTTCAGCGTCAGCGCGTCGGCGCAGAAGTCGCCGATCACGCCGTTCCGGCCCTCGGCGCTGTCGACGCGGGCGGTCGACCGCACCGCCAGCGACTTCGCCCGCAGCGTCGCGCTGGCGCGCAAGGCCGGCTACGACGCGGTCGAGATCATGGGCTCCGAGGGCTACCTGATCAACCAGTTCCTCGCCACCCGGACCAACGACCGCACCGATGCCTGGGGCGGGACCGCCGAGCGGCGGATGCGCTTCCCCGTCGAGGTGGTGCGCCGGGCCCGCGAGCTGGTGGGCGACGGCTTCCCGATCGTCTACCGGATCTCGCTGCTCGACCTGGTAGAGGGCGGCCAGACCTGGGAGGAGGTGGTCGAGCTCGCCCACCGCCTGACCGACGCCGGCGTGACCGTGCTCAACACCGGCATCGGCTGGCACGAGGCGCGGGTGCCGACGATCATCACCCAGGTCCCGCGCGGCGCCTGGCGCTCGGCGACCGCGCGGCTCAAGGCCGCGGTGTCGGTGCCGGTCTGCGCCTCGAACCGGATCAACACCCCCGAGCTCGCCGAGGAGATCCTGGCCGCGGGCGAGGCCGACCTGGTCTCGATGGCCCGGCCGCTGCTGGCCGATCCGGCGTTCGTGGCCAAGGCCGCCGCGGGCCGGGCCGACGAGATCAACACCTGCATCGCCTGCAACCAGGCCTGCCTCGACCACGTGTTCGCCAACCGGAAGGCCTCCTGCCTGGTCAACCCGCGCGCCTGCCGGGAGACCACGCTGGTGCTCGCGCCGACCCGCCGCGCGGCCACGGTCGCGGTGGTCGGCGCCGGCCCGGCGGGGCTGGCGGCGGCGGTCTCGGCCGCCGAGCGCGGCCTCGCGGTCACGCTGTTCGAGCGGTCCGAGGACCTCGGCGGCCAGTTCCGGCTCGCGATGGCGGTGCCGGGCAAGGAGGAGTTCGCCGAGACCCTGCGCTACTACCGGCGCCGGCTGGCGGTGCTGGGCGTCGAGGTCCGCACCGGCACCGGGGCCGGCGTCGCCGACCTGGCGTCGTACGACGACGTCGTGGTCGCGACCGGGGTCGTCCCGCGGGTGCCCGGGGTCGACGGCATCGACCACCCGAGCGTGGTGTCCTACGCCGACGTGCTCTCCGGCGCCGTAGTGCCCGGCCGGCGGGTCGCGGTGATCGGTGCCGGCGGGATCGGCGTCGACGTCAGCCACTGGCTCACCCACGACCCCGCCGACACCGACGAGGACTGGATGGCGCACTGGGGCGTCGGCGACCCGGCCGTGCACCCCGGCGGCCTGACCGAGCGCAAGCCGCGCACGCCGATCCGCGAGGTGACGCTGTTGCAGCGCAAGACCACCCCGATCGGCCTCGGGCTGGGCAAGACGTCGGGCTGGGCGCACCGCGCGGTGCTCAAGCAGTCCGGGGTCGTCCAGGTCAGCGGCGCGGCGTACCACCGCATCGACGACCACGGCCTGCACTACGCCGTCGACGGCGGCGAGCCGCGCGTGCTCGCGGTGGACCACGTGGTGCTGTGTGCCGGCCAGGAGTCGGTGCGCTCGCTGCACGACGACCTGCTGGCCGCCGGCCGACCCGCCGTGCACGTCCACCTGATCGGCGGCGCCGACGTGGCCGCCGAGCTCGACGCCAAGCGCGCCATCGAGCAGGGCACCCGGGTCGCGGCCGCGCTGTGACCACGGCCGGCAACACTTGTAACGCCCGGTTAGGGGTGCTGCCCGACGGTTCGAACGGGGTGTCAGACCCCCGAACCGGGCGTTACATGCAGCCGGCCGGGCTAGGTTCGACCCGTGATCGTTGACCTGAGCGACGAGGAGGCCCGGGCCGCGCTGCCGCTGAAGTGGGGTGCGGTGGAGCCGGGGGTGCTGCCGGCCTGGGTGGCCGAGATGGACTACGCGCTGGCGCCGGCGGTGGCCGAGGCGGTCGCGGGAGCGGTACGCCGGGGCCTGGCCGGCTACCCGCCCTTCGGCGACGCCGGGGTGGGCGCCGCGTTCGCCGGGTTCGCCCGCCGGCACTGGGGCTGGTCCCCGCCGGAGGACGCCTCGGTCGTGGTCGGCGACGTGATCGCGGGCATCCGGCTGGTCCTCGAGACGATCTGCCCACCGGGGCCGGTGGTGGTGCCGCTGCCGTGCTACCCGCCGTTCCGCGACGTCGTGGCGCTCGCCGGCCGCGAGATGGTCCCGATCGACCTCGACCCGGACGCCACCGACGCGGCCCTGGACCTGGAGCGGGTCGAGGCGGCGTTCCGCGGCGGGGCCCGCACGCTGCTGCTCTGCAACCCGCACAACCCGCTCGGCCGGGTGCCGTCCCGCACGGAGCTGCAGGCGCTGGCCGAGCTCGCCCGGCGCTACGACGCCCGGGTCGTCGCCGACGAGATCCACGGGCCGCTGGTGCTGCCCGGCCCGCACGGCACGGACGGGCCGGTGTTCACGCCGTACCTCGACGTGGACGAGCGCGCCGTCCTGGTCACCAGCCACTCAAAGACGTTCAACACCGCCGGCCTGCACACCGCCCAGGTCGTCTGCCTCGACCCGGCCGACCTCGCGCGGCTGCGCGGGGTGCTGCTGCCGCAGAACCACGCGTACTCCCCGCTCGGCATGATCGCCGCCCGGGTGGCCTGGAGCGACTGCGACGACTGGCACGCCGCGCTGGTCCGGCGGCTCGGCGAGCAGCGCGACCTGCTGGCCGAGCTCGTCGCCAGCCACCTCCCCGACGCGCGCACCCGGCCGCTGGAGGCGACCTACCTGGCGTGGCTGGACCTGCGCGCCTACGGCTCCGACGACCCGGCGGCGGCCGCGCTGGCCCACGGCGTGAAGGTGGCGCCGGGGTCGGACTACCAGCCCGGCCTGCCCGGCCACGTCCGCGTCAACATCGCCACCAGCCCGGACCGGCTCGAGGCGGTCGTCACCCGGCTGGCCAAGGCGCTGGCCGGCTGAGACCGCGCCGTGTTCGGCGTGCTGCCCCGGTCCGAACTCGCGCTGCCGTTCAATTGTTTGGAGATAGGGCCGCTACTGCTGGGTAACCCCCGGATCTGCGAGCAATTGTTCCCGCACCAGCTCAGCCGGCGTGCTGCGGCTGGGCGGCGAGCATGTCGGCGTACCACTGGAACGAGCGCTTGGGCGTGCGCGCCAGCGTCTCGAAGTCGACGTGCACCAGGCCGTAGCGCTGGGTGAGGCCCTGCGCCCACTCGAAGTTGTCCAGCAGGGACCAGGTGTAGAAGCCACGGACGTCCACGCCGCGCTGGATCGCGGTCGCGACCGCCCGCAGGTGGGCGTCGAGGTAGTCGATCCGGGCCTGGTCGTCGATCACGCCGTGCTCGTCGGGGCCGGTGGCGTAGCTGCAGCCGGACTCGGTGATCACGATCGGCGGCAGCGCGGCCCGGTAGCGGGCGCGCATGGTGATGAGGTACTCCCGCAGCGCGTCCGGCACGATCGGCCAGCCCCGCTCGGTGGTCGGGTAGCCGAGCAGCTCGCGGAACTCGAACGGCAGCTCCGCCTCCTCGCCGGCGGCCGCGACCCGCAACGGGTTGTAGTAGTTGATGCCGTAGAAGTCGAGGGGCTGCCGGATCGTGGCCAGGTCGCCCTCGGCGACCAGGTCCTCCATCAGCGGCGCCAGGTCGACCGGGTAGCGGCCGAGCAGCATCGGCTCGACGTACATGCCGTTCCACAGCGCGTCGAAGAGCTTGGTGGCGCCCACGTCGGCGGCGTCGTCGCTGGCCGGCCACATGGGGGCGTGGTTGTTGGCGCAGCCGACGCTGGTCGCGCCGGCGGCCCGCAGCGCGATCGCGGCCCGGCCGTGGGCCAGCAGCAGGTGGTGGGCCACCGGGAGGGCGTCGAACATCAGCCGCCGCCCGGGCGCGTGCTCACCGTCGCCGTAGCCGAGCATCATCACCACGTTGGGCTCGTTGACCGGGATCCAGTGCTCGACCCGGTCGGCGTACCGCTCCCCCACCAGCGAGGCGAAGTCGGCGAACCGGTCGACGGTCGCCCGGTTCAGCCAGCCGCCGTCGTCCTCCAGGGCCTGCGGCAGGTCCCAGTGGTAGAGCGTGACCGTCGGCTGCACGCCCGCCTCGAGCAGGCAGTCCAGCAGCCGGTCGTAGAAGTCCAGGCCCTTGGGGTTGACCGCGCCGGAGCCGGTCGGCTGGATCCGCGGCCACGACATCGACAGGCGGTAGGCGGGCGCGCCGAGCCGCCGCAGCAGCGCGACGTCCTCGACGTAGCGGTGGTAGTGGTCGCACGCCACCGCGCCGCTGGAGCCGTCGACGATCCGGCCCTCCTGCGCGCAGAAGGTGTCCCAGATGCTGGGGCCGCGGCCGTCCTCGTCCGCGGCGCCCTCGATCTGGTACGCCGCGGTGCTGGTGCCGAAGCGGAACCCGGCCGGGAGTTGGGGGAACACCCCGGGGAGGGCTGAGCGCTGGGTCGCGGGGGGCACGGGCACAATTGTGCCCGTGACCGCTGAGATCCGTCGGGGTTCGGAACGCTTCACCACCCGAGATGAGGGAAGGCTCACGCGGCACTCGTTCTCGTTCGGGTCCCACTACGACCCGGAGAACACCGGCTACGGGCCGCTGGTCTGCCACGACGACCACCGGCTGCGCCCGGGCGTCGGCTTCGAGGACCACCCGCACGCCGACGTCGAGATCGTGAGCTGGGTGCTCGAGGGCGCGCTGGAGCACGACTCCGACGGATCGGTCCGGGTCATCCGGCCCGGGACGGTGCAGGTGCAGTCCGCCGGGTCCGGGATCGTGCACCGCGAGGTCGCGGCCCCGGGCACCGGCCCGACGCGGTTCGTCCAGGCCTGGCTGACCCCCGACGAGCCCGGCGGCTCCCCGTCGTACGACCTCGCGACGGTGACGCTGCCCGACGGCGAGCTGGTGCCGGTGGCCTCGGGCCACCGCGAGGACGCGGCGGTCCGGCTCGGGGTCGCGGCGGCGACCTTCTGGGTGGCCCGGCTGCCCGCGGGCGCCGAGCTGACCCTGCCCGACGAGCCGCGGCAGCACGTGTTCGTCGGGCGCGGCGCGCTCGCCCGCTTCTCGCTCGCCGAGCCGCTCTCCGACGGCGACGCGATCCGGATCACCGACGCGCCCGGCCACCGGGTCACCGCGGCCGTGCCCACCGAGCTCCTCGTCTGGACCTTCACCGGTTGAGTGCGGCCCCGCCGCGAGCAGGCGGGCGGCGGGAGGCCCAACTCGGTCCGGCGGGAGGCCCGACTCGGTCCGGCGGGAGGCCCAACTCGGTGCGGCGGGAGGCCCAACTCGGTGCGGCGGGGGGCCCAACTCAACAGATCAGGGCGAGGGCGGCGGGGAGCAGGTCGACCCGGGCGGGCTCGCCGCCGAGGGCGGGCAGGGTGCCGAGCGGCTCGCCGTCGCCACCGAGGGGTACGCCGGGGGCCGCGGCCGGTCCCGCGTCGGCCGAGAGCTCGACCCGGTGACCGGTGAGCACCGTAACCTCGGGCAGGTGCACGTGGGAGCCGTCGTAGACCTTCGGCAACGCGCGCATCAGCGCCGGCCGGGAGGCGGCCTCGATCACCACCACGTCGAGCCGGCCGTCGTCGACCCGGGCGTCCGGGGCGATCCGCATGCCCTGGCCGTAGCAGGGCGAGTTGGCCACGACCACGGTGGCCGCCTCGATGTCGTGGACGGTGCCGTCGAGGACCAGCCGGTAGCGCGCGGGCCGGTAGGTGGCCAGCGCGCGCAGCGCGGCGAGGGGGTACTGCAGCCGCCGCGGGATCCGACGCGAGCGGTCCACGATCTCCGCGGCGCGGGCGTCGACCCCCGCGTAGACCGACCCCGCCACCAGCCGCGGCCGCCCTCCCGGCGGCGCCCCGGGCAGACTCAGCGCGAGCAGGTCCACCCGGCGCACCGGGGCCCGGAGCAGCAGCCGGGCCCGGCCCTCGACGTCGTCGGGCAGGCCGAGCGCCCGGGCGAAGTCGTTGCCGCGCCCGGCCGGGAGGATCCCGAGCACGCCGTCGGCGGCGGCGACCAGCCCGGCGAGCGACGAGAGCATCCCGTCGCCGCCGACCGCGACCACTACGTCGCCCCGCCCGACCGCCTCCTCGACGAGCCCGGCCATCGCGCCGGGACCGGGTGAGTAGGTCACGTCGACGCGGGCGCCGGCCTCGCGCAGCAGCCGCGCCACCGGGACGACGGCCCCGGGCGCGGCCCCGCCGCCGGCGGCGGGGTTGACCAGGAACGTGAACGACCTGGGCTCGGGCGCCGGCTCGGTCACGGCACCAGCACGCCGGGGTTGAGGATGCCGGTCGGGTCGAGCTCGGCCTTGACCGCGCGCAGGATCCCGACGCCGACCGGCCCGAGCTCCCGGGCCAGCCACGGCACGTGGTCGGTGCCGACCGCGTGGTGGTGGGTGATCGTCGCGCCGGCGGCGAGCAGGGCGTCGCTGGCAGCCGCCTTCGCCGCAAGCCAGCGCTCGACGGGCCGCTCGCCCTGCCGGGTGGCCACGGTGAAGTAGAGCGAGCAGCCGGTCTCGTAGACGTGCGAGACGTGGCAGAGCACCATCGTCGGCTCACCCAGGCTCGCGGTCAGCGCGGACCGCACCGCGTCGTACACCGCGGGCGCCCGCGACCAGAACGTCGCGGTCTCCAGCGTCTCGACCAGCACGCCGACGTCGAGCATCGCGTCGCGCAGGTACGGCGCCGCGAACCGCCCGGCCCGCCACGAGCGCCCGGGCTCCTCGCCCAGCGGCGTGCCTCCGAGCCCCTCCAGCACCGCCGTCACCGCGACCCGCCGCGCCCGGACCGTCGCCGGCTCGCCCTCGTAGCCGGTGACCATCAGGCAGCCACCCGCCCCGCCAGCCGCCGCGCCGATCGCGCCCGGCTCGGCGAGGTTGATCGCGGTCTCGGTCTCGTCGCCCAGCCGCAGCACGGTCGGCAGCAGCCCGGCCTGGGCGAGCGTGCGCATCGCGGCCACCCCGTCGGCGAACGACCGCCACCGCCAGCCCTCGTAGGCGCTCGCGGTCGGGGCCCGGCGGACCCGCACGGTCACCGAGGTGATCACGCCGAGCGTGCCCTCCGAGCCGAGCAGCAGCTGGCGCAGGTCCGGGCCGGCGGCGCCGGCCGGCGCGCTGCCGAGGACCAGCGGTCCGCGCGGGGTGGCCACGGTCAGGCCGACCACCATCGCGTCGAACCGGCCGTAGCCGGCGCTGGCCTGGCCGCTGGAGCGGGTGGCCGCGAAGCCGCCGATGGTGGCGTGCTCGAAGGACTGGGGGTAGTGCCCCAGGGTCAGCCCGTGCCGGGCCAGCAGCTGCTCGGCCTCCGGCCCGCGCAGCCCGGGCTCGAGGGTCGCGGTCATCGAGGTCTCGTCGAGCGCGAGCAGCCGCTTCATCCGCACCAGGTCGAGGCTGACCAGCCCGGCGTACCCCTCCCGGCGGGCGGCCAGGCCGCCGGTCACCGAGGTCCCGCCGCCGAACGGCACCACGGCGAAGTGGCGCTCGACGGCGTACGCCAGCACCGCCGCCACCTGCGCGGGCCCGTCCGGGCGTACGACGGCGTCCGGGGCGTCGGCGAGGTCGCCGGACCGCGCGCGCAGCAGGTCGGGGGTGGACTTGCCCCGGGTGCGCAGCCGCCGGGTGGCGTCGTCGGTGTGCACGTGGTCGGCGCCGACCAGCGCGCGCAGCCCGTCGAGCAGGTCCGCCCCGAGGGCCGGCGGGGGGAGCTCGGGGGCGGCCACCGGCGGCCGCTGCTCGAGGCCGAAGGCGAGCTCGACCAGCCCCCGCGCGGCCTCGGACAGCGGGGCCGCCGCGGCCGGGTCGCCCCAGCGCTGCGGGTGCATCTCCCCCACGGTCGGGTCCGGGCGCTCCTCCACGGTCATGCGTTACAGTGTGACACATGTCGTCACTTCGTCACACCGACTCGATGTCGGGGCGGGCGTCGGGGCCGGAGTCGGCGCCGGGCGGCCCGGTCGCCGGCCCCCGGGACGGCTACCTCGACGCGGCGCGCGCCTGCATCCTCGACCTCGGCTGGCGACGCACCACGCTCACCGAGGTGGCCCGCCGGGCCGGGGTGTCGCGGATGACGATCTACCGGACCTGGTCCGACATGGGTCGGCTGCTCGGGGACCTGATGACCCGGGAGTGGGCCGGCGTGGTCGCGGCCACCGTGGCCGACGAGGACCCCGCGGCGTCGGCGGTGGAGCGGCTGGTCGCCGACCTCGTCGGGACGGTCCGCACGCTGCGGGACAACGAGCTGTTCGTGCGGATCGTGGAGCTCGACCCCGAGCTGCTGCTGCCCTACCTGCTCTCCCGGCGCGGCCGCTCCCAGGACGCGATCTTGACGCTGGTCGCCGACGCGGTCCGCTCGGGCCAGGCCGCCGGGGAGGTGCGCGCCGGCAACCCGGTCGCGCTCGCGCGGGCGCTGGTGCTCGCCGCCCACGGGTTCGTGCTCTCCGCGCACACCATGGTCGACGACCAGGCCTCCGAGGCCGAGCTCGACGCGGAGCTCACGACGCTGGTCCGGCGGGCGCTGCAGCCGTGAGTCCCCGGATCACCCCCGGCCTGGCCGACGCCCCCGAGCGGGTCGACGTGGTGGTGGTCGGGCTCGGCATCACCGGGGCCGGCGTGGCGCTGGACGCGGTCACCCGCGGCCTGAGCGTGCTGGCGGTCGACGCGCACGACCTCGCGTTCGGCACCTCCCGGTGGTCCTCCAAGCTGGTCCACGGCGGCCTGCGCTACCTCGCCCGCGGCCAGGTCGGCGTCGCGATGGAGAGCGCCGTCGAGCGCGGGATCCTCATGGAGGTGACCGCGCCGCACCTGGCCCGGCCGATGCCGATGGTGCTCCCGCTCGGGTCCGGGACCACCCGGCGCCAGGCGGCGGTCACCCGCGCGGGGCTGCTCGCCGGCGACGCGCTGCGCCGCGCCGCCCGCACCCGCCCCGAGACGCTGCCGCGGCCGCGCCGGCTGTCCGCGACCGAGACGCTCGGCCTCGTCCCGGCGCTGCGCCCGGCCGGGCTGCGCGGCGGGCTGCTGTCCTGGGACGGCCAGCTCGAGGACGACGCCCGCCTGGTCACGACGGTCGCCCGCACCGCGGCGGCGCACGGCGCCCACGTCCGCACCCGGGCCCGGGTGCTCGAGGCCACCGGCCGCGAGGTCCGGCTGCGCGACGAGCTCACCGGCGAGGTCCGGACCGTGCGGACCGGCGCCGTGGTCAACGCCGCCGGGGTGTGGGCGGGCGACCTCGTCGCGGACGTCCGGCTGCGTCCCAGCCGGGGCACCCACCTCGTGCTCCGCCGCGACGCCGTCCCCGGGCTCGGCGCCTCGGTGTTCGCGCCGGTCCCCGGGGCCACCAACCGGTTCGTGCTCGTGCTGCCGCAGCCCGACGGGACGGTGTACGTCGGGCTCACCGACGAGCCCGCCCCCGGGCCGGTCCCCGACGTACCCCTGCCGACCGAGCCGGAGATCGGGTTCCTGCTCGACGTGGTCTCCGCGGCGTTCGCGCGGCCGCTGCACCGCGGCGACGTCGTCGGCGCCTTCGCCGGGCTGCGGCCGCTGCTCGACACCCGGGACGGCACCACCGCCGACCTGTCCCGCCGGCACGCGGTGCTCACCTCGGCCGACGGCGTGGTGACGGTCGTCGGCGGCAAGCTCACGACGTACCGCCGGATGGCGCAGGACGCCCTGGACGCCGCCGTGGCGGCGGCCGGCCTGGCGGCGGGGCCGTGCCGCACCCGCCGGCTGCCGCTGCTCGGCGCGGCGTCCCGGCCGGAGCTGGCGGCGCTGGACCAGCCCGCCCGGCTGGTTCGCAGGTACGGCGCCGACGCCGGCCCGGTGCTCGCGAGCGCCGTCGGGGTCAGCGGGCTGCCCGCCGAGGAGCTGCTGGCGCCGGTCGCGGACGGGGTCCCGGTCACGCTGGCCGAGCTGCTGTTCGGCGTCACCCACGAGGGGGCCTGCGACGTCGCGGACCTGCTGGACCGGCGTACCCGGGTCGGCCTGGTCCCCGCCGACCGCGAGCTCGCCCGGCCGGCCGCCGAACGGGCGCTGGCGCTCGCCGGCGGCCCGGTGCCCCGCCCGCCGAACCCGCCGCGCCCCGCCGCCGGCCGGGGTCGGTGACCGGACGTCGACGCCGGTCGCCCCCGCGGGGCAGACTGGGGTCGACGACGAGGGAGCGGCCCATGACCACCACGCACACCGAGCTCGATGACTTCCCCGCGCTCACCCAGCGCTACCAGCGCGAGCTGCTCGCGCACTGCTACCGGATGTGCGGGTCGGTGCACGAGGCCGAGGACCTGGTGCAGGAGACGTTCCTGCGCGCCTGGCGCGCCGCGGCCGACTTCCAGGGCCGGTCCTCGGTGCGGACCTGGCTCTACCGGATCGCCACCAACGTCTGCCTGACCAACCTCGAGGGTCGTCCCCGCCGGCCGCTGCCCGCGGGGCTCGGCACCGCCGACGCCCCCGCCGGCGACGCACTCGAGGCCGACCACGAGATCGCCTGGCTGGAGCCGGTGCCCGACGCGGCCGTGCTCGTCACCGAGCGGGACTCGATCCGGCTGGCCTTCATCGCGGCGCTGCAGCACCTGCCGGCCCGGCAGCGCGCGGTGCTGATCCTGCGCGACGTGCTGCGTTGGTCGGCCGCCGAGGTGGCCACGGCACTCGACACCTCGAGCGCCGCGGTGAACTCCGCGCTCCAGCGCGCCCACGCCCAGCTCGCCAGCCGCGGGCTGACCGAGGAGACCGTCGAGCCCGACCTCACCCCCGCGCAGCAGCAGCTGCTGGAGCGGTACGTCGAGGCGTTCTGGCACAAGGACGTGGACACGATCGTGAGCATGCTGACCGCTGAGGCGGTCTGGGAGATGCCGCCGTTCACGAGCTGGTTCCGCGGCGCGGAGAACATCGGCTGGCTGATCGGGAACGAGTGTCCCGGCGGCTCCTGCGACATGCCGATGCTGCCCACCCGGGCCAACGGGCAGCCGGCGTTCGGGCTCTACATGCGCACCGCGGCCGGCGACTACGCGCCCTTCCAGCTGCAGGTCCTCGACCTCGACGGCGACCGGGTCCGACACGTCAGCGCCTTCTTCGACGTCACGCTGTTCGCCACGTTCGGCCTGCCCGACCGGCTACCCGCGGACCACCCCGCGCCCGCGTGAGCGGTGGTCCGGCTGACTGGTCCGGCTGACTGGTCCACCGGGGCCAGTTCGGCCGAACCGGCCGCGCCACCGGCGCCGGCTTCCTAGCCTTGCCGCATGCATGGAGGAGACCGCTTGGCCCTGCTGTCGACGGAGCTCCCCACCCCGCTCGCCGAGGCGTGCCTGCTGGCCCGGGCGGGGCAGACCAGGAAGGCGCTCGCCGCGCTCGACGCGGTCCGCGCCGCGGAGGTCCTCGAGCCCGCCAGCGCCGAGATGACGCTGTTGCTCGCCGAGGCCGTCGACTGCCGGCTCGCACGGGGCGACCTCGGTGAGGCGATGGAGCTCGCCGACACGATCGCCGCCCAGCTGGACCGGGAGGACCGGCCGGACCCGGCGGCCGCGCTGGCCCACCACGCGCTGGGCGGGGTGGCCGCCGCGCTGCAGGAGACCGAACGGTCGCTGCACCACTTCGGGCTCGCCGGCCGGCTGCTCGCCCGGACGGGCTCGGACACCGGGCTGGTCGCCTGGCGGGTCGGGGCCGCGCTCGCCTCGGTGCGCCTGGGCCGGCGTCCGGAGGCGGCCCGGCTGGCCCGGGAGCAGCTCGAGCTGGTCACGCCCGACGGCTCGCCCTACGCGTTGGCGTTGGCGCTGCGCACGCTCGCCGCCACCTGCGCCGGCGCGGAGTCGGTCGCGCTCCTGCGCCGGGCCCGGGCGACGCTCGCCGGGCTGCCGACCGGATGGCTGGCCGTGCAGATCGACGCCGACCTGGCCGGGCTGCTGGTGCTCACCGGGGGCAGTGCGGCCGTCGGCGAGGCGCTGACGCTGCTGCGCGCCGCCGAGGAGTACGCCGGCCGCGAGGAGCTGTGGCCGCTGCACGGCCGGGTGCGCCGGCTGCTCGACCGGCTCGGCGCCGTGCACCGGCCGATGCACGCCGAGGCGGTCGCCTCGCTCACCGGGACCGAGCGCCGGGTGGCGCGCCTGGCCGCCGACGGCCTGACCAACCGCGAGATCTCCGCCCGCCTCGACGTGGGCGTCAAGGCCGTCGAGTGGCACCTCTCCCACGTCTACCGCAAGCTCGGGATCCCGTCGCGGACCCGGCTGCCGGCCGCGCTCGGGCTGGCGCCCGTCTGAGCGCTCGGGGCCGGGCTCCCGGCCGTCCGACCGTCGCCGGCCGTTCCCAGCCTTCCCCGAGGGGTGGCTGGGTTATGGACGAACGTTCGACCACCACCGGGGGGCACCCCCCGGCCCCCGGGCCGTCCCGGACCACAGGGACGCCGGGTTATGGACGAACGTTCGACCACCACCCGGGTCGGGGGCCGTGCCTCGCCGCGGACCTCCGCATCGGATCCCCCGGAGTGGG
Organism: Nocardioides panaciterrulae; assembly: GCF_013409645.1. Lineage (NCBI taxonomy): Bacteria > Bacillati > Actinomycetota > Actinomycetes > Propionibacteriales > Nocardioidaceae > Nocardioides > Nocardioides panaciterrulae. Next base: position 191,554 of record NZ_JACCBG010000001.1, on the reverse strand, counting down.
TGAGGCCGGCGGCCCGAAGCCGGGCTAGCGTCGAGGCGCCGACGGCTCGGGCGTCGTCCGACCCGATGGGAGGCACTCCATGGCCTACGGCATCATCCACCACTTCCCCGGCGGCACCCGCGAGCAGTACGAAGCGTCCCTCGCCGCCGTCCACCCCAGCCGCGACCGGCTCCCCGACGGCCAGCTGTTCCACGCCGCCGGCCCTTCCGGCGACGGCTGGACGATCATGGCCGTCCACGAGTCGCAGGAGAGCTGGGAGCGGTTCCGCGACGAGATCCTGATGCCCCGGATGCAGGCCGGGATCGAGGGCGGGTTCGGCAGCCCGCCGGAGGAGACGGCGCTCGAGCTCTACACCCTGATGCCCTGACCGGCCGACGGCCGCGGCGCCGTGCGCGTCGGCGTCAGCCCAGCCAGGTCATCGACCGCCCGTGCCCGTGCGTCCAGGCGACGGCCCGCCCGTCCACGCCGAGCACGAACGTCGGCAGCTCCTCGGGCACCGCGGACCCGGTCGCGGTGATCGCGGGCAGCACCCGCTTGCCCTCGTTGCTGACCCAGTGACAGCGCCCCTCGGCGACCAGCCCCTCCATCGTCTCGGCGAAGCGGGCGCGGCGGGCCTCGTCGAGGTAGGCGAGCACCGCGCTGTGGAAGACCACCACCGGACCGTGCGCGGCGGCCTCGTCGACGAGCGCCGGGAGCTCCTCGAGCAGGTCCCCCGCCACCAGCCGGGGCGGGTCGGTGCGTGCCACGTCGATCGCGGCGTGCAGCCGATCGCGCCGGTCGGTGTGCTCGGGCCACACCAGCGTGGTCAGCCAGTCCATGGCGTCGGGATCGGCCACGTCGAGCGGGTTGAGGTCGACGCCGCCGCGCCAGGCCACCGCTGGCGGGTCGGCCGGCAGCGGCGCGGGACCGGTCACCTCGCAGGGCAGCAGCGGCCCGGCGCCGGCGCGGACCGTCCCGGCGGGGGTCTGCCACTCGTAGCGGTACCGGTCGGGGTAGAGGCACAGCCCGGCGCTGGCCCCGACCTCGACCAGCGCCAGCGGCCGCTCCTCGCCGAGCAGCGCGAAGGCGGGCGCCAGCGTGGCGAGCCGGCCGACCTCGTTGGTCTGGGTGGAGCGGGTCAGGACGGTCTCCCGCAGGCGGCCGTCGTCCGCGAGCAGGGCGGCGCGCAGCCCGGCGTACGGGCCCGGTGCCGCCACGCCGTGCCGGCGGGCCGCGGCGAAGACCAGGTTGGGCTGTCGCTTGGCGTCCGGGAGCGCGGCGAGCCACGCCAGCACGTCCGGGTCACCGGCCACGCCGCGCGCCCACGCCACGAAGCACGGGGAGTCCGTCGCCTGGGCGGCGAAGTCGGAGTAGTCCCGGGCGATCTGCTGGACGATCTCCTGGCCGAGCTGCGGGTTCGGGGCGCTGTCGGAGGGGAGCACACCGGGGATCCTGTCGGACCCCCGGTGCCACCGCCGCACCGGGCCCGCCCGGCCCTCAGGAGACCAGGGCCTCAGCAGACCGCGACCTCAGGAGACCAGGGCCTCAGCAGACCGGAGCCTCAGGAGACCGGGATCGCGACGTACGTCGTCTCGAGGTACTCCTCGATGCCCTCGAAGCCGCCCTCGCGGCCGAAGCCGCTGGCCTTGACCCCGCCGAACGGCGCCGCGGGATTCGAGATCAGGCCGGTGTTCACCCCGACCATGCCGAACTCCAGCGACTCCGCCAGCCGGATGGTCCGGTCCAGGTCGCGGGTGTAGACGTAGGAGGACAGGCCGTACTCGGTGTCGTTGGCCTTGCGGACGGCCTCCTCCTCGGTCTCGAAGGTGGTGACCGGGGCGACCGGGCCGAAGATCTCCTCGGTGTTGATCCGCGAGTCCTGCGGCACGTCGGTCAGCACCGTGGGGTGGTAGAAGTAGCCGGGACCGTCCGGGGCACCGCCGCCGACCACGAGGGTGGCGCCCTCCTCGACCGCCTCGTCGACGAGCCCGCTGACGGTCGTGACCGCCTTCTCGTCGATGAGCGGGCCGACGTCGACCCCGTCGTCCTGGCCGCGGCCGAGCGTCAGCGCGCCCATCCGCTTGCCGAGCTGCTCGGCGAACTCCGCGGCGACCGAGGAGTGCACCAGGAACCGGTTCGCGGCGGTGCAGGCCTCACCCATGTTGCGCATCTTGGCGGTCATCGCGCCGTCGACGGCGGCGTCGAGATCGGCGTCCTCGAAGACCAGGAACGGCGCGTTGCCGCCGAGCTCCATGCTGACCCGCTGCAGCCGGTCGGCGGACTGCTTGACCAGCAGCCGGCCCACCCCGGTGGAGCCGGTGAAGCTGACCTTGCGCAGGCGGTCGTCGGACTGCAGCCGCTCGCTGAACTCACCGGTGTGGCTGGTGGTGACCACGTTGAGCACGCCGTCGGGCAGGCCCGCCTCGGCGAGCGTCGCGGCGAGGGCGAGCATGGTCAGCGGCGTCTGGGACGCCGGCTTGACCACCATCGTGCAGCCCGCGGCGACGGCCGGCCCGATCTTGCGGGTGCCCATCGCCAGCGGGAAGTTCCAGGGGGTGATGAACAGGCACGGGCCGACCGGCTTCTTCATCGTCAGCAGCCGGCTGCCGCCCATCGGGTTCTGCATCCACCGGCCGTGGACCCGCACGGCCTCCTCGGAGAACCAGCGGAAGAACTCGTTGCCGTAGGTGACCTCGCCCTTGGCCTCCGCGACGGTCTTGCCCATCTCCAGGCTCATCAGGTGGGCGAACGCATCGGCCCGCTCGTTGATCAGCTCGAAGGCGCGCCGCAGGATCTCACCGCGTTCGCGGGGTGCGGTCCGCGCCCAGTCGGCCTGGGCGGCCACCGCCGCGTCGAGGGCGGCGACGCCGTCCTCGACCGTGCCGTCGGCCACCTGCGCCAGCACCGAGCCGTCCGCGGGGTCGATCACGTCGATCGTGGCGCCGCCGTCGGCCTCGCGCCAGCTGCCACCGATGAACAAGCCCCGCTGGTCGGGGCCGAGGAGTTCGAGTCCATTCATGGGGCCACTCAAGCACGCCGCTCCAATGCGGGAAACCGGGGACAGGCGCGGCGGCCCCGTGGGATTGTTGTCCGGCCGGCACCGGAGGGAGCATCACGAGGTCGGCGTCGGCCCCTTGCTGACCCCATGCAGTGAGGGGCCACCTCCTGCCCCACCGTCGTCACGTCCCCCGTCGTCGGTGAGGTCGCAGGCCGCTGCAGGGATCCCCGGCCAGCCGGGGAAACTCTCGCGTGAGGGGCGTTGCAACGCCCATCAAGCGCAGGAACCCCCGGTCAGCCGGGGATTCCTGCAGCACCCTTACCCACGCTTCGAACCGGGCTCGGGAGCGGGTACGACGGGGGCCGGGTCCGGCAGGCCCTTGCGCCCGCGCCCGGAGTGGAGTTGCCTCGGAGGCAGACACGACGGGCGGGCCGGCGGCACCGCCCCGGGCCCCGACCAGAGGTGGCGACATGGCGGACAAGGGGAATGCACGCAAGACCGGCCAGGACCTCGAGGCGAGCAGTCCGGACCGGATCCGCAACGTGGTGCTGGTCGGGCCGGGCGGCTCGGGCAAGACCACGCTCGCGGAGACGCTGCTCGCCTGCGCCGGGGCCCTCACCCGCCCCGGCTCGGTCCGGGACGGGACCACGGTCTGCGACTCCGAGGAGTCCGAGCAGGCCCACGGCCGGTCGATCTCGCTCGCGGTGGCGCCGCTGGTGCACGCCGGCGTCAAAGTCAACCTGGTCGACACCCCCGGCTACGCCGACTTCGTCGGCGAGCTGCGCGCCGGGCTGCGTGCCGCGGACTGTGCGCTGTTCGTGGTCGCCGCCAACGAGGCCGTCGACGAGGCCACCCGCACGCTGTGGCGCGAGTGCGACGCAGTGGGGATGCCCCGGGCCGTCGTGATCACCAAGCTCGACCAGGCGCGCGCCGACTACGAAGGCCTGCTGCGCCAGGCGCAGGAGGCGTTCGGCGACAAGGTGCTGCCGCTCTACGTGCCCCGCCGCTCGGGCTCGGAGGTCGTCGGGCTCACCGGCCTCCTCGCACCGGAGGACGGCGCTCCCGAGCAGCTGCGCGGGGAGCTGATCGAGGCCGTGATCGAGGAGTCCGAGGACGAGACGCTGATGGACCGGTACGTCGGGGGCGAGCAGATCGCCGAGGACGTGCTCGTCGCCGACCTCGAGCGGGCGGTCGCCCGGGCGACGTTCTTCCCGGTCCTCCCCGTGTGCTCGACCACCGGCGTCGGCTGCGCGGAGCTGCTCGACCTGGCCACCCGGGCATTCCCCTCGCCGGCGGAGCACCCCGCGCCGGAGGTGTTCACGCCGGCGGGCCGGGGCGCGCCCGCGCTGGCCTGCGACCCCGACGGTCCGCTGGTCGCGGAGGTCGTGAAGACCACCAGCGACCCGTACGTCGGGCGGCTCAGCCTGGTCCGGGTCTTCTCCGGCACCCTGCGGCCCGACCAGCCGGTGCATGTCTCGGGCCACTTCACGTCGTTCTTCGGCGAGCTGGCCGGCCACGACGACCACGACGAGGACGAGCGGATCGGCGCCCTGGCGTACCCGTTCGGTCGGCACCAGGCGCCCGCCTCCCGCATCGTCGCCGGCGACCTGTGCGCGGTCGGCCGGCTGACCCGGGCCGAGACCGGCGACACCCTGTCCTCGGTCGAGGAGCCGCGGGTGCTGCGGCCGTGGACGATGCCCGACCCGCTGCTGCCGGTCGCGGTCGTCGCCCACAGCAAGGCCGACGACGACAAGCTCTCCCAGGCGCTGGCCCGGCTCGGCGCCGAGGACCCGTCGCTGCGCATCGAGAACAACGCGGAGACCCACCAGCTGGTGCTGTGGTGCCTGGGCGAGGCGCACGCCGAGGCGCTGCTGGAGCGGCTCGGGTCCCGCTACGGCGTGCACGTCGACGAGGTGCCGTTCACGGTGTCGCTGCGCGAGACGTTCGCCGGTCCGGCCAAGGGCCACGGCCGGCACGTCAAGCAGTCCGGCGGGCACGGCCAGTTCGCGGTCTGCGACCTCGAGGTCGAGCCGCTGCCGGAGGGCACCGGGTTCGAGTTCGTCGACAAGGTGGTCGGGGGCGCCGTACCCCGGCAGTTCATCGCCAGCGTCGAGAAGGGCGTGCGCGCCCAGATGGAGCGGGGTGTGCGGCTCGGCTACCCCGTGGTGGACCTGCGGGTGACCCTGACCGACGGCAAGGCGCACAGCGTGGACTCCTCCGACATGGCGTTCCAGACCGCCGGGGGCCTGGCGCTGCGCGAGGCCGCCGCCTCGACCACGGTGACGATGCTCGAACCCTTCGACACCGTCACCGTCGTGGTGCCCGACGACCTGGTCGGCGGCGTGATGAGCGACCTCTCCGCCCGCCGCGGGCGGATGCTCGGCACCGACAAGGTCGGCGAGGACCGCACCAGCATCCTCGCCGAGGTCCCCCAGACCGAGCTGGTCCGCTACGCCGTCGACCTCCGCTCGGCCAGCCACGGCGCGGGCACCTTCACCCGCGCGTTCGCCCACTACGAGCCGATGCCCGACGACGTCGCGGCGAAGCTGCCCCCGCGGACGGGCTAGCCGAGGCGTCGCCGGTGTCGGTGCCGGGCCCGGGCGGGAGGGGGGCTCCCGCGGTTTGAACAAATGTATGTTCAACCCGCTCGGGCCACCCCCTCGAGCCACCCCTCGGCGCGGCACGCCCGCATCCCGCACGCCCGCCTCCAGCCTCCGCCCGGCCGACCCGCCGCCCGACCGCCCGGCCGGTGCCCCTCAGGACCGCGCGGCGCGCAGGAACGCCTCCAGGATCGGACCGGCGGTGCCGGAGCCCGACGAGCCGCGGTCGACGAAGACGGCGACGGCGAGGTCGCCCTGGGCGCCGATCATCCACGCGTGGGTGAGGGTCTTGCCGTCGGACTCGAACTCCGCCGTACCGGTCTTGGCGATCACCGGCGGGCCGGGCAGTCCGAGCAGGGCACGGCCGCTGCCGGAGGTGACCACGCCGCGCAGCAGCCCGCGCAGGGTGGCGGCCTCGGACCGCGACACCGGCTCCACGCCGTCGGGCGGCGCGACGTCGACCGAGGTCACCAGCCGCGGCACCACGAGCGTGCCGGACTGGATCGAGGCGAGCACCGTGGCCATCGCCATCGGGGAGGCGAGCACCGTGCCCTGACCGATCATGTCCGCGGCCGCCTCGGTGTCGGAGGCGGCGGGCGCCACGTGGCCGAAGTACGCCGGGAAGCCGAGGTCGTGGTCGACGCCCATCCCCAGCGCCGCGGCCGCGTCGGCGAGGTCGTGCCCGTGCAGCCGGCCCCGCTGGGAGATGAACGCGGTGTTGCAGGAGTTCGCGAGCGCGGTGCGCAGCGGCACCCGGCCCAGGGCGTCGGCCGGGTAGCCGTCGTAGTTCTCGAACCGCTTGCCGTCCACGGTGATCGACGGCGTGCAGGGCACCCTCGTGGAGGGGGTGAGCCCGGCGCGCAGCAGCGCCAGCCCGGAGACGCTCTTGAACGTCGAGCCGGGCGCGACCTGGCCGTAGGTCGCGTAGTTGTAGCCGTGGTTGCCGGGCCCGTTCGCCGCGGCCAGGATCTCGCCGGTCGAGGGCCGGATCGCCACCAGCGCGCTGGCCGGGCGCACCCGGGCGAGCAGGTGCTCGGCCAGGGTCTCCAGGCCCTCGTCCAGGGTCAGCCGGAGCGGCTCACCGGCCTGCGCGGGCTGCCGGTGCAGCACCCGGCCGGTCCGGTCCGGGCGGGCCGCCCGCACCACCACGCCGGGCGTGCCGCGCAGCTGCTGGTCGTACCGCGCCTCCAGCCCGGAGAGGCCCGCCACGTCGCCGGGGTGGTAGGCCTCGGGGTCCTTCTGGACCATCTCCGCGGTGACCTGCCCGACCGAGCCGAGCAGCGGCGCCGCGAACTCCCGGGTCGGTGCGAGCGGCAGCCGGTCGGCGACGGCGAGGAAGCCCGGGAGGTCGGCGTAGCCGTCCACCGAGGAGGGGATCTGGCCGACCCGGTAGACGATGGCCTCGACGAACTGCTGGTCGCCGGCGGCCTGGACCCGGCGGGCGTACGACGCCGGGTCGACGCCGACGATCCGGGCCAGCTGGCGGGCCGAGGCGACCGCCCGGGCGGGGCCGACCTTCGACTTGTCGATGCCGAACCGGACCACCGGGCGCGCCTCGACCAGTACCCGGCCGTGGGCGCCGAGGATCCGGCCGCGCCGGGGCTCGACCGTGGTCGCCGTCAGCCGTTCGCGCGGGCGCAGGTCGGGCGCGACGATCGAGGGGTCCCAGGCGACCTGCCACCGACCGTCGACCCGGGTCATCCGCGCCCGGGTCGCGTAGCTCCAGTCGCTGCCCCGCAGCGGCCACGACCAGTTCAGCGCGACGGTGGCGGTGGCTCCGTCGGTGCGGACCGTGCCGGCGTGCACCGACGGCTCGGCCGGGGCCAGGTCGTGCACGATGTCGGCGAAGTCGGCGCCGACCTCGCCCGCGGTGTCCCCCCGGAAAACGACCCCGGCGAAGTCCCCGGAGGACAGCGCGCCGGCCAGCGCCTGGCCGGCCGCCCGCGGGTCCGGGCCGGTGTCCTGCGACCCGTCGTCGCAGCCGGCCAGGAGCGCGCCGAGCAGCGCCGTGGCGGTCAGGCCGGCGATCGTCCGTGGTGCCCGCATGCCCCGGTTCTACCAGCCCGCTCCCCCCGCCGGCCCGTCAGCGCCGCCGGCCGGCCCGTCAGCGCCGCCGGCCGGCCGGTCAGCGTCGACCGCCGGCCGCCCGGGCCAGCCACCGGTCGAGGTCGACGCCGGCCCGGCGGGCCGCCACCCGCGCCCGGGCGCCGGTCGGGTCGGGCGCGACGAACCGCTCCGGGGCGACGGCGGCGTCGGGACCGGCGTACCTCCGGGCGGCCTCGGCCAGCGCCGGCGCCGAGTCCGCCGCGGCGCGCAGGGTCGCGGCGCCGACCCGCACGGTCGCGCCGGTCAGCAGCCGGCCGACCAGCGGCGTGTAGCCGTACCGGTGCCCGGCCCGGTCGGGGTGGTAGCTCTCGGTGATCGGGTAGGAGAGCCCGTTGAGCCACTCGGTGTCGTCGCAGACCGCGTGGCCGGTGAACCGGTCGGTCGGGTCGGCGAACGCGAAGCCCTGGGCGGCGGCGGCCGCCGCGATCGTGCTGTCCAGCAGGTCGGCGGTCGCGTTGAGCCGCTTCTCCTCGGTGGGCGAGAACCAGGTGGCCGCGTTGCAGTCCTCCCCGTCGAAGATCCGCGGGTAGCCGACCGCGACCACCCGCGCGGAGGACGCCCGGGCGCGGATCGCGGCATAGAGGGTGGCGAGCGCGGCGGGCAGCTCGGTGCGGATGTAGGCGCGGGCGGTTTCCACGGCGTCGTCGCAGTCGCTCATCCACCACGGCTGGGCGCACTCGGTGAGGACCGCGGCGAAGCCGGCGTCGTTGCCGCCGACCGAGATCGTCACGTAGGCGGTCGCGGCGTCCAGCGCGCCGAGCTGGCCGCTGGTGACGTCGGGGATCGTCGCCCCCGAGCACGCCCGGAAGGTCAGCGCGAACCCCCGGGCCGCCGCGATCAGGCTCGGGAACGCGTACGCCGAGCGCCGGCACGAGGTGCCGTCGTCGAGGTAGCTGCGGGTCCCGACCCCGGAGGAGTAGGAGTCACCGAGGGCGACGTACGACGGGGCCGCGGCGCCCGCCGGCGGCGGCATCGGCGCCACGAGCGCCCCGAGGGCCAGCAGGGCTGCCAGCGGGGCGAGCGCGGTGCGGACGAACAGGCCAGAGCGGTGCACGGGACCTCCCGAGGGTCACGGCCACCCCGATGTGGCCGTGCTCAGCCAAGCACCCGGCACCGACGCCGACCAGCCCCTCGCGGGGCTGGTCCAGCCCGGTTCAGTCCCGCTTGTGGCGCGGCTTGCGCGGGCGCTCGTCGCGACCGGCGTCGCCGTCGCCCCCGTCCCGGCGGCCGCCCCGGCTCTGCGGCCCGTCGTCACGGCGCAGCTCGATCAGCTTGCCGGAGATGCGGGTGGACTGCAGCGCCTCCCAGGCCTGGCCGGGCAGCTCGGCGGGCAGCTCGACCAGGGAGAAGTCGGGCCGGATCTGGATGTGCCCGAAGTCGCCGCGGGACAGCCCACCCTCGTTGGCGATCGCGCCGACGATCTGGCGGGGCTCGACCTTGTGGCGCTTGCCCACCGCGATGCGGTACGTCGCCATCGGCACGTCGCTGCGCCCGCGGGGCCGGCGCTCGCCGCGCTGCGGCCGGTCGCCCCGGTCGCCGCCCCGGCCACCCCGGTCGGCCCGCTCGCCGCCGGCGCGCTCCTCGCGCGGGGCCCGCATCTGGGCGGACTCGTCGAGCAGCAGCGGCGTCTCGCCCTGGGCGACCACGGCCAGGGCCGCGGCCACGTCGACCTCGGGCACGTCGTGCTCACTCATGTAGTGGCTGATGATGTCGCGGAACCGCTCGATCCGACCCGACTGCGCCAGCGCCTCGGTGATCGCGTCGTCGAACCGCGCGAGGCGGGTGACGTTGACGTCCTCGACCGAGGGCAGCTGCATCTGGGTCAGCGGCTGGCGGGTGGCCTTCTCGATGTGCCGGAGCAGGTAGCGCTCCCGCGGCGTCACGAACGAGATCGCGTCGCCGCTGCGACCGGCCCGGCCGGTGCGGCCGATGCGGTGCACATAGGACTCGGTGTCGGTGGGGATGTCGTAGTTGACGACGTGGCTGATCCGCTCGACGTCGAGGCCGCGGGCGGCCACGTCGGTGGCGACGAGGATGTCGAGCTTGCCGGACTTCAGCTGGTTGACCGTGCGCTCGCGCTGCGCCTGCACCACGTCGCCGTTGATCGCGGCGGCCGAGTAGCCGCGCGCCCGCAGCTTCTCGGCGAGCATCTCGGTCTCGTTCTTGGTGCGGACGAAGACGATCATGCCCTCGAAGTTCTCGACCTCGAGGATGCGGGTGAGGGCGTCGACCTTCTGCGGGTAGGAGACCAGCAGGTAGCGCTGGGTGGTGTTCGCCGAGGTCGTGGTCTTGTTCTTGACCGTGATCTCGATCGGGTCGTGCAGGTACTTCTTCGAGATCCGCCGGATCTGCGAGGGCATGGTCGCCGAGAACAGCGCGACGTTCTTGTCGTCGGGGGTGTCGGCGAGGATCGTCTCGACGTCCTCCGCGAACCCCATGTTGAGCATCTCGTCGGCCTCGTCGAGCACCAGGAAGCGCAGCTCGGAGAGGTCCAGGGTGCCCTTGTCGAGGTGGTCCATGATCCGGCCGGGGGTGCCGACGACCACGTGGACGCCGCGGCGCAGGGCGGACAGCTGGACGCCGTACCCCTGGCCGCCGTAGACCGGCAGCACCTTCACGCCGCGCAGGTGGGCGGCGTACCGCTCGAAGGCCTCGCAGACCTGCAGGGCCAGCTCGCGGGTGGGCGCGAGCACCAGGGCCTGCGGGGTCTTCTGCGCCAGGTCGAGCCGCGAGAGCAGCGGCAGTGCGAACGCCGCGGTCTTGCCGGTGCCGGTCTGCGCGAGGCCGACCACGTCGCGACCCGCCAGCAGCGGCGGGATGGTGGCGGCCTGGATCGGCGACGGCGTCTCGTAGCCCACGTCACGCAGGGCGGCGAGCACCCGGTCGTCGAGGCCGAGCTCGGCGAAGGACGGGGACACCTCGCCGACGGGCTCTTGCTCCACCTGGGGGTCCTCGGAAGTCATGGGTCACCACGGTAGGGGGTCGGGCGCCGCGGTGGGGATTCGCGGGCGCGGAGGGCTGCGTCACGTGCTGCCCCGATCTTGGGCGAGACCGACCGCCGGCGTCAAAGCCGGCGGGCGGCCTCCGGGAGGTTCCGCTGCCCGTCCCCGCCCGCTCGCTACTCGACCGTCACCGACTTGGCGAGGTTGCGCGGCTTGTCGATGTCGTGGCCCAGGTGCAGCGCCGCGTGGTAGGCGAGCACCTGCAGCGGCACGGTGAGCAGGATCGGGTCCAGCTCGCGCTCGTTGCGGGGCACGTCGATCCGCATCGCGTCGACGTCGCCGAGGTCGACGCCCTCGTGGGTGACCACGACCAGCGGGCCGCGCCGCGCGGCGATCTCGTGCAGGGCGCCGACGTTGCGGCTGGTGAGCTCGTCGTCGGGGACGATCGCCACGGTCGGCACCCCTTCGGAGATCAGCGCGAGCGGACCGTGCTTGAGCTCGGAGGTCTGGTAGGCCTCGGCGTGCCGGTAGGAGATCTCCTTGAACTTCTGCGCGCCCTCCCGGGCCACGGGGAAGCCGCGCACCCGGCCGATGAAGAACAGGCTCTCGGAGCCCGCCAGCCGCCGGGCCACCTCGGCCAGCTCCTCCTCGCGCTGCAGGATCTCCGCGATCTGCTCCGGGATCCGGGCCAGGCCGGCGATCAGCCGGTTGCCGTCGGCGATGGACAGGTCGCGGACCCGGCCGAGCTGGAGGGAGAGCAGCGCGAACCCGAGGAACATGTTGGTCAGCGCCTTGGTCGAGGCGACCGCGACCTCCGGGCCGGCGTGCAGGTAGATGCCGCCGTCGCACGCCCGCGCGATCGCGCTGCCCACGACGTTGACCAGCCCGACGACCCGGCCGCCCTTGCGGCGGATCTCCTGGACCGCCAGCAGCGTGTCCAGGGTCTCCCCCGACTGGCTGACCGCCACGTAGAGGGTGTCCGGCTCGATCACCGGGTCGCGGTAGCGGAACTCGCTGGCCGCCTCGGCGTCGGCCGGGATCCGGGCCAGCTCCTCGACCAGCGCGGCGCCCATCTGGCCGACGTAGTACGCCGAGCCGCAGCCGAGGATCTTCACGCGGCGGATCGCCCTGGTTTCACGTGGATCCATGTTCAGCCCGCCGAGGTGCGCCGTACCGAACCGCTCGTCGAGGCGGCCGCGCAGCACCCGCTCGGCGGCGGCCGGCTGCTCGAGCATCTCCTTGTACATGAACGAGTCGTGCTCGCCGGCGTCGTAGGAGGCCGGGTCGACGTCGATCGGCGCGGCCGCCTTGTCGGTCGCGGTGAGGTCGGCGCGGTACGTCGTGAAGCCGGTCGCGGTCAGCGTGGCCAGCTCGCCGTCGTCGAGGTGGGCGACCGTGGTCGTGTAGCGGACCAGCGCGGCGAGGTCGGAGGCGACGTGCATCTCCTTCTCGCCAACGCCGATGATCAGCGGGCTGCCGTTGCGGGCGACGACCAGCCGGTCCGGGAAGTCCGCGTGCATGACCGCGATGCCGTAGGTGCCGTCGATGACCGAGAGCGCGTCGGCGACCTTGCCCTCCAAGGTGTCGGCGCCGGAGCGGGCGATGAGGTGGGCGAGCACCTCGGTGTCGGTGTCGGAGACCAGGTCCACCCCGTCGTCGGCCAGCCGCTTCCGCAGCGTCGCGGCGTTGTCGATGATCCCGTTGTGGACCACCGCCACGTCCCCCTTGGCGTCGGAGTGCGGGTGCGCGTTGACGTCGTTGGCCGGGCCGTGCGTGGCCCAGCGGGTGTGCCCGATCCCGAGCTTGCCGGAGAACCGCTTCGGGACCGACTCCCCGAGGTCACGCACCCGGCCGGCGCGCTTGGCCACCTTGATCCCGGCGCCGGCCAACACGGCGACGCCGGCCGAGTCGTAGCCCCGGTGCTCGAGCCGGGACAGCCCCTCGAGCAGCAGCGGCGCGGCCTGCTGGCCGCCGACGTACCCCACGATTCCGCACATCTGGTGTTCTCCTCATTCTTGTCTCTGGGTCAGGTCATGGGTCTCGGCGGCTAGCCGTAGACGATCCGTCGCAGCTGGCGCTCGCTGAGGTCGGGCGCCGCGACCACGCGGCCGGCGAGCTCGTCGGCGAGGCGGGCGAAGATCTCGGGGTTCCTCGCGCCGTAGGCCTTCAGGTGCGCGTGCCGCCGGCGGACGTACTCCTCGACCGGCTCCTGGTGGTAGGCGACGACGTCCTCCACCACCCGGGCCGCCTCCGCCGGGCTGAGCCCGGTGCTCACGGCGATGCGGCGGACGAGTTCGGGGTCGGGAACGGCGGGCACCCGATGATGCTGGCCGCTCGCCGACGCGAAGGGCAAGTTCCTGCCCGAAATCGGGCAGGAAATACCTCATTGCCGCTATTTGGCTCATCAGTGACGCGTGAGGCGAACGTCTGGGTTAGGGTAGGTGAACAGAAGGTGAACGAAAGGTGACCGACGATGACGACTGACCTGAACACGATGCTCCAGCAGACCTGGGTGCGCGTCGTCGACGCCCGCGGTCGCGCGCACCTCGAGGCGCGCTGGGTGGCCGCCGGGGAGTCCCCCGCCGGCGCGCCGACCGCTCCGATGCACGCCGCCTGACCGCCGGCTGACCGCGCGATCAGGACGCACGCTCGGACGAGCACGCGGAGCGGTGGCTGCCGCGGCCGGTCACCGGCGAGGTGATCGGCTACTGGGGGCTGCCCGGTGTGACCCGGATCACCCGCGCGTCGGCGGCCCCGGGGGAATGAACCGGAGCTGGGTCCGGTTGAGATGGTTGAACTTTGAACAACCAACCCCGCCAGGAGACCCAGCATGAGCATCTTCAGCCGCAGCAAGACCGAGACCTTCGACGCCCCGACCACCGCCGTCGAGGACGTCACCGGCGACTACACCATCGACCCGACCCACACCCGCCTGGGCTTCAGCGCCCGGCACGCCATGGTGACCACGGTCCGCGGCCAGTTCACCGACTTCGCCGGCACCGCGCACATCGACTCCGCGAACCCCGCCGCCTCGCGCGTCGAGCTGGCCATCCAGACCGCCAGCATCGACACCGGCGTGGCCGACCGCGACGGCCACCTGCGCTCCGCCGACTTCTTCGACGCGGACAACAACAAGGAGATCACCTTCGTCTCCACCAAGGTCGAGCGCGACGGCGCCGACTGGGCCATCACCGGCGACCTGACCATCAAGGGTGTCTCCCGCCCCGTCACCATCGAGTTCGAGCAGAGCGGCTCGGCCCGCGACCCGTTCGGCAACCTGCGGGTCGGCTTCGAGGGCGTGGCCTCGATCAACCGCAAGGACTGGGACCTGACCTGGAACGCCGCGCTCGAGACCGGCGGCGTGCTGGTCTCGGAGAAGATCAAGCTCGAGTTCGACGTCTCGGCCATCCAGAACGCCTGAGTCCTCGCCGGTCGAGCGACCGGCCGAATGCCGGGCCCACCTGCCGGGCCCATCTCGACGGGGCCGCCGTTAATTCGGCGGTCCCGTCGGGCATTTCCTGCTGCAATGTCGATCATGACCACCGCAGCCCTCGCGCTCCCCGACGGCCTGACCCACCGCCCCCTCGTCCTCGCGGACGCGGCCGCGGTCACCGCGGTGATGGCCGCCCAGCAGCTCGCCGACACCGGTGAGGTCGCGATCGAGGAGGCCGACATCGTCGCCGAGTGGCAGGTCCCGGGGTACGACGTGGGCCGGCACGCGGTCGGCGTCTTCGACGGGGACCGGCTGGTGGCGTACGCCGAGGTGGGTGAGTCCGGCCGCGGCGACGCCTCGGTGCACCCCGACTACAACGGCCGCGGCCTCGGGACCGGCCTGGCCCGGTGGATGCAGGCCCGCGGCCGCGAGCTGGGCGCCGAGGTGGTCGGGATGCCGGTGCCGCAGGGGTCCCCCGGCGACCGGCTGCTGGAGTCGCTCGGCTACCACGTCCGGTGGAACAGCTGGGTGCTCCAGCTGCCCGCGGGCACCACGATCCCGGACCGCCCGCTGCCGGAGGGGTACTCCGCGCGGGCGGCCACCGAGGCCGAGCACCGCGCCTGCTGGACGGTCCAGGAGGACGCCTTCCTGGAGTGGTCCAAGCGGGACCGGGAGCCCTTCGAGCGATGGGAGGCCGAGATCGTCCGCCGCCCCGGCTTCGAACCCTGGAACCTCCGCGTCGTCACCGACCCGGCCGACGAGGTCGTGGCGATGGCCGTGGTTCAGGTGAGCCCGTCCTGCGCATTCATCGCCCGGCTGGCCACCCGCAAGGACCAGCGCGGCCGCGGGCTGGCCCAGGCGCTGCTCGTCGACGCCTTCGCCGAGGCCACCGCACGGGGTGTCGAACGCTGCGAGCTGTCGACCGACTCCCGCACCGGCGCCCTGGGCCTCTACGAGAAGGTCGGGATGCGGGTCACCTCCAACTGGGTGAACCGCGCCATCGCCGTCTGACACCCCCAAGGGCCCCCGCGAGTCGGCGCTCGTTGACACCTCACGGCACGCCGAGTCGGCGCTCGTTGACACCCCCGGGCACGCCGAGTCGGCGCTCGTTGACACGGACGGCGCTCTCCGGCGTCAACCAGCGCCGACTCGCGGGGGCAGGCGCGTCAACATGCGCCGACTCGCGGGGTCAGGCGTCAACCTGCGCCGACTCGACGGTGGTGACGACCGAGGTCACCGACGGGCGGCGCGGGCTGGAGGAGAAGCCGAACCGGCACGGCGGGTCGACGGGGGCGAGCCGGCCGAGCTCACGACCGTCGAAGCTGCCGGCGAGCGACCGGACCGCGCGCAGGTCGGTCGCGCCGTACCACTCGCGACGCGAGTTGCCCGCGGTGCCGCGGGTGCGGACACCCCGCAGCAGCACCCGCGCCACCGGGTCGGTCAGCGCGCACCAGGCCGGGCTGGTGGCGAGCCGGGGCGGGACCGCCCGCAGCAGCAGCCCGAGGGCCGGCCGACCACCGAGCGCGAGCCGCAGCTCGAGGGAGGGCGTGTGCACGCACCATCCGTCCCGCCGGGCGTCCACCTCGACCGGCTCGATCCGGGTCTCGTCGAAGGTGTACGTCGCAGCCACGAACCCGGCCACCTCGACACTCGGCGCGAGCAGCACCCGGTGCCCGGTCGCGGTCTCGACCATCACGTCGGAGAACGGTCCGAGCGCCGTGCGTGGCCAGTGGCCCACGACCACCCGGACGCCACTGGTGCTGCCGACGCCCGCGATGGCCCCGTCGAACCGGTCCCGCGCCCGGCCACCTGCCCGGCCATGCGCCCGGGCCCTCACGCCCCGCTCATCTGGTCGCCCCGCTCACCTGACGTCCCGCTCACCTGGTCGGCCCGCAGGAACGGCAGCGGCGGCTGGTCCAGCGGGTTGGCCTTGGCGACCTCGTCCATCGCGTCGATGATGTTGCGCAGGTTGATGATCAGGCCGCCGTACACGGGCCACAGCCGGGGCGTCGACTCCTCCGCGAGCCGGTCCACGAGCCGGTTCAGCCGGTCGCGGACCTCGAGGATGGCCATCGGGTCGGCGGCGAGGATGGCGGCACCGGTGTCGCGCAGCAGCACGACGTAGGGCTCCCGGAACGCCGAGATCCACTCGCCGTCCTCGCCCGTGCCGTGCAGGATCGTCTGGGCCATGCTCCGGGTCTCGGCGATGGCCTGCTCCTCGCGCTTCAGCAGTCCCATCCAGAGCTTGGGATTGCGCAGCTCGACCGCCGAGCGCCGCGGGTTCAGCCGCGCGCTCTCCCGCGCCTGGCGCACCAGCCCCCAGGCGCGGTCGAGGTCCTCGTCCAGGACCCGGGTGCGGTCGATCCAATCCGCGACCTCGTCCTCGGCCCGTCCGGCCGCCAGTCCGTCGCCGATCGTCTGGAGCAGGTCGCCGATCTCGTCGTCGAGGGCGTTCAGGGCCGAGATCGCGGTCCGGTTGCGCAGCGGCGGCCACACCACGAGGTTGACCAGCAGGCCGACGCCGATCCCGATCCCGGTGTCGGCGAGCCGCATGAGCAGCATGTTGCCGTCCTGGGCGAAGCCCGTGGTCAGCACGATAAGGGCCGTCGCCGCGATCGCGGTGCCCTGGCCGGCCAGCCAGGGCAGCGTCCCCACCGCGAGCCCGGCGAGCAGCACCACCGCGACCGCGGTCGCGTCCAGGCCCAGCAGGTTGCCGACCCCCCAGGCCACGACCACGCCCAGCACGGCCGCGCCCACCTGGCGGGCCCCCTCGGAGAAGGTCCGGTAGACCGTCGCGTGCACTACCAGCAGCGCCGACCAGGGCGCGAGGAAGGACTGCGGCAGGTGGAAGACGTGGGTCGCCAAGAACCAGGCGGCCACCGCGGCCGCCACGGTCTTGACCACCTGGAGGGTCTCGGTCCAGAACACCGGGTCGTGCAGGCGCTCGCGCCACCGCTCCCGTGGGTCACGCACGGCTCCGGACGGGGACATCACGGCTCGACCCTAGCCAGCAGCTCCAGCCGGCCGTTCCGGCCAGCATTTCCGGCCAGCATTTCCGGCCCGCCGGCCACGGGTCCCGCCGGGCGCGGGCCGCTGCCCGCGGCCCGCGCCCGGCCCGCGCACGGTCACGCGTGGGCAGGAGCCCCCGGGTCCAGCTCGGGCTCGACCTCGGCGTCGCCGACGTCGGCGGTGTAGTCCTCCGGGCGGGTCTGGTCGGTGCCCTCGGCCACGTTCGCCGCCCGCAGCACGATGGTCAGCCCCACCGAGACCACCAGGTTGACCACGAACGCGATGGCCGCGATGTAGACCTTCGTGTCGGTGCCCGGGAACGCGCTCAGCGGGCCACCGAAGTGGCTGCCCGGGTTGCCGACGACCGGCACGTTGTAGGCCAGCCAGGTGCCGTAGACCATGCTGACCAGCCAGCCGGCGAACAGCGCCCAGCGGTGGAACCACCGCGTGTAGAGCCCCAGCACGATGGCCGGGAAGGTCTGCAGGATCCACACGCCACCGAGCAGCTGCAGGTTGATCGCGAAGTCCTTGGGCAGGAACAGCACGAACGCCAGCGCCCCGAACTTCACCAGCAGCGAGGCCAGCTTGCTCTGCTGGGCCTCCTGCGCCGGCGTGGCGTCGTGCTTGAGGAACGCCTTGTAGATGTTGCGCGTCCACAGGTTCGCCGCCGCGATCGACATGATCGCGGCCGGCACCAGGGCACCGATCACGATCGCGGCGAACGCGACGCCGGCGAACCAGCTCGGGAACTCGTTCTCGAACAGCTGCGGCACCGACTGCTGGGCGTTGGTCACCTTCACCCCGGCCGCGATCGCGACGAAGCCGAGCAGGGCGAGCAGCCCGAGCAGGAAGGAGTACGCCGGCAGCAGCGCGGCGTTGCGGCGGATCACCGAGCGGTTCTTGGTCGACAGCACGCCGGTGACCGAGTGCGGGTACATGAACAGCGCCAGCGCCGACCCGAGCGCCAGCGAGGCGTACGCCCAGTGCGCCGCGGCCGGCGGGATGCTGCCCTTGCCGGACGCGGTCCCCGCCTTGATCGCCTCGGCGTTGTCGGCGTTGTAGGAGTCGAAGGAGTGCTGGGCGGAGGAGAAGATGTGCCCCCAGCCGCCGAGGTGGTGCGGCAGGTAGATCACCGCGACCAGGATGACCACGTAGATGAGGATGTCCTTGACGAACGCGATCAGCGCCGGCGCCCGCAGGCCCGAGGAGTAGGTGTAGGCGGCGAGCACCGCGAACGCGATGAACAGCGGCAGGTCCTTGCTGACCCAGCTGCCGGCGCCGGTCCCGATCCCCATCACCTCCAGCACCACCTGGATGCCGACCAGCTGCAGCGCGATGTAGGGCATCGTGGCCAGGATCCCGGTCAGCGCGACCGCGAGGCCCAGCGGCCTGGAGTCGTAGCGGCCGCGCACGAAGTCGGCGGGCGTCACGTAGCTGTGCCGGTGGGAGACCGACCACAGCCGGGGCAGGAACAGGAAGATCAGCGGGTAGACCACGATCGTGTAAGGCACCGCGAAGAAGCCGACCACGCTGCCGGCGTACATCAGCGCGGGGACCGCCACGAACGTGTAGGCGGTGTAGAGGTCGCCGCCGATGAGGAACCAGGCGATGAAGGTGCCGAAGCCCCGGCCGCCGAGCCCCCACTCGTCGAGGCTGGCCATCGAGGTGGCGCGCCGCCACCGGGCCGCCGCGAAGCCCAGCACCGTGACCAGCAGGAACAAGAACAGGAAGACGCTGAAGGCGACCCCGTCGACGCCGCTCATCGCGTGCGCTCGCCGTCGCGGACGCGCTCACGGCGCTCGCTGCGGGTGACGACCAGGTAGGCCGCGATCGTCAGCACCCCCGACATGAGGATCAGCGCCATCTGGAACCAGAAGTAGAACGGCCAGCCGTTCAACGTGGGGTCCGTGCTGTCGTAGAGCGGCACGATCAGGGGCAGGATCACGGCCGGGGCGAGCAGCACCACGGCGAGGATCCAGGGGCCGCGGGGGGTCCGGCCCGCGGGGCGGGGAGGCGTTTCGGTCATGGGCACCTTCCGAGGAGGAGAGCACGGCGACGAAAATGGCCAGCGGCGGACCGGGGCCGGGTGTGACGATATCCACATGTCTGCCCCCGCGCACTCACCTGTCCCCCACATTTCTGAACGCACTTCGGCACCCGACCTGACCCGGTTCCAGGACTGGCTGACCTGGCTGGCCCGCCAGGGCGAGGAGGACCCCGACGTCCTGGTCGCCTGGGTGGGCGGGTCCGCCGCCACCGGTGGCTACGACGAGTGGTCCGACCTCGACGTGGAGCTGCTGTGCACGCCCGGCGCGCACGACGCGGTCTACGACCGGCTGCTCGCCCGGATCCGCGAGGAGTTCGACGTCGACCACGTCTGGGAGCTGCCGCGGGCCGGCTGGCCGGACGGCCGTCAGTGCTTCGTCAACCACCAGCACCGGCCGGGCGCGCTGGCCGAGCCGACCCGGATCGTCGACCTGCACATCTCGAGCCTGTCCGACGAGCACCGCTTCGTCGACGTACGCCGGCACGGCACCCCGATCGTCGTCCACGACCCCGACGGCCTCGTCGAGCTGCGCCACGACGACGAGGACGCGATCGCCCAGGCGTGCGCGGAGTGGACCGAGCAGGTCCGGCAGCGCCGGGCGACGGCGGAGTGGCTGGTCAACCGCGCGGTTCGCCGCGGCCAGCTGCCGGAGGCGGCCTCGCTCTACCTCACGTTCGCGCTCGGCGGGCTGGTGCGGCTGCTGCGCATCGAGCACTGCCCCTGGCGGCACGACTTCGGGCTGCGCTACCTCCACGAGGACCTGCCCGCCGCCGTCGCCGCGCGCATCGACACGCTGCTGCCCGGCCCGGACAACGCCGCCGGCCTGGCCGAGCTGTCAGCGGCCTGCTTCGCCTGGACCGACGAGCTGCTGGCCGCCCGCTGATCCCGTCAGCGGTGGCCCGAGGTCACCAACGGGGTCAGCAACGGGGTCAGCAACAGGGTCACCAACGGCGCGGGTAGTGCCCGTGCCGGGCGCGGGCCACGAAGAACCACACCAGCAGGCCGAGCAGCACCACCGGCAGGTGGGTGAGGACGGTCAGCACGAGCAGCACGCCGAGGACCACCAGCAGCGGGGTGGGCACGGCGCGCAGCCCGGTCCGGCGCGGCGCGGCGTACGGCGTCCGGCCGCCCCAGCCCCGGGCGGCACCCGGCCGGCCGGACCTGGTCGGGGTGGCCGCGGCGGGGCGGGGCAGGTCGCGGAAGACCGGGAGCAGGTCGGCGCGGGTGCGCGCGGACCAGATCCGGTCCAGCCGCTCGGCGTGCTCCTCAGGGGTCAGCCGGCCCTCGGCGTAGTGGTCGGCGAGCTCGGCGCCCGCCCGGTCGCGCTCGACGTCGCTGAGCAGGAAGTGTCCGTCCTTCATGACGCCACCCCGTCCCCGGTCCCGTCGTCGCTCTCCTCACCCCCGGCGTCGCGGGAGCCGGGGTCGGTCGGGTCGTCGCCCTCGGCCAGGATCCCGTAGAGCCGGCGTCGGGTCTCGACGAGCACGGCCACGGCCTCGCGCCGCTGGCGGTCGCTGCCCTGGGTGATGATCTGCCACACCGCCGAGAGCACCTGGCCGATCTCGGGCTTGAGGTCGCCGAACCCGGCACCCCGCTCCTCGCCCTCGGACCGCTCGAACGGCCGCCACACGTCCTCGAGCTCCTCGCGGTGCTCGTCGATGTAGTGCCAGCCCGCGGTGGTGGGCTTGAGCTTGCGCTGCCCCGAGCCGTCGATGCCCTCGATCAGCCCCTCGTCCTCGAGCTGCTGGATCGTCGGGTACACCGAGCCCGGGCTGGGCTTCCAGGCGCCACCGGACCGCTCGGCGATCTGCTGCATGACCTGGTAGCCGTTCATCGGCTCCCCGCGCAGCACGTCGAGGATGGCCGCGCGCACGTCACCCCGGCGCGCCCGCGGACCGCGCGGCGGCTCCGGCTGGGCGAGGCCGAACAGCCCGGTCAGCCACGGCGGCGGGCCCGGCTTGCCGGAGCGCCCCGGACCGCCACCGACGCCGCCCCACGGCCCCACCGGCGGGAACCCGCCCCACGGCCCGCCCCAATTTCCCCAGCTCCCCATGACAACCCTCCGAAGACTATCGACGACAGATCACGATATATCGCCGATGGTACGCCGGGATCCGGCCCGCACAAGACCGGACGACGGTCAGCGGGCCAGCCAGGCGGCGTACGCGTCGAAGGTGTAGGGCCGGCCGAGGAAGTCCTCGACCAGGTCCGCGGCGTCCCGGCTGCCGCCGGGGGCGAGCACCTTGTGGCGGTAGCGCAGGGCGACCTCGGGCGCGAACAGGTCGCCGGGGTCGAAGGCGCTGAACAGGTCCTTGGCGATGACCAGCGACCACATGTAGGTGTAGTACGCCGAGGAGTAGCCGCCGAGGTGCCCGAAGCTCGCGAACATGTGGGTGCCCTCGATCCACGCGTACGGCGAGTAGCGCTGCTGCAGCTCGACCATCCGGCCGGTCAGGTCCGCGGGCCGGTCGGTGTGGAACCAGTACGACATCGCGGCGTAGAACATCTGCTGCCGGGCCTGGTAGCCCTTGCCGAAGTCGTCCGCCGCGCGCATCCGCTCGACCAGCTCGGCCGGGATCGGCTCGCCGGCGGCGTCGGTGGCGAAGCCGCGCAGCACGCCGGCGTCCCAGGCCCACTCCTCGAGCATCTGGCTGGGCGCCTCGACGAAGTCCCACTCGGTCGCGACCCCGGAGAAGCGGGTCCAGCGGGCCCGGCCGGCCAGCACGTGGTGGACCAGGTGGCCGAACTCGTGGAAGAGCGTCACGACGTCGGAGTGCTCCATCAGCCCGCGCGGGAAGTTGCAGACCAGCGCCCCCTCGGACAGCTGCCGGCCCACCAGCCCGTCGGCGAGCGTGAACTGGGCGGCGTGCTTGTACTTGCCCTCACGCGGGTGCAGGTCGAGGTGGATCCGGCCGATCCGTCGAGACGCTGGCTGCGCTCGCTCCCCGGGAACGGCGGAGTCCGGGTCGGCCCCGTCGTGCAGGTCGGACTCGTCGTACACGTCGTAGACCGTGACGTCCTCGTGCCACACCGGGGCGTCGGGCACCTCGACCCAGCGCAGCCCGAACAGCCGGCCGGTGACGTCGAGCAGCCCCTGGCGCACCTTGGCGAAGTCGAAGTAGGTGCGCACCTGCTGGGCGTCGACGTCGAGCTGCTCCTTGCGGACCAGCTCCTCGTAGTAGCCGGCGTCGGCGGCGTCGATCGTCGTGGCGCCGGGGACGTCGCGGCGGTAGCGCTCGAGGACCACGTCGAGGTCGCGGCGCATCGGCTCCTCGGCCGCGGCGGCGATCCGGTCGATGAACTCCGGGATCCGCGCGCCGGCGCCGATCATCTTCACCTCGGCGTCGTAGGACGCCCAGTCCGGGAACCCGACCAGCGTGGCGAGCTCGTGGCGCAGCGCGACGAGCTCGGTGAGCAGCGGCTCGTTCGCGGGCCAGCCCCGCTGCAGGAACGCGACGGTGACGTCGCGGCGCACCTGCGGGTCGTGGACGAACATCCGCACCGGCACGGCGTCGGGGTAGTCGGTGGTCACGGTGACCAGGCCGTCGGCGTCCGCGGGGTGGGCGTCGAGCCAGTCCTGCGGCATCCCGGCCAGCCGGTCGGCCGGCACCCGGACCCGGCGCACGTCGTCGCGGATCGTGCGGCCGAAGTCCTGGACCAGCTCGGTCAGCCGCTCCTCGATCTGCGCCAGCCGCGCGCGGGTCGCGTGGTCGCGGTCGACGCCGGCGCGCCGGAAGTCCTGCAGGGTCTTGTCCAGCAGCCGGGCGGCCTCCGGGTCCAGCCCGGCCGGGTCGAGGGCCGCGAACACGTCGTAGAGCCCCCGGTCCTGGCGCAGCTCGGTGCCCAGCCGGTCGGCCTCGACCTCGGCCCGCTCGCAGGCGGTGCGCACCTCCAGCAGCGGGTGCACGTTGGCCCACAGCGACCCGACCGCGGCCACGTCGGAGAGCGCCAGGGAGACCTCGTCCCAGCTGCGCAGCACCGTCAGCGGGTCGGCCGGCCGCGCCTCGCGGAGCCGCGCGACCAGCTCGCGCACCCGCGCGAAGCCCTCCGCGGTGCGCGCCTCGACCCAGGCCCGGGCGCCGGCGGCGTCGGGCAGGGCCAGCGGGGCCGGTTCGGCGGTGGGCGGGTGCTCCGGGAGCGGCGTCTGGGTCACGGGCGCCACCCTAGGGCTCACCGGCGACGGCGCGCGCCGTCCAGGATGAGCAGGCCGAGCGCGACGACGAGCACGACGATGAAGATCCAGAACCACATGGGGCACCTCCTGCCCGCGACGCTAGGGACGGCGGGGGCCGCGGCGACAGGGCCGTTCGCACCGCCCGGATGCCCTAGGGTCTGGCCATGACGGACTGGGGCGGCCTCTACCGCGACCACGCGACCGCCCTGGCCGCGCTCGCCGCCGGGCTCACCGACCACCAGCGGCACCTGCACGTGCCGGCCACCCCCGCCTGGACCGTGCATGACGTCTACGCCCACCTCGCCGGCGGCCCCGCCGACGCGCTGGCCGGCCGGATGGACGGCGCCCCGGGCCCGGAGTGGACCGCCCGGCACGTCGGGGAACGGGCCCTCCTCCCGCTCGACGAGCTGGTCGCCGAGCTGCTGGCCAACGTCGACGCGGTCGCCGGATCGGTCGCCGACAGCGCCACCCCCGCCCTGGTGTGGGACATCGCGGTCCACCACACCGACCTGCACGAGGCGCTCGGCCTGGGCCGGCCCCCGGAGCACCTGTGGCGACCGGTCCTCGACGCGCTCCGGCCGCGGATGCTCGACCGGCTGCCGGACGGGGTCGCGGTCGACGCCCCGGCGTACGAGCTGTTCCGCGGCTTCTTCTCCCGCCGCTCCCGGCGGCAGATGCGGGCGTGGTTCGCGCCGGTGCCGGGCGACGACGAGCTCGACGCGCTCACCGTCTTCGGGCCGCGCCCCGACGACCAGCCCCAGCCCGCCTGACGCCGCGTCGGGATCAGCGTGCGTCCTCCCGCAGCGTCGCGCCGCGCGCACCCCGGACGGTCAGTACGGCGCTGGCCACGGCCACCACCGCGAAGAGCCCTCCGGCGAGCAGGGCGAGAACGGCGAGTCGCTGCACGTCGAGCTGCGCCACCAGGGGTGGCGTCCGGATGTCCTGGAGATAGCCGAGCGTGACGGTCCGCAGCACGACGTACTCCGCGAGCGTGCCCGCGGCGAGGCCGGCCAGGGCGGTGCCCCCGAGCACCACGACGAGCTCGCGCACCACCGAGGACATCACCGAGCGCCGGGACATACCCACGACCCGCAGCGACGCGGCGTCGCGTCGGCGGGCGGGCAGCTGGACGGCTGTGCTCACGAAGAGTCCCGCGAGCGCCATCACGAGCACCAGCCCCGCGACGACGGCGTAGAGCCGCAGGGCCAGCGCGTAGGCGCCCTGGTCGAGGGTGTGCTTGACCGCGGCGAGCGTGGTGCTGCGCGTGACACCCGCCTCCTGCAGTCCCAGGACGACCGAGGCCGGGGTGTCCGCACGGGCCAGCACGTGGACCGCCTGCCCCTGGTCGTCGATGGTGCGGGTGGTCGTCAGCATGTCGTAGTCGACCATCAGGCCGCTCGGCCCGAGGAACGGCACGCTGCCGGAGGTGATCACCGGGTCCACCGGGAACTCGTAGGCACTCGTGTTGCTGAAGCTGCCCGAGGCTGCCGTCGTGGACGCGTGGGCGCCCGCCACGACCGGGAGCCTCGACGGCACACCCCCGGAGGTGATCCGCCCGATCGCCGGCCGGCCGCCCGAGTCCACGGCGACCACCAACCGGTCGCCCTCGGTCCGCACCGCTGTGACGGCACCGTCGGGCTGGTCATCGGGGCTGCGGACCCAGCCGGCGGACCGGATCCCGCTGGCCACCGTCCTGCCGTCCACGACGACGTCGCTGATCGTGAGCGTGCCCGTCATCGTGGTCGGCAGCGCGGCGGACCCACCCAGGGTCATGCCCTGCAGCAGGCAGCCCTCGCGGCAGTAGGACACCGGCCCCGAGACGCTGCTGGTGCCGGACGCGAGGGGCCCGAGGAAGAGCAGGTGGGTGCGCTCTCCGAGGACGTCGAGCCGGAGCCGGAGGTAGAGGTCCTCCCCCGAGCTGACCCGGTTGTCGACAGTGATCCCGACCCGCGAGCCGGTGACGGTCGGCACCGTCGCCGGCAGACCGATCCGTCGGGCGATCTCGTCGGCGCTGGTGCCGGGGGTCCACTGGTCCTGCCACGCCGCCACCCGGCCCAGGCGGGGCGCGTCGACGACGGTGTACGTCGGGCCGAGACTGTCGATCTGGCCGGCCGCCATCAGCCACCGGCCCCTGGGGTCGAGCCGGTGGGTCAGCGCGACGGTCTGGTCGAGCGTCGCCGACGACGTCCAGACCTGCCCGGCCGGCGCGGTCGTGGCGGCCACGCTCTCCCGCCACAGGCTCGCGGACTGATAGACCCCGGCCCCGAACACGCAGATGGCGATCGCGGCGGTCAGCGGCAGGATCACCAGCGTGCCCTCCCGCCTGCGGCTGATCGCCCGGGCCGCCACGAAGCCCGCCAGGGACCGGGCCCGGGGGCGGGCCCGGGTCCAGCGCGAGGCCGCCGCCGCGACCAGTCGGGTCGCCGCGAGACCGGTGACCACGGCCAGCAGCACCGGCAGCACCAGGTCGGTCAGGTCGGGCTGCCCCGGTCGGCCGGCGGTCAGCTTGCTGGCCAGCACCGCGACGGCCGCGGCGAGGAGGGCGAGCTGTCCGATCAGTCCGAGCCGTGAGGTCCGCTGCGGTCGGCGGACACCGGTGAGCTGATCGGACAGGGGGACCCGCAGCACCCGGCCGACGGCGACCACCGCCACGAGCACCGAGGCGACCGTGACCACCAGCGCCGAGGCCAGCGCGACCCCCGGGACCGGCATCGGCAGGCCCGGGACCAGCCACCACCGCACCAGCACGAAGGAGGACCCGAGACCGGCGATGACCCCGACCGGGAACGAGAGGCCCAGCAGGGCAAGCGGCTCCGACAGGCCGAGGGTCCACATCCGCCGACGCGGCAGGCCGCGCAACGACGCCAGCGCGAGCTCGGGCAGGCGCAGCTCCGCCGCGGCCACCAGCAGCCGCAGCAGCAGTGCCATCGCGACGAGCACCAGCGAGATCACCGCCGGCGTGACCGAGGCCTTGGCGGTTGACTGCTGCCGCTCGATCTCCCGGGCGATCCCCGTGAGGTCGTTGATGGTGTCGCCGGTCAACGTCCCGCCACGGACCGGCGTGACCCGACCATCGAGATGGTGGCCCATCCGCTCCACTGGCGCCAGGTCGCTGAGCCTGAAGTCGGGCGGGACCTGCAGCCGCCGGTCGACCAGCACGCTGTACCGCGCGGGCTCGACCTGGTCGAAGGTGCCCAGCGAGGTCACGAACGGCGCCGGCTGGTACGGCGAGTTGGTGGTGGGCGGGATGCTGCTGAACCGGGCCGGCAGGAACCAGTAGTCGGTCGCGTCGACCGGCACCTCGTAGCTGCCGACCACCGTCAGCCTGCCGAAGCCACCGCGTCCCTGGGGGCCGGTGTCGATCGCGCTGCCCGGGGACAACCCGGTCAGCTCGAGGTCCTTGGCGAGCATCAGGATCTCGCCGGGCCGGCTCGGACAGCGTCCCTGGACGACGAGGTGGGAGCAGGCACCCTGCTTGCCGAGCACCTCGACCTTCGCGTCGGCCAGGGCCGTCATCCGCGGGCTCTCGACCAGCGACTGCGGTGGCAGGAACGGGCCGTGCGTCTGGTCGGCCGCCGCGTCCTCAGCAAGCCCGATGGCACGGTGCACGTCGCGGACCCCACCGTCCGGCTGGAACCGCCAGGTGAGGCCGGTGAGCTCGTTGGGGGACTCGTTGAGCCGGCTGACCAGGTAGGAGCTCACCACGGCCTGCTGGAACACCGGGCCCAGCACGGCAGCCCCGACGGCCAGGACCGTGAGCAGCACCGACCCGGCCGAGAGCAGGGCGCGGGACCGCACGCCCCGGGCCACGGTGGCGAGCAGCTGACTCCTGCTGAGCCGCGTCCGCGCCGCACGGCCGGGCGGGTCGGACGAGTGTGCCGGTGACCGGTCCTTCGGCGGCGGCGTGGCGGTCACAACCGCCCACCCTAGGCACGATCGGGGTGGAACCTGCGGCGTTTCGGCCGGTCTCCTCCGCATCACCCGTCGCGCCGGCGCGCCGACGGCCTACCAGCCGGCGGTGCCCGGCGCGCCCTTGAACGGGCCGACGAACCGGCCGGTGATCCAGCCGCCGTAGAAGCCGCCCGGCTGCGGCACCACGGTCTCCCCGTCCACCGTGCACCGGTCCACCAGCCCCGGCATCACCGCGACCGCCCCCGCCAGCTCGACGAAGCCCGGGGTGGGGTGCTCGTAGGTCCAGGCGGCCCGAGGGGCCACGACCTGCGCCCCCGCCGGGCCGGTGGCGACCACGTCGAAGTACGACGCCCGCCCCTTCCACTCGCACCACGTGGCACCGGGGCACGGCCGCAGACTGCCGGCGACGAACGCCTCGCGGGGCAGGTAGTACGTCGGGGGGTGGCTGGTCTCCAGCACCCGCCAGCCGGCCCGGCTGCTGGCGACCACGCGGCCGCCGAGCTCGACCTCGACCAGCTCCTCGGTCCGCTCCAGCCGGGGCGGCCGCGGGTAGTCCCACACCGACTCCTGTCCCGGCCCCGGGACCTCACGCTGCTGCTGCACGGCCCCACGGTAGGCGCGGGCCCAAGGCGCCCGGGGTCGGGACCGGCCAGGACCGGAGCGGCCCCGGCTCAGCGCGCGTTCTCCCGCAGCGTGGCCCCACGCGCGCCGCGGACGGTCAGCGCGGCGCTCGCCACGGCCACCACGCCGAAGACCACCGCGGCGAGCAGCGTGAGCACCGCGAGCCGGTTCCAGTCGACCGCGGCGACGAGCGCGGGGGTCTTGATGTCCTCGACGTAGCCGAGCGTGACCGTCCGGAGCACGACGTACTGCGCGACCGTGCCCGCGGCGAGGCCGGCCAGCGCGGTCCCCCCCAGGACCACCGCGAGCTCGCGCACCACCGAGGACATCACCGACCGGCGGGAGACCCCCACGACCCGCAGCGACGCGGCATCGCGGCGTCGGGCCGGCAGCTGGACGGCGGTGCTCACGACGAGGCCGGCCAGCGCCATGATCAGCACCAGCACCGCGACCACGGCGTAGAGCCGCAGCGCCAGCGCGTAGGCCCCCTGGTCCAGGGTGTGCTTGACCGAGGCGAGCGTGGTGCTGCGGGTGACGCCGGCGTCCTCGAGGCCCTGGAGGACCGACGGCGGGGTGTCCGCGCGGGCCAGCACGTAGACGTCCTGGCCCTGGTCGTAGAGCGTGCGGGTGGCGGTCAGCATGCCGTAGTCGATCATCAGGCCGCTCGGGCCGAGGAACGGCACGCTGCCCGAGGTCAGCACCGGCCGGACCGGGAACTCGCTCTCGCTGGTGCCGGTGAAGCTGCCGGACGCGGCGGTCGTCGGCGAGTCCACGCCGGCCACCACCGGCAGCCTCGCCGGCACGTCCCCGGAGGTGATCTGCCCGATCGCGGTGCCGCCGCCGGAGTCCACGCCGACCACCAGCCGGTCCCCGCTGGTGGAGACCTCGCCGACCGCGCCGTCCGGCTGGTCGTCGGGGCTGCGGGTCCAGCCCGCCCCCGCGATCGCGCCCGGGACGGGCTCGCCGTCGGCGACGATGTCGCTGAGGGTGAGCGAGCCCTGCATCGCTGCCGGCAGCGCGGCGGCGGCGCCCACGGTGATGCCCCGCAGCTGGCAGCCCTGGCGGCAGTACGGCGTGGGCCCGGACAGGCTGCTCGTGCCGGACCGGAACGGGCCGAGGAACAGGTAGTGGGTGCGGTCCGACGGCACGTCGAGCCGGAGCCGGAGGTAGAGGTCGTCGTCGGAGCGGACCTGGTTGTCGACGGTGAGACCGAGCCGCGTGCCGGTGACCGTCGGCACCGTCGCCCGCAGGCCGATCCGGCGCGCGACCTCGTCGGCGCCGATGCCGGGGGTCCACTGGTCCTGCCACGCCGCGACCCGGCCCAGCCGGGGCGCGTCGACGACGGTGTACGTCGGGCCGAGGCTGTCGAGCTGCCCCGCGGCCATCAGCCACCGGCCCTGCGGGTCCAGCCGGCGGGTCAGCCCCACGGTCTGGTCGATGGTCAGCGGGGAGGTCCACACCTGGCCGGCCGGCGCGGCGGTCGCGGCGACGCTCTCGCGCCACTGGCTCGCCGAGGTGTAGACCCCGGCGCCGAACACGCAGATGGCGATCGCGGCGGTCACCGGCAGGATCACCAGCGTGCCCTCCTGCCGCCGGCTGATCGCCCGGGCGGCGACGAAGCCGGCCAGGGCCCGGGCCCGCGGGCGCGCCCGGGTCCAGCGGGTCGCCGCGCCGGCCACCAGCCGGGTGGCGGCCAGGCCGGCCACCACCGCGAGCAGCACCGGCAGCACCAGGTCGGTCATGTCGGGGTCGCCCGGCTTGTCGGCCGACA
Source organism: Nocardioides panaciterrulae (assembly GCF_013409645.1). Taxonomy (NCBI): domain Bacteria; kingdom Bacillati; phylum Actinomycetota; class Actinomycetes; order Propionibacteriales; family Nocardioidaceae; genus Nocardioides; species Nocardioides panaciterrulae. The sequence continues at coordinate 161,962 of NZ_JACCBG010000001.1, read as the reverse complement.
GCTTGCTGGCCAGCACCGCGACCGCGGCCGCGACCAGCGTGAGCTGCACGACTAGCGCCACGCGGGAGGTCCGCTGCGGCCGGCGTACACCGGTGAGCTGGTCGGACAGGGAGACCCGCAGCACCAGCCCGACGGCGAGCACCGCGACCAGCAGCGAGGCGACCGCGACCACCAGCGCCGAGGCCAGCGCGGTCCACGGCAGCGGCAGCGGCAGGCCCGGGACCAGCCACCAGCGCACCAGCGCGAGCGACAGCGCGAACCCGACCGCGGCGCCCACCGGCAGCGACAGCGCCAGCAGGGCCAGCGGCTCCGACAGCCCGAGCGCCCACATCCGTCGACGCGGCAGGCCGCGCAGCGAGGCCAGCGCCAGCTCGGGCAGGCGCAGGTCGGCCGCCGCCATCAGCAGCCGCAGCAGCAGCGCCATGGCCACGAGCACGAGCGAGATGACAGCCGGGGTGATCGAGGCCTTCGCGGTGGCCTGCTGCCCCCTGACCTCCTGCGCGATGCCGTGGATGTCGTTGATGCTGTCGCCGGTGAGCGTCCCACCCGGGACCCGGCTGGCGTCGCCGTCCAGCCCGGCCGCGGTCCGCTCGACCGCGGGCAGGTCGTCGACGGTGAAGCCGGCCGGGACCTGCAGCCGCCGGTCGACCAGCACGCTGTAGCCGGCCGGCGGGACCCGCTCGAAGGTCGACAGCGGCGTGACGAACGGCGCCGGCTTGTAGGGCATCTGCTGGCGCGCCGTCTCGAACGGGGGGATGCTGCCGAAGCGGGCCGGCTGGAACCAGTAGTCGGTGGCGCTCGACGGGACCCGGTAGCTGCCGACCACCGTCAGCTTCCCGAACCCCCCGCGGCCCGGCGAGCCCGTGTCGATCGGGCTCCCGACCGTCAGCCCGGTCCGCTCGAGGTCGCCCGCCAGCATCAGGATCTCCCCCGGCCGGGCCGGGCACCGGCCCTCGACCTCGAGGTGGTCGCAGGCGCCGTCCCTGCCGAGCAGCTGGACCTGGGCGCCGGACAGCGCGGGCAGCCGGCCGCTCTCGACGAGGGACTGCGGGGCCAGGAAGGGCCCGTCGGCGGCACCGGCGGCGGCCCGCTCCGCCCGGGCCACGGTGGTGGCGACGTCGACCGTCGGGCCCTCCGGCTGGTAGCGCCAGGTCAGCCCGGTGAGCTCGTTCGGGGCGTCGTTGAGGCGGGTGACCAGGTAGGAGTTGGTGACCGCCTCCTGGAAGACCGGACCGAGCACCGCCGAGCCGATGGCCAGCGCCGTGAGCAGCACCGAGCCGGCCGAGAGCAGCGCCCGGGCCCGCAGCCCGCGGGCCACCGTGGCGAACAGCGGGTTCATGCGGCGCCCTCCTCGCGCAGGATGGCCGGCCGGGTCTGGTCCGGGCGCAGCCTCCGGCCGCGGCCGGCTACCCCGCCGGTGAGGACGGCCGCGACGACCGCACCGAGCAGCAGCGGCCACCACGACAGCCCGGTGACGAGGGGTACGGCGTGCTCCGGGACGCTGACCAGCGGCAGGTGGGCCAGCAGCAGCGGCACCGCGAGAACGGTGCCGAGCAGCGTGGACACCGTGGCGGCCGCGGCCAGCCAGAGCACCTCGACCCGCCCGGAGGCGCGGACCACCTGGCTGCCGACGCCGACCGTGCGCAGCGCGGCCACCTCCCGGGTCCAGGCGGTGCGCTGCCGGGCCACCGCGGTGGCGAGCACCAGCAGCGCGGCCAGCACGCAGAACAGCGCCATCAGCGAGTAGACCTTCGCCTGGGCGGCGCCGGTCACAACGGCCACCCGCTGGTCGACCGCGTCGAGGGTGACCGGGCGGTGCCCGGCCTTGGCGACGAGCGCGTCGAGGACCTTGGTGGGGGTGTCCGCGCGGGCCAGCACCATCACCTGGGCGGCCGGCACGGTCGGGGGCGCGCCGGCGGCGGCCCGCGACAGGTCGGCGAGCAGCCCGTCGGCCTCCACCAGCGGCAGCGCCGGCAGCCGGCCCACGAGCTCGGCGGTCCGCTCGTCGCCGCCCGGCGAGTCCAGCAGCCGCTTGCCGTCCCAGGTGGCGGAGTCGGTCGCGACCACCGGGACCGTGGCGGCGGTCTGGGTGGCCTGGGCGGTGAGCGGCTTGAACGTCGACGGCGCGAGCAGCCCGTCGTCGACCCGGGTCGGCGAGGTCGGCTCGCCGAACCAGTTCGGGGCGCTGGTGCGCCAGTGCGCGGTCATCGCGTCGGCGCCGCCGAGGTCCAGGCCGGTGAGCACCCACGGCAGCGTGGTGTCCCCCGGGCTGCGGGCCAGCGTCACCGAGGTGACCACGCAGCCGGTGTCGCAGCCCTCGACCGGCGCGGAGGCGGTGTCCGGGCCGCCGTCCCGCGCGACCTTCAGGCGGACGACGACCTGCCGGCCGGTGCCGGTGGAGTCGCGGTAGCCCACCTTGACCCGCGGCCGCATCACGCCGGTGCGCCGCGCGCTGACGCCGCGCACCGTCGCCGTGACCGTGTCGCCGGTGCCGAGGCTGTCGCCGCCGGTCAGCGCCGCCACGTCGTGGGCCAGGCCGGCCGCGGGGGTGCCGGCGTAGAAGTCGCCGAGCACCGGGTCGAAGCGCGAGAGGTCGAGGAACGCGCGCCGGGCCACCACGCTGCCCTCGCCGGGCACCAGCACCGCGGCCATCAGCCAGTGCCCGTCCGGGTCGAGGTCGCGGGTCAGCTGCAGCGCCGCGGCGGCGTCGCCGTCGAGGCGGACCTGCAGCGGCGCCCCCGCCCTCAGCCGGGCGGTGTCGTGGGTCCAGTCGCCGACCTGGGCGGCGCCGGTGACCGCGACGGCGGCCACGACGGTCGCGGCCACGAGCACCCGCAGCGCGGTCGCCGCGTCCGCGACCCGCGCGAGCCGGCGTACGGCCAGGAAGCCGGACAGCGACCCGTCCGCGGTCCGCGCCACGGCCACCCGGGCGGCCACCCGCACCAGCCAGACGACCAGCCCGCCGACCGCGAGCCCGATCAGCGCGGGACCGACCAGCACGACCCAGTCGGGGTCGCCGGTGGCCACCGAGCTGCGGTAGACGGCGACGACCGCGGCCACGACCACCAGCACGTTGCCGAACAACGCGGCCGCGGAGGCCGACCGCGGACGCGTGGCGGTGCTGACCTGGCCGGCCAGCGGCTCGCGCAGCGCGCCGGCCATGCCGGCGAGCACCGCGACCAGGCCGATCACGACGATCGCGAGCCCGGCGAGCAGCGCCCCCGGCCCCGGCAGGCCGGCGCCGGAGCCGAGCCAGGCCGCGGTGGCCAGCAGCGAACCGATCCCGCCCAGCACCAGCCCGGCCAGGCCGCCGAGGACCAGGACCAGCAGCGGCTCCACCGCGAGCAGCCGGTAGAGCTGGGCACCGCGCAGGCCGCGCAGCCGGGCCAGGGCGATCTCGCCGCGCCGGGCGCTCGCGAGCTCGCGCCCGGTGGTGGGGACCGCGACGATCCCGAGCAGCAGCAGCGGCACCGCCAGCATCGCGGAGGTCCCGGCCTGCTCGGCGAAGCCGATGACGGTGACGGTGCCGGCGACCACGACCACGGTCAGCAGCAGCAGGGGCAGCAGGGTCCCGCGCCGGGACCACGCACCCCGCAGGGTGCGGTTCATGCGTCGCCCGGGGGGCGGCGGAACGCCGCGTCGTCGCCCTCGGCGCGCGGCCGGGCCACGGCGGGGACCTGTGCGTCGGCCGGCTCGCTCGTCCCGGCCGGTTCGTTCGTCCCGGACGGCTCGCTCGTCCCGGCCGGTTCGGCCGGTTCGGCCGTCCCGGTCGGCACGCTCGTCCGGGGTTGGGCGGGCCGGGCGGGCTGCGGCGCGGCGAACTGGGCCAGGTCGACCTCGGCGACGTGGTCGACCAGGCGGCCCTCGTCGATCACGTAGTGCCGGTCGCAGGCGTCCACGACCGCCGGGTCGTGGGTCGCCACGACCACGACCGCGCCGCGCCGCGCCTCCTTGCGCAGCTCGGCCAGCACCAGGCCCCGGTTGCCCTCGTCGAGCTCCGAGGTGGGCTCGTCGGCCAGCAGCACCTCCGAGCCGACGCACAGCCCGCGCGCCAGCGCGACCCGCTGCATCTGGCCGCCGGAGAGCTCCTCGACCTGGCGGTCGCCGAGGTCGGCGATGTGGAACCGGGCCAGCGCCGCCTCGGCCCGCTCGTCGGCCTCGGCCGGCTTCAGGCCGCGGGCGCGCAGCGCGACCGAGACGTTCTCGCGCGCGGACAGGATCGGGACCAGGCCGTAGACCTGGAGCACGAAGGCGACCTCCGGGCGCGGGTCGCCGGTCCCGAGCCACATCGGCTTCCCGGCGTACGTCGCGCGGCCGCTGGTCGGCTCGATCAGGCCGCCGGCGACCGACAGCAGCGTGGTCTTGCCCGAGCCGCTGGGCCCGGACAGCGCGGTGAGCTCACCGGCCCGGAACTCCACGTCGACGTCGTCGAGGAGGCGCCGGGACAGCTCGTAGGTCACCCCGGCGAGGACCAGGCTGCGCCCGGCCGCGTCCGGGCCGGGGGTCGCTCCGGCGCTCGTGCCCGCCTCGGCGCCCGCGCCGGTGTTCACGCCCGTGCTCACTGCTCGACCTCCGGGTCCTGGCCGGCGTCGGACTCCGAGGGACGGGAGACCACCAGCCGGTCGTAGTCCTCCGGCTCGATGCGCACCAGCGTGCCCTGCGGCCACTGGTCGGCGAGGTGGCTGGGCAGGTGCACCACGCCCTCCGCGCCGATCACGACGTACTCCGCGCCGTCGCGGCCCTCGGAGCCGACCCGGCCGCCCTTCATCGTGACCGTCCGCGGGAAGGTCGCGGCGACCTCGGGCTGGTGGGTGACCACGACGATGGTCGTGCCCAGGTCGTCCCCGAGCTCGTGCAGCAACTCGATGACGTGGTCGCGGTCCTCGTGGCTGAGCTGGCTGGTCGGCTCGTCGGCGAGCAGCAGCTGGGGACCGGTGGAGACCGCGCAGGCCAGCGCGAGCCGCTGGCGCTGGCCGCCGGACATCGTCGAGACCACCTGGTCGGCCTGGCCGCCGAGCCCCACGCGGTCCAGCAGGGCGGCGGCCGGCTCGACCTCGCGGCGCTCGGAGCCGGCCAGCGCCAGCCGGGCGAACGCGATGTTCTGGCGGGCGGTGGCGTAGGGCAGCAGGTTGCGGGTCGAGCCCTGCAGCATCGTGCTGACCCGGCGCGACCGGATCCGGGCGAGGTAGCGCTCGCCCATCCGCGAGATCTCCTCGTCGCCGAGGAAGATCCGGCCCGCGCTGGGCTTCTGGATGCCGCCCAGCAGCGTGAGCAGCGTGGACTTGCCCGAGCCGCTGGGGCCGAGGAACGCCACCCGCTCGCCGGGCGCGATGGTCAGGTCGACGCCCTGCAGCGCGACCACGTCGTGGCCCTCGAAGGTGCGGTAGAGGTGCACGAGGCCCTGGCAGCGGATCCCGATGCCCCCCGGCCGGCCCAGCTCCCCGATGTCGAAGCCCCGCTCGACGACCGTCTCCGCCGCTACCACGTCCCACTCTCCCCACGTCGATGCCTGGGACACCGTACGGTCGGCGTCAAGCCTATTTGCTGCGTCGCGTCCGTTCGTCATCGGTTCGTGACCGTCCGGAGGCCGGACACGGCTGCGCCGGTGCCGGCCCGGCGGCGTGCGGGCCGGGCTGCGGGCAGTAGATTCGCCGGACGTGGCAGGACTCCGAGGGCTCGTCGCGGACACGCGGCCGTTGCGCAACGAGCACTTCCGCCGGCTCTGGCTGGCCAACATCGTCACGGTCGTCGGCGCCCAGCTGACGGTGGTCGCGGTGCCGGCGCAGATCTACGCGGAGACCGGCTCCTCGGCGTACGTCGGACTCACCGGGCTCTTCGGCCTGGTGCCGCTCGTGGTGTTCGGGCTCTGGGGCGGCGCGCTGGCCGACGTCGTGGACCGCCGTACGATCCTGGTCTGCACGACCGTGGGGCTGATCGCGACCAGCGCGCTGTTCTGGCTGCAGGCCGCGGTGGGCGGCCTCGACGTGTGGCTGCTGCTGGGCCTGTTCTCGCTCCAGCAGGCGTTCTTCGCGGTCAACCAGCCGACCCGCAGCGCGGTGCTGCCGAAGATCATCTCGCTGGACCTGCTGCCGGCCGCCAACTCGCTGAACACGACGATCTTCCAGGCCGGCGCGATCGCCGGCCCGCTGGTCGCCGGGGCGCTGATCCCGGTGCTCGGCTTCTCCTGGCTCTACCTGATCGACACCTGCACGCTCTTCGCCACGCTGTCCGCGGTGGTCCGGCTGCCCCGGCTGGCGGTCGAGGGCGCCGCCGGCGCCCCCGGGCTGCGCTCGGTGGTCGAGGGCCTGACCTACCTGCGCGGTCACCCGGTGCTGCTGATGTCGTTCGTCGTCGACCTGATCGCGATGACCTTCGGGATGCCGCGGGCGCTGTTCCCCCAGGTGGCGCACGAGGCGTTCGGCGGGCCGGCGGAGGGCGGCCTCGCGTTCGCGCTGCTGTTCGCCGCGATCCCCGCCGGCGCGGTGCTCGGCGGCATCTTCTCCGGCTGGGTCTCCCGGGTCGACCTCCAGGGCCGGGCCGTGATCGTCTGCATCCTGCTGTGGGGCGTGGCGATCACCGGCTTCGGCGTGGCGGTGGGGCTCGCCGACCGCCTCGGCCCGACCCCGATGCTGGTGGCCGCGGTGCTGACGCTGGTCCTCGGCGGCGCCGCCGACATGGCGTCCTCGGCGTTCCGCAACAGCATGCTGATGACCGCCGCCACCGACTCGGTGCGCGGCCGGCTGCAGGGCGTGTTCATCGTGGTGGTCGCCGGCGGGCCGCGGATCGCCGACGTCGCCCACGGCGCCTCCGCCGCGCTGGTCGGCACCGCCGCCACCGCCGCCGGCGGCGGCGTGCTCGTGGTCGTCGGCACCGTCGTCGCCGCCCTCGCCGCCCCCGCCTTCGTGCGCTACCGGATCAGCCGGACCATGCGCGAGGTCACCTGAGGCGGGCGCTGCCTGCTGTCGCTCGGCCGGGGGCCGGGCCGGGCCGGGCCAGCCCGGCCTCAGACGCCGAGCAGCCCCCGGACGTACGCCGCCTGGCCGAGGTGCTGGAGGTCGTCGCCGACCACGCTGACCAGTCGCACCCCCAACGTCACCGGGGGGTCCCAGCGCTCGTCGACGACCCGGTCAAGGTCCGCCTCGGCGAGCCCCTCGAGGTAGCCGCGGGTCTGGTCGTGGACGGCCGCGACGTACTCCTGGAGCATCGTGGCGTCGGCGCGCAGCTGCCCGACCTGCTCGCTGGAGTGGCCGTAGCCGATGTCGCCGGTGTCGAAGGGCAGGGCGAACCGCTCGGCGAAGCCGCGGCCGGTCCACACCTGGTCGCGGCCGGCCACGTCGGCGACGTGGTCGTCCTGGACCCGGGCCAGGTGCCAGACCAGCCACCCGATCGGGTTGGCGTCCGGCCCGGGGCGGTGGGCCAGCTGGGCCTCGTCCAGCCCGTCGACGACGTCGTGGGCGCCCTCGGCGATCCGGCCGAAGGAGTCGATCAGCAGCTCGGCAGGTGTCATGGCTCGAGGCTACGAGGGGTACGGGCGTGGTCCGACGTTCGTCCGGGCCCGCGGGGCCCCCGAGGAGGATGCAGTGACCGAAGCACAGACCCGGTTCGGCTACACGCTGATGACCGAGCAGAGCGGTCCGCGCGAGCTGGTGCGGTACGCCGTGGGCGCGGAGGAGGCGGGCTTCGACTTCGAGGTCTCCAGCGACCACTACTCCCCGTGGCTGACCGAGCAGGGGCACGCGCCGTACGCCTGGACGGTGCTGGGCGCGGTGGCCCAGGCGACCTCGCGGGTGGACCTGATGACCTACGTGACCTGCCCGACGATCCGCTACCACCCCGCCGTGGTCGCCCAGAAGGCGGCGACGCTGCAGCTCCTCGCCGAGGGCCGCTTCACCCTGGGCCTCGGCAGCGGCGAGAGCCTGAACGAGCACGTGGTGGGCGCCGGCTGGCCGTCGATCCAGACCCGGCAGGAGATGCTCGCCGAGGCCGTCGAGATCATCCGGGCGCTGCACACCGGGGAGCTGGTGACCTTCCGGGGCGAGCACTTCGACGTCGACTCCGCGCGCATCTGGGACCTGCCGGAGCAGCCGGTCGAGCTCGCGCTCGCGGTGGCCGGGGACCGGGCCATCGAGCACTTCGCACCGATCGGCGACCACCTGATCGCGGTGGAGCCGCGCGCCGACCTGGTCGAGTCGTGGAACGCCGTCGAGGGCGCCACCCGGATCGGGGAGGGCGCCCGGGCCGTCGGCCAGATCCCGATCTGCTGGGACCCCGACGAGGCCGTGGCGGTCCAGCGCGCCCACGAGCAGTTCCGGTGGTTCGCCGGCGGGTGGAAGGTGAACGCCGACCTGCCGACGCCGCGGGGGTTCTCGGGCGCGACCCAGTTCGTCCGCCCCGAGGACGTCGCCGAGTCGATCCCGTGCGGCCCGGACCTGGACCGGATCGTCGAGGCGGTCAGCGCGTTCTGGGAGGCCGGCTTCACCGACGTCGCGCTGGTGCAGGTCGGCGACGAGAGCCAGGACGCGTTCCTCGCCGAGGCCGCCCGTCCGCTGCTGGAGAAGCTCCGGGCCGCCTCGAGCTGATCGCGCCGCCTGCTTGTAACGCCCGGTTAGGGGGCCAGCCGACCCGTTCGAACGGTGCGACGGAGCCCCTAACCGGGCGTTACATGTTTTCCCGGCCGCCGCTCAGATCCCCGGGCCGGTGTCGCCCGGGCTGGGCCGCACGGTCCTGGCCACCTTGCGGTCGGTCATCACGATCCACACGCCCAGCGCGATGCCGGCGAGCACGGCGAAGGAGAAGAAGCCCATCGCCAGGGAGGGGTAGCCGAGGATCCGGTGGTCGGTGGGCACCCGCATCATCAGGGCGGCGCCGAGCAGGGTCGCGGCGATCACGATGCCCAGCGTCACCCGGTTGGCGAGACGCTGCAGGACCCGGTGCAGCCGCTCCTCGTCGACCGCCTGCACCCGGATGGTGAACTCGCCGTCGGCCAGGCTGTCCAGGATCCGGTTGCCGCGGCGGGGCAGCTGCGCGGTGAACTCCTTGGCCTCCAGCGCCGCGGCCATGACCCCGCCCCGGCTCACCTTCAGCCCGCTGGTGAGCAGGTCGCTGAGGTTGGCCCGGACCGCCTCGGCGGGGTCGAAGTCCGGGTCGAGGTGCAGCGTCGACTGGTCGAGGTTGAGCAGCGCCTTGCCGATCATCGACATCTCCGCGGGCGGGCGCAGGCCGTGCGCGCCGCTGAGCCGGCTGAGCTCGACCAGAACCTTGCCGGCCTGCTGGTGCGGCCCGGCGGCGGTCGCCTCGGAGACCAGGTGCGCCACGTCCGAGCGGAACGCGGCGGCGTCGTACTCGTCGAGGGGCTGACCCATGGCGGCCAGCACCTTCGCCGCCTCCTCGCCGTCGCCGTCGCCGATCGCGAGCAGCAGCTTGAGCACCCGGTCCTGGATCCGCGGCGGGATCATGCTCACCATGCCCAGGTCCAACAGCGCCAGCCGGCCGTCGTCGGTGAGCAGCAGGTTCCCCGGGTGCGGGTCGGCGTGCACCACGCCCTCGTCGAGCATCAGGTTCAGGTAGCAGCGGAACAGCTGCTCCACGATCGGCGCGGCGTCCACGTCGAGCAGGCCGAGCGGCCCGACGTCGGTCACCTTGCGCCCCTCGATGCGCTCCATGGTGAGCACCCGCGACGAGGAGTGGTCGAGGACCGGCTCCGGCACGACCAGCAGGTCGTAGGGCTGGGTCAGCTCGCGGAACTTCGCCAGGTTGCGCGCCTCGCGCCGGTAGTCCAGCTCGCCGGCCAGCGAGCGCCGGAACTGCCCGAGCAGCTGCTCGAACCCGAACCGGTGCCCGGCCTCGGTGTGCCGGTCCGCGAGGCCGGCGAGGCGCGCGAGCACCTCCATGTCCTCGCGGGCCACCTCCCGGGCGTCGGGGCGCTGCACCTTGACCACCACCTCGCGGCCGCCGGGGAGCGTCGCGCGGTGGACCTGGCCGAGCGAGGCGGCCGCCAGCGGCTCGCGCTCGAAGTCCGCGAACAGGTGCCGCACCTGCCCGCCCAGCTCGGCCTCGACGATCGCCTCCACCTGCTCGTAGGGGAACGGCTCGGCGTCATCCTGCAGCCGCGCCAGCGCGGTGGTGTACGCCGGCGGCAGCAGGTCGAAGCGGGTCGAGAGCAGCTGGCCCAGCTTGATGTACGTCGGGCCGAGCTCCTCCAGGTCCCGGGCGAACGCCTCGGCCCGACCCTGGTCGCCGGTCGGGCGCTCCTCGTCGACCGCGAACTCGTCCAGGCCCGCGCCGGACACCAGGTCCGACCGGCCGTGCCGGACCAGCAGCCGGACCAGCGCGGTGTAGCGGTGCAGGCTTCCGGAGGTCGTTGAGCTCATGACTCTCCTATGCCCACTACCGCACCGGTCCTACCGCGCGGGCCGTGTGCGATCCGCCGCAGGTGGGATGCGGACTGGACCGGCCGGAGTCAGGGCCGGAGTCAGGGCTGGCCGCGGAGCCGGGCCAGCCGGGCCTCCAGCAGCGGCACCCGGTGACTGTTGCCGTGCAGCGCGACGTACTGCTCGTCGTAGGCCGCCAGCAGCGCGTCGTCGAGCCGGCGGACGGCGCCGGGCGGGTAGCGGTAGTCCATCCGCTCGTTGAGCGCGGCCGAGTCGACCGCCCGGAGCACCTCGCCCAGCTCGTCGAGCGAGGCGATGCCCAGCTCCAGCAGCAGCCCGGAGATCCACGCGTAGTGGTCGGTGCGCGACCAGCCGGCGTCGGCGTACTGGCCGGCGAGGAACGCCGCGAGCTCGCGCGGGCTGATCCGCGGGTCGTCGTCGACGTGCTCGGCGGGCGCGACCCGGAGCCCCTGCTGCAGCCGCTCCCGGATCGTCTCGAACTCCTGGTCGGCCAGCTCCAGCAGGCCGGCGGCCAGCGTGAAGCGGCGGTCGAAGTCCGGCACGTGCTCGTCGGGGATGGTGCCCTTGTAGCGGATGTCGTGCTCGAACTCCGCCCACGCGTGCTGCAGCACCGTGCGGATCTGCACCTGCACGACCCGGCCGCGCAGCAGCTCGTAGGCCTCCTGGCCCTCCCGGGCGGCGTCCAGCTCGATCAGCAGGTGCCGGCTGGCGTACCCGAACCGGCCCTGGCTCGCGGTCTCGCGGCCCATGTCGCGGTCGTCGCGGACCACCACCTGGTCGCCGAGCAGGTCCGCGACCGCGGCCACGTCGCTGTGCACGTAGGTGATCACCCGGACGCCGACCTGGTCGGTGATGTCGCGCAGCGGGTCGGGGTACGCCGGGGCGCCGTCCTCGATCCGGGCCGCCTTGGCCGCGAACGACGCCACGCTCTTGGCCCGGCCGTCCACGGTGAGGTAGTTGATGCCGGCGTCGTCGAGCACGGTCCGGACCAGCGCGACCGCCTGCTCGGCGGCCCCGCGCAGCGACGGCTGCGCCACGGCGTACTCACGCACCGCGGCGGCCACCCGGTCCCCCGCGGTGGCGCTGCGGCGCTCCCGCGGGGTCGGCTCGAGGCCCTCAGGCAGCGCCGGGGTGACGATGCAGCCGTGCTCGGGGTCGCCGTACGTCGTGGTCTGCTGCGGCCGGCGGGTCGCGAAGAGGGCGACGTAGGCGCAGAGCACCGCGTCGACCTGGTCCTCGACCACCCGCAGCTCGCTCTTGCGACCGGCCTCCTCGACGGCCGTGACCAGGGTGCGCCAGGTCCCGTTGACGTGCAGCGCCGGGTCGGCGTCGGCGAGCCCCTCGAGCAGGCCCATCAGCACCAGCATCTCCCCGCGCAGCGACTCCAGGGAGCGGCCGGTCTTGTTCTTGTACTTCAGGGTCCGGCCCAGCCGGAACAGCGAGACCGTGGCCGCGTGCGGGTAGACCTCGACCGCCCGGCGGCCGTTGCCAGGCGCGGGGTCCAGGGAGAGGCCGAGCTTGTCCGCGAGCAGCGCGCCGCGGGGCGAGACCAGCTCCGGCTTGCCGGTGTTCGAGGGGTGCGCCCCGGCGTCGAACCGGGCGAAGTCGCGGTTGAGCTCGGCCTCGGCCGCCCGGTTGCCGGTCGCGTTGCGGACCACCAGCGGCGCGTCGACGGCGACCACGCAGTCGCCCTCGACGTACGGCGCCAGCGCGGCGACGATCTCCTCGTCGGTGGTGACCGCGGAGACGTGCACGAGCCGGCCGTCGTCGTCGAGCGCGGCCAGCCCGGTGGGCTTGCGCCGCCCCCAGGCGAGGTCGACCCCGACGTAGTACATGCGCACAGCCTGCCGCATGAGGGGGCGGGGCAGCGTCAGCGCGTCGACGCGGAGCCGAGAACGTGGTGCTGGATCGCGATCGCGGCCGCTCCCCGGGCCCACTGGTCGGAGTCGTAGGGCTGCACGGCCACGTCGACGGTCGAGGCGGCGGGGTCCCGATCGCGCTGCACTCCCGCCCACACCGACGCCCAGACCAGCCGGGCCAGCTCGATCCCCTCCCCGGACAGGAAGATCCGCTCGGGCATCGCCAGGTTGGCGACGGCGGCGATGAGCCGGCCCAACGCGTGGCCGGCGGCGGTGACGACCTGCAGCGCCACCGGGTCACCCTGGCGGGCCAGCTCGAGCGCCTCGTCGTAGCCGACCGGGCGGCGGTGGGCGACCGAGACCTGCGAGCTGATCCCGGTGGTGGTCAGCATCGCCTCGGCGCATCCGTGGTGGCCGCTGGGACAGCGCGGCCCCTGCGGGTCCAGCGGGTAGTGGCCGACGAGCCCCACCCCGACGTCTCGGTGGGTGACGACGCGGTCGTGCACGACCAGGCCGTAGCCCACGCCGATGCCGATGGTGAGGACGGCGAAGCTCGACACCGTGCGCCCCTCGCCGAACCAGTGCTCGGCCCCGGCCAGCGCGACCAGGTCGTTCTCGAGGATCACCGGCAGGCCGGTGGCCTGCTCGACCAGCTCCGCCAACGGCACCTGGTGCCAGTCCAGGAACGGCGCCCGGGCGACGGTGCGGCCGTCGTGGCTGACCCCGCCGAAGCTGATGCCCACCGCGGTCGCGTCCCGACCCGTGTCCAGCTGCTCGACCAGGCGGGCGACCTGCTCAGCGACCCGCGCCGGCTCGAGGGTCTCGAGCTGCACGGTCCGCGAGGCCGCGATCTGGGCGCGGAGGTCGGTGAGCACCCCGTGCACGCAGTCGCCGGTGAGCTTGAGGCCGACGAACCGGTGGGTGCTCGCCGGGACGTCGAGCAGCCGGGCGGGCCGCCCCAGGCCGCCGGCGAGCGGCTCCTCGAGCTCGATCAGCACCCCGCGCTCGATGAGCGGCGCCACCGTCCGGGTCAGGGTCGCGGCGGACACCCCGAACTTGGCCGCCAGCTCGCGCCGGGGCAGCGGCCCCCGGATGAGCACCTCGAGCGAGAGGTCGCGCGCCAGCCCGTCCAGCGTCGGCCAGGCCTGCTGTCGCTCCTCCAACTCGGTCACACCGATCTCCGTTCCCCGCTCAACACCCATAGTTCCTTGCAGTATGGCGATAATTCAACGCGATGATCGCGGTTCAGCGCAACGGTTGCGCGAATTTCACGCCTGGCCGCCAGTGACTCTTGACACCAGTTCTTTTCATGCTGCAACTTATTCCCCAAGCGACGTCTCGCACGCCGCCGACCACTCGCCGAGAACGGAGAACCGAGCATGAGAGTCTCGAAGACGCTGAGCTGGCTGGCCCTCGGGGGCGTCGCGCTGACCCTGACCGCCTGCGGCGGGGGCGACCAGAAGCCGACCACCGACGCCCAGGGCAACACCGTCATCAAGTACTGGCACGCCTACAGCGCCGACAGTCCCGAGATCAAGACCCTCGAGGACAAGGTCATCCCGGCCTTCGAGAAGTCCCACCCCGGCATCAAGGTCGAGTCGGTGCCCTATCCCTACGACGACCTGCACCAGAAGCTGCTCACCGCCACCGCGGGCGGCACCCTGCCGTGCCTGGTCCGCAGCGACATCATCTGGGTCCCGGAGCTGGCCAAGCTCGGCACGATCGCGCCGCTCAGCGACGAGATGACGGACTTCGACAAGATCGCCTCGACGACCTACGACGGCGCGCTCGCGACCACCGAGTACGACGGGAAGCACTACGGGCTGCCGCTGGACACCAACACCCGGGTGCTGATGTACAACCAGGCCACGCTCCAGGAGGCCGGGATGAGCAAGCCGCCCGCCACCTTCGACGACATGCGCAAGCTCGCCGACGGGCTCAAGGGCACCGGCGACTACGCGTTCGCCGACAACGGCACCTCCGGCTGGAACCTGATGCCGTGGATCTGGTCCGCCGGCGGCGACCTGGCCAACTCCGACATGACCAAGGCGACCGGCTACCTGAACTCGCCGCAGTCCGTCGCCGGTGTGCAGCTGCTGGTCGACCTCTACAAGGAGGGCGAGCTCCCCGACATCATCACCGGCGCCAAGGGCGGCGAGGAGACCTCGGTGGGCCTTCCCAAGGGCGACTACGCGACCATGCTCGACGGACCGTGGATGCTCCCGATCTTCGCGAGCCAGAACCCCGACTTCCAGGTGCAGACCGCGATGATGCCCGCCGGCCCCGGCGGGTCCATCTCGGTCGTCGGCGGCGAGGACGTCGTGATGACCAACAGCTGCCCGTCCAAGGGCGACGCCGAGCAGTTCATCCGGTTCCTGCTCTCCGACGAGGCCCAGAAGGACATGGCCGAGGTCGGCCAGATGCCGGTGCTGTCCACGCTCGGCTCGCAGCTGACCGACATCAAGCCCTACTACGGGATCTTCGCCAAGCAGCTCGAGACGGCGCGGCCGCGGCTCCCCCACCCGGAGTACCCGAAGATCGAGACGATCCTGAGCACCGAGGTGCAGAAGGCGTTCACCGGCGACACCACCGTGCAGGCCGCCCTCGACAGTGCCGCGAAGCAGATCGACGGCATCCTCGCGAGCTCCTGACCGACCTGACTTGGTGGCTGACCGATGACCGATACCGCCTCACCGACGACCGGCGCCACCCCGGCGGCCCGCCCCCGCGTCCCCCGCCCGGGGTCGGGCCGCCGCGCCCGCCCCCGCCGGGGGCCCGCCCCCTCGGGCGGGACCGGGCACGGCTCCCGGCTCACGCCGTACCTCTTCCTGCTGCCCGGCATGGTGCTCTTCGTCGGGCTCGTGCTCTGGCCGATCGTGCAGGCGGCCCGGATGAGCCTGCTGGACTGGCAGTTCAACCCGGGGCTGCCGAGTCCGTTCGTGGGCCTGAAGCACTACGACCGGGCCCTGCACGACCCGATCTTCTGGAAGAGCCTGGTCAACACCGGCGTCTACATGGTCGCGACCGTGCCCACCCAGATGATCCTCGGCCTGGCCCTGGCGCTGCTGCTGAACAAGGCGATCGCCGGCAAGGTCGCCTTCCGGGTGCTCTACTACCTGCCGGTCATCACCAGCTGGGTCGTGGTGTCGCTGGTCTTCGAGTACCTCTTCGCGACCAGCAGCGGCCTGGTCAACCACGTCCTGCACGACGGGCTGGGGATCGGCTCGGAGCCGATCAACTGGCTCGGCAGCCGGTGGCCGGCGATGGTCGTGCTCAGCCTGCTCGGCATCTGGAAGGGTGCCGGCTGGTCGATGCTGATCTTCCTGGCCGCCCTGCAGGCCGTGCCGAAGGACCTGCTCGACGCCGCCAGCGTCGACGGAGCCGGACCGGTCCGCCGGTTCTTCGCGGTGACGCTGCCGCAGCTGCGCCCGGTCGCACTGTTCGTGACGGTCATGCTGGTCATCGGCGGGTTCAACGTCTTCATCTCGGTCTTCGTCATGACCGGTGGCGGCCCCGCCAACGACACCCAGGTGGTCCTGACCTACATGTACAAGCAGGCGTTCGACTTCCTGGAGTTCAGCTACGGCTCGGCGATCGCCTACCTGCTGGCGATCATCATCTTCGCGCTCAGCTTCGCCCAGATGAGGCTGTTCCGCTACGACGAGGAGGCCTCGTGACCCGCCCCCCGACCGGCCCGCCGACCCGCCCGCCGGCCCGCCCGATGAGCCGGCCGTCCGCGCGGACCACCGGACGCTTCGTGGTGCTGCTCGTCGGGGCCGCGGTGATGGTGCTGCCGTTCGCGATGATGATCGCCACCTCGCTCAAGCAGCAGAGCTTCGTCCTCACCCCGAGCCTGGTGCCCGACCACCCGACGCTGGACAACTACGTCCGGGCGTGGACCTCCAGCGGCTTCGGCCGCTACTTCCTCAACAGCGCGGCCGTCGCGCTGGCCACGGTGGCGCTGGTGCTGCTGTTCGGATCGATGATGGCCTACGCGTTCGCCCGCTTCGAGTTCGTCGGCAAGAAGGCGATGTTCTACGCGATGATCGCCACCTTGATGATCCCCGCGATGATGCTGCTGATCCCGCAGTACTTCGTGGCCCGCGACCTCGGCGTGCTCGACAGCCGCACCGGCCTGGTGCTGTTCTACGTCGCCGGGCAGCTCGCGTTCACGACCTTCCTGTTGCGGGGGTTCTTCGCCGGGATCCCGCGCGAGCTCGACGACGCCATGCTGATCGACGGCGCGAACCGCTGGCACATCTACTGGCACCTGATGCTGCCGCTGGCCCGTCCCGCCCTCGCGACCGCCGCGATCTTCACGTTCCTCGGCTCCTGGGACGAGTTCGTCTGGGCGGTGACCATCATCGACTCCAAGGACAACCGCACGCTGCCGATGGCCATCCAGCTCTTCCAGGGCCAGCACGGCACCTCCTGGGGGCTGGTGTTCGCCGCCTCCACCATCGCCGTGGTCCCGGTGATCGCCGTGTTCGTCGTCTTCCAGCGCTACTTCGTCTCCGGCCTGCAGGCCGGCGCCCTCAAGGGCTGAACCGAAGGGATGATCCCCATGACCGTCGCAGGGTCCGTTCCCGAGCCCCGCCCCGAGTCCCGCCCCGAGCCCGGCCCCGAGGCCCCCTGGTGGACCAGCTCGGTCGTCTACCAGGTCTACCCGCGCAGCTTCGCCGACGCCGACGGCGACGGGGTCGGCGACCTGCGCGGCATCACCTCGCGCTTGGACTACCTCCAGCAGCTCGGTGTCGACGTGCTGTGGCTCAGCCCGATCTACCCCTCGCCGCAGGACGACAACGGCTACGACATCAGCGACTACCAGGGCGTCGACCCGCTGTTCGGCTCGCTCGCCGACCTCGACGACCTGATCGCCCAGGCCCACGCGCGCGGCCTCCGGGTCGTGATGGACCTGGTGGTCAACCACACCTCCGACGAGCACCCGTGGTTCGTCGAGTCGCGGTCCTCGACCGACTCGCCCAAGCGCGACTGGTACTGGTGGCGGCCCGCCCGGCCCGGCAGCACGCCCGGTGAGCCGGGCGCCGAGCCCACGAACTGGGGCTCGTTCTTCTCCGGGCCCGCGTGGGAGTACGACGAGGCGTCCGGCGAGTACTACCTGCACCTGTTCAGCCGCAAGCAGCCCGACCTGAACTGGGAGAACCCCGAGGTCCGGCACGCCGTCCACGCGATGATGCGCTGGTGGCTCGACCGCGGCGTCGACGGGTTCCGGATGGACGTCATCAACATGATCTCCAAGCAGCTGCCGCTGACCGACGGCCCCGTGGCCGAGGGCGCGGCGCACGGCGACGGCGCGGCGTACTTCCTGGGCGGGCCCCGCATCCACGAGTTCCTCGCCGAGATGCACGCCGAGGTGGTGGCCGGTCACGAGGCCACCCTGCTGACCGTCGGCGAGATGCCGGGGGTGACCGTCGAGGAGGCGCAGCTGTTCACCGATCCCGAGCGGCGCGAGGTGGACATGGTCTTCCAGTTCGAGCACGTGGGCGTCGACCAGGGCGAGGGCAAGTGGGACGTGCTGCCGTTCCGGCTCACCGCGCTCAGGGAGTCGCTGGGGCGCTGGCAGGAGGGCCTGGCGAAGGCCGGCTGGAACAGCCTCTACTGGAACAACCACGACCAGCCGCGGGTGGTGTCCCGCTTCGGGGACGACGGCGCGCACCGGGTGCGCTCGGCCAAGCTGCTCGGCACCGTGCTGCACCTGCACCGCGGGACGCCGTACGTCTACCAGGGCGAGGAGCTCGGCATGACCAACGCGCCCTTCGCCGCGATCGAGGACTTCCGCGACATCGAGTCGGTCAACCACTACCGGCACGCGGTGGGGCTCGGCGAGCAGCCCGCCGACGTGCTGCGCGCGCTGCGCGCGATGAGCAGGGACAACGCCCGGACGCCCATGCAGTGGGACGCCTCGCCGAACGCCGGCTTCACCACCGGGACCCCCTGGCTGGCGGTCAACCCCAACCACGACGAGATCAACGCCGCGGCCGCGCTGGCCGACCCCGACTCGGTCTTCCACCACTACCGGCGGCTGATCGCGCTGCGGAAGTCGGAGCCGGCGGTCGCCCTGGGCGACTTCACGATGCTGCTCGAGGACGACCCTGTGGTCTACGCGTTCACCCGGCGGCTGGGCGAGGTGGAGCTGCTCTGCGTCGCGAACTTCTCCGGCGACCCGGTCCGCCCGGCGGTCCCGGGGTGGGAGGAGTGGCTGGACGCTCCGCTGCTCCTCGGCAACGTGGCGGGCTCGGTCGGACCCGACCTCGTGGCCTGGGAGGCCCGGGTCCTGCGGCGGGAGCACGGACGATGAGCGGGCAGGACCTGGTCCCGACCCACGCGACGTTCGCCCCGGACCAGCCGGTGGTCCTGGAGTGGACCGGCGCCGCTGCGCCGGCCCGGCTGGTGGTGACCCGGCTCGGCGAGAGGGTCCGCGACGAGCAGGTGCCACCCGGTCGGCTGCTCGACCTGGGCGTGCTGCCGGTCGGCGGCTACGCCGTACGCCTGCTGGGTGAGGACGAGGCGCCGGTCACCAGCGCGTTCGACGTGCTCGCCGCTCCGGTCGACCGCCCGCGCTACGGCTTCCTCTCCGAGTTCGGGCCGGGCCGGTCCCCGGAGGAGACCGCGGCTGCGAGCCTCGGCCTGCGCCGGTTGCACCTGACCGCGGTCCAGTTCTACGACTGGGCCTACCGGCACGCCGACCTGGTCGGGAGCGCGGAGGAGTTCACCGACATCTGCGGCCGCGACCTCTCGCACCGGACCACACGGTCGCTGATCGCGGCCTGCCGCGAGGTCGGCGCGTCGGCGGTCGGGTACGCCGCCGTCTACGGCGTGGCGATGGACTACGCCGAGGAGCACCCCGACCAGCTGCTCTACCACCGCGACGGGACGGCGTACGCGCTGGCCGACCTGCTCAAGATCGGCAACCTCGCCCCGGACAATCCCTGGCACGACCACATCATCGGGCAGTTCCGGCGCGCGGTGGACGAGCTGGGCTTCGACGGGCTGCACCTCGACACCTACGGCTTCCCGAAGATCGCGTGGGACCACGAGGGCCGGCCGCTGGACCTCGCCGAGCTGTTCCCGCCGTTCCTGCGCGAGGTCCGGCGTGCGCTGCCGGAGGCGACGCTGTTCTTCAACAACGTCAACGACTACCCGACCTGGACCAGCGTGGCGGCGCCGCTGGACACGACGTACGTCGAGGTGTGGGACCCGCACCGGGAGTACCGCCACCTCGTCGCGCTGATCGAGGCCGCCCGGCTCTCCGCGCCGGGACGCCCGGTGGTGCTCGCGGCCTACCTGGTGCCGTTCGCCGACGGCAGCACGCCCGGCGCGGAGTGGGCGGCGCGGCTGGCGCTGGCGACGATCTGGGCCCACGGCGGCCACCACCTGCTCTGCGGGGAGGGCGACGGGGTGCTGACCCACCCCTACTACCCGAACTTCGCGCGGGTCGACGCCGGGACCGGCCGGTTGCTGCGGGACTGGTTCGACTTCGCCGTGGCCAACGGGGACCTGCTGCACGCACCGAAGGCCCGCACCATCACCCACTCGCACCTGTCCGGGGACGAGAACGACGACCTCGCGGTCACCGCCGCCGTCCCGGTGAGCCCGGACCCCGTCGCCGGGAGCCTGTGGGTCGTGGCCCGGTCCTCGGCGCTGGGCATGACGCTGCACCTGATCGACCTGGCAGGCCAGGAGGACCTGGAGTGGAACCGGCCCAAGCAGCCGTCGCTCCCGGTCGGGTCGGTCACGGTCCGGGTCCGGTGGGCCGGCGAGCGGCTGCTGTTCGGCAGTCCGGAGCACGGCCCGGAGCTGGTGGATCTGCCGGCCGTCCGCGACGGCGACTACCTGGTCGCCGAGCTGCCCGCCTTCACAGGCTGGGGGCTGGTGCACCTGCCGCGCTGAGGGTGCCGGGGCGCCGGCGCCTCAGCCGGGCGCCTCAGTCGGGCGCCTCAGTCGGGCGCCTCAGTCGGTGCGCACCCGGTAGTGCACGAGCAGCGAGCCGGACGGGGTGCTGGTGCTGCGGACCAGCTCGAGGGAGTGCGCCACGTCGTCCTGGAACAGGCGGCGACCGCGGCCGACCACGCACGGCGCCACGAGCAGCCGGAGCTCGTCGACCAGCCCCGAGGCCAGCAGCGACTGCGTGAGCGTGATGCTGCCGTGGACCCCGATGTCGCCGCCCTCGTCGCTCGCCTTGAGCGCCCGGACGAAGTCGTCGACCGGGCCCGAGATGGCCTCCGCGTTCGTCCACCCGCCCATCAGCGGGGTCGCGGTCGCGACGTACTTCTGCACGGTGTTGATGAAGTCGGCGAAGGGCTGGTGCTCGGCGTCGGGCCAGTAGCGCGACCACTGGTCGTGCATCGTGCGGCCGAGCAGGACGGTGTCCTGGGTCTCGATCGCCTCGGCGAGGTCGGCATCCATCTCCTCGTCGAAGTCGGACACGAACTCCTCGGGGTCCTGCGCGACCCCGTCCGCCGACACGATCATGTAGGCCACGAGCTTGCGCATGGCGGTTCAGCTCCTCCCGGTCCCGGTCTCGCTCCGGGCACCGGGGTCGGCCAGGACATCGCGCCAGGAATGGCGAGGAGCGTAGCCGAGCAGGTCGCGCGCCTTGTCGATGGAGTAGAAGGTCTCGTCGCGTCCCAGCTCGCGGCGCACCTCCACGCCGTCGTAGAACCGCTCCCGGATCTCCTGCGTCGTCGAGGCCACGGACAGGTCGGCGTTCGCGACGTTGAAGACCTCGTAGCCGAGCCCGTCGGTCTCCAGGCAGCGCTGGACCATCTGGCCCAGGTCGCGGGTGTCGATGTAGGCGAAGATGTTGCGCCGCCGCAGCGCCGGGTCAGCGAGGAAGTCGGGGAACAGCTCGGCGTACTCGTGCGGCTCGATGACGTTGTTGATCCGCAGCCCGTAGACGTCCGCCCCGGTGCGGGCCTGGAAGGAGCGGGCGGTCGCCTCGCCGGCAACCTTCGACATCGCGTAGGAGTCCTCGGGGACGGTCGGGTGCTCCTCGTCGACCGGGAGGTAGCGCGGGCGCCGCTCGCCCTGCGCGAAGCAGATCCCGTAGGTCGTCTCCGAGGACGCGAACACGATCTTGCGCACCCCCAGCGGGGTGGCGGCCTCGAGCACGTTGTAGGTGCTGAGCACGTTCGCGGCGTACGTCGCCGCGTCTGACGTCAGCAGGATGCGGGGGATCGCGGCGAAGTGCACGACCGCGTCGTAGGTGGGCTTCTCGGGCAGGTCCAGCTCCTCGAAGGTGGCGAGCCCGGCCAGCGCCGAATAGGTCTCGCCGGCGTCGGTGAGGTCGACGCGGAGGTCCGCCACGGCGGGGTGGCCCAGCGGGACGAGGTCGGCGTTGGTGACGTGGTGGCCCTGGGCGGCGAGGTACGGCGCGACGTGCCTGCCGGCCTTGCCACTGCCCCCGGTGAAGAAGATGCGCATGAGCGTCGACGTACCCGCCTCGGGGACGGTCCAGTCATGGACCGGATCGGCGTCGGGACAAAGTTCCCTGGTGAGCCCCCCGGCCGGGGCGGGACGCTGGCGGCGACGGCGTAACGGTTACGTCGGGTGCAGGCGCGCCGAGGCCGGTGCGAGCGAGTCGGCGGCGGCGCCGGGAATCGGAGTACCCGTGACCAGGACGAGTGCAGGTTCGACCGACGCCAGCCGATACCCGACGCCAGCGGTCTCGATGGCCCGCCTCTTCCGCGACCGGGTGACCGCGACGCCGGACGCCGAGGCGTTCCGCTTCCCGACCGACTCGGGCTGGCAGTCGGTGACCTGGGCGCAGGTGGAGGACACGGTCCGGACGATGGCGGCTGGTCTGCTGGAGCTCGGGGTCCGGCCAGAGGACCGCGTGGCGATCGTGAGCAACACGCGGGTCGAGTGGATCTACGCCGACCTGGCCGTGATGTGCGCTGCCGGCGCGACCACGACGGTCTACCCCACGACGGGAGCCGAGGGCGTCGCGTTCATCGTGTCCGACAGCGGCTCGCGCATCGTCTTCGCCGAGGACGATGCGCAGATCGACAAGCTGAAGGAGCAGCGCGACCATCTCCCGGACGTGGTCCGGGTCGTCACCTTCGACGGTACGGCGGACGGGGAGTGGGTCCTCGCCCTGGAGGAGCTGCAGGCGCTCGGCGCCAAGCACCTCGTCGCGCACCCGACGGCGGTGGACGAGTCCGTGGCCGCCGTACAGCCGGAGCACCTGGCCACGCTCATCTACACCTCCGGGACCACGGGACCACCCAAGGGGGTCGAGCTGCCGCACCGGTGCTGGACCTACATCGGCGCGGGCGCGACGACGCTAGACCTGTTGTCGCCGAGCGACCTGCAGTACCTCTGGGTGCCGTTGGCGCACGCCTTCGGCAAGATGCTCGAGACGGTGCAGCTGCAGGTCGGGTTCCCGACCGCCCTCGACGGCCGCGTCGACAAGATCGTGGAGAACCTCGCCGTCGTCCGGCCCACGTTCATGGCCGGCCCGCCGCGGATCTTCGAGAAGGTGCACTCGAAGGTCGTGCAGGGCATCGAGGAACAAGGTGGCCTCAGGCACCAGCTGTACAAGTGGGCCTTCGGCGTCGGCGACCGGGTGGCGCGGGCCCGGCTGGACCAGCAGCGCCCGAACCCGCTCGTACGCGCGCAGTTCGTGCTCGCGGACCGGCTGGTGCTCTCCCAGATCCGCGCCCGGCTCGGCGGCCGGATCCGCTTCCTGGTCTCGGGCAGCGCGGCGTTGTCGACCGACGTGGCGCGCTGGTTCCACGCAGCCGGCCTGCCGATCATCGAGGGCTACGCGCTCACCGAGACCAGTTCCGGGGCGTGCATCACCCGTCTCGACGACCTGCAGTTCGGAATCGTCGGACCACCGCTGGCCGGCACCGAACTCAAGGTGGCCGACGACGGCGAGATCTTCATCCGGGGCCCCGGGGTGATGCGCGGCTACCACAACCTGCCCGAGGCGTCGGCCGAGGTGCTGGACGAGGACGGCTGGTTCGCGACCGGGGACGTCGGCGAGATCGATGACCAGGGCCGGTTGCGCATCACCGACCGGAAGAAGGACCTGGTCAAGACCTCGGGCGGCAAGTACATCGCGCCCCAGGCCATCGAGGTGATGTTCAAGGCAATCTGCCCGCTCGCCAGCCAGATGCTCGTGCACGCCGACGGCCGCAACTACGCCACCGCGCTGGTCACGCTCGATCCGGAGGCACTCCTCCAGTGGGGACGGGCGCAGGGTCTGGCGGCCACCGACTACGCCCCGCTCGCCGCGGACCCCGCCGTCCGCTCGTACGTCGGCTCCTGCGTCGAGGTGCTCAACGGCCGGGTGAACCGCTGGGAGACGATCAAGGAGTTCCGGATCCTCGACCACGACCTGAGCGTCGACGACGGCGAGCTGACACCCAGCATGAAGGTCAGGCGCAAGGTCATGGAGTCGCGGTACAGGCCGCTGCTGGACTCCATGTACGACGGACAGCCGCATGGATGACGCGGATGCCCTGCGGGCGGAAACACCCGCGACCTGAGCCTTCAGCCCGAGCAAAGCCCGTATCCGGAGCCTTCACGTTGCGGCGTCAACGTCGCTCCCCGGCGGCGGGACCACCAAGCACTGCTCCCGATCGGGCCGCCAGCCTGACGCTCGCCTCGGTCCACGGCTTCTCCGTCGCTCGCGCAACCGGGCAGGGCTGGCGCTCGGCACTGAATCGCCTCGCGGTCTTGGACGCAGACGGCCGATAGGTCTTGTGGCCGCAGTCTGTCAGCTCGTCGTAGCCACCGACGGGCCAGAGATTCAGCGTGTGCGAGCCCGAGCCGGTCTATGAGGAGTCCACCTTGGCTCCTTCGACCTCCAACCACTTGCCACAGACCGTGGCCTTGTCGTCCTCGATGTGGATGGTGCTGTCCGCCTTGGCGCGGAAGGCGTAGTGGCAGAACCAGTGGCCGTCATCGTGCCGGGGCGACGAGATGTCACCGGTCCACTCGCGGTTCCGATACCTGCGGCCTTTCGCCCAGAATGCTGCGACCGGCAGCGCCGGCTTGAGTTTCGCACAACGCGCCGGGTTGAGATGGGCTCAGCTCAGGCGTCTTCTCGCGCTCAGCTACGAGCAGAAGGAGAGGTGCCACAACATCTGACGCAAGCCGAAGGTGGCCGGCCTCATCAGACCGAACACGACGCAGAAATCCTTCGTGTGACACACGCCGAACCACCAAGATAGGCCCATGTCCGAACCAGAACTCCCACGAAGGAGGTTGAGGTTCTACGGGCTATCCGACTACGCGACGTTCTTCCAACTCGAGCAAGTTGTCGGGCTACTCGGCGCCCTCGACTCCTCGCAGCAGCCCTCGGAGGTCAACGACGTAGTCGAGATTCACCACGCGGGCAGGTTCGCTGACCAAGACCTCTTCCCCGCAAGTGTTACCGAAGAAGAGCGCCGCGCGCTGAGAGCGCGAATTGCTGATGTGCGCCGGATAGTCGGCACCTTCTTCAGTCAGGTAGACGACGCGAACTTCGCGACTCGCATCACAGAGGTCGATTTTCAATACCACACCGACGTGTTGGATCTACTCGCACGAAACGGCGTCTTCCACAGATGCAGCGCATCGGTAGTGCTGCCTGCGCTGAAACAAGCTCGCTTTCACACAGGCGAACTCCTGTCCAACGCTGCTCTCGTGCGCGCCTACGACGCGGAAGTGAGAGCTCTGCTTCTGGCGAGTCCGAAGCACGCAGAGCAGATCATTGCCAAGCATCTTCAGGCGGATGGCGGGCGCGACATCCACCTGCCTCAGAGTCTGACCGCCGACGACAGCCGTGGACTCATCGAGACGTACATCGACAGCGATGGGCCCAACCCGAACTACTTGAAGCTCGTCGCCGATGCGCGTACCGATCGCAACACGGGCATCGACCCGAAGTTGAAGCTCAAGGCTCAGCGCGCTTACGACGCGTATTGGAAGAAGCACTTTGAGACGAACGAGGGCATCAAGACGGGGTGTGAGATTCGCGTTGCCGATGACCAGGACGATCCAGTTGCGACAAGTTTGGATGGGCTCGTCGGCAAGTACTCCTACAGCAGAGAGTGGCTGAACGCGAGCCTGGACAATCCGTCCATCCTGAACAACTTCATATACCTGTTCGAGTTCTCGAGCCATCACATGCTGCTCAACTTCCCGTCGTTCTCGGCGCAACTTGGAGTGGTTGAGCGGTTCTTGGTGACTACCGGCAAAGACAGCTACCGAACTGGCGCAGCGTTCGACCACTCGAATCAGGCGAGCTTCCTCCAGTTGGTCATGTACGAACAGTTCCTGCGCTCAGAGTCGATCGAGCTCGAGAACGTCTTGGCGTGGTTCTTCGAGGACTACCTTCCAGCAGAGTTCGGCGTCGACAACCTGAGGTTTCGGCCGGCGAGCAGCACAGCCAGCTTCCTGGAGAAGGCCCGACATCTGTTCGCAGAGATGGAGAGCGTCCTCAAGCAGTACTCGCTCTACGTTGAAAACGGACAACTGGACCCAGAGTTGCTCGCAATGACTTCCGAGCAGCTGTCATACCGGGCCATACCGAGCTTCGTCGAAGGTAAGTACGTCTACGTGACCGACAACCCGGAAGTGCGCCGAATTCAACACCTGCTGTTCTCCGACCAGGCCGTTCTGGGCTACATCGACGGGAGCCTGCAGGAAGACACGTTCGCTCGTCTCATCCTCAAGCACGACGTCCCGTACGAAGCCTTCGCCGAGCATCAACGGGCAGACATCGACTTCCTCGTTGAAGGTGGAATTGTTGAGAACGAGAATGGTAAACCTCTCCGATTCGCCAACCTAGCGCAGTTTGAAGTCCTTCTGTCGCTCAACAACTTCGAGGCCGCGAGCTTCAACCGCCATTCGCAGGCAAGCCAAGACGCCATCGAGGAAATGGAACAGAAGGGATGGGTCACGCGTAGGTCCTCATTGCTCACAGCACCGGAGAGCAGCTACTTCAACTACATGCTGAACCAGTCCGAGTTCAGCAACGGACCCGACCTGCGCAACCGGTACCTCCACGGATCGCAGGCTGATGGCGAGGACGACCGCGAGCACTTCCATACCTACATACACGCGCTTCGATTGCTCGTAGCACTCGTCATCAAAATCAACGACGACCTCGAGCTAAGGGAGTCGAACTAGGGCCCCTGCCAGCCGGACGTCTACTTGGTCCTACGTCGTGCAAACACACGACGTGGGCCGGTGTTCCCTTTCAGCGAGAGCGACGGGCGGCGACCAAAGGCACCGCCCGTCGACCCCTCCGCCCACGTTGCGACTCGCGATCATGTGAATGGGGTCCAATCGAGCCAGACCGCGATCGCGCCCACGCCACCGGCAATGGTTGCCAGGCCCAGGACCACCGCCCACGGCCCCCGGACCCAGCCTGGGAGACTCGCATGCTCGGCGGACGGTGGCGTTGTGATCTCCTGGGAACCTCCAACGCCGCCCGATGCCTGGTTGGCATTGACAGTGATCTGACTTCGTTTGGCGTTGTGAACGACCACCTGGACTGCTTGGTTGGCGACCTCCGCCGGTGGCACATCATCCACTCCCGCCGCCCGCATTTCAGCCACGAGTGCCACGAGATTTGTGCGAATCGTGTCCAAGATCCCGTACAGGGCACTCGGCGTGACCTTCCAGTACATGGCGAGAATCGTCCCGTTGACATGGACGTCGTCCTGCTGGCTGTTCATGTAAGTCACTAGGTCCGGCATCGCTGAGTGCTGAATCCGTATGACCTCCTCCTGGGTGGCAGCCAGCCTCTCGATTTCCGCGACGCCTTGCGTGATCGCAGCTTCTTGCTTGATGGACTCACGCGCGAACTCCGGAAGGTCCGACGGCGAGATTTGTTGGCCCGTGACCTTGTACGCAAGGTTTGCGCCGTCGATCGCAATGATGGCCCCCACTGTCCTATAGCCCGGCAACTCCTCCGCGGGTGGGTATCCGTCAAGTTCGCGACGTGCCCAGTCCCTCAGCTGCTCCGAGCCAGAGCGTCCGCCAAGGGCCACACACTTCCGCAAGACATCAGCCAGCGAAGACTTACTGTCCAGCGCGCCCTCCTCGATCTGCTCGAGCATGCCCTTCGTGGATCGGGTCAAGCCCACACCTCGCTCCCGGAGCCGTTTCAATCCTCGACCGCGACTCTAGAGCCCTCGCGCCGATCGTCCGAGACAGAAGTTCCAACCACCTGCGTCATTTCGCCGCGAGTGCCCCGGCTTGACCCCTTGATGGGCAAAGCGGGAAGCCCTGGCAACCGCCAGGGCTTCCGAGTCATTGGCTCAAGGTGGCCAGTGGGCTGACCATTACCCCAGCACCCACGGCCCAGATAGTTTCGAGCAGATACTGCCAGTACTTCCGTGCAGACGTGTTTGACTTCTTGGTGTTGCTGCTGTTGTGCCTTCCCTTTCGTGCGTCCATGTTGTTCTCCTTCCTCGTACCCCTTGCGGGGAGTTCACTCAGAAGGCGCATGAATGCCAGTCCGGCCAGCGCCGCGAAGCCACCTGCGATGCCCCAGGAATCGAACCCAGGTCCACTGGCGCCTTCAACCAACGACTGGTCCCATCATACCGCTGACCACGACAGAGCCGCGCGCGTCAATCCACCGCGTTCACGCCCGCCCCTCGCCGAGTGGTTGACCGAAGATCTTTGGGCGTGCGAAGCCGGCGCTAACTTCCTATGGCCGGTACTGCATTGGAGCCCCACGGCTCCCGGCGACCGGTACGCACCAGCCACTCCTCGTAGGTCATCAGTTGCTTCGGCGTGTCCTTGCCTGAATCGCCCCATCGCAAGATCGACCTCGCCGCGTAATCGAGGTACTCGTCGGCATAGTCCTGCCACATGCCATCTGGCTCCGCGAGGTCCAGCTCTCTCGCGTCTGGGCGGAGGTCGACGAACGAAACGCCACCGAAGACGGTTCCAGTTGCGTCCCGAACGCTCCGACTCAGGTGTCGCCACTCCTGCGGTAGCCGATGACCATGATCGTCGTACGCCGCGAACCAGTGCTGGAACGCGTCTGCCACCTCGTCGCGGGCGACATCTTCCCGTCCGAATCGGCGTACGAGTCGCTGCAGGACGCGGAGCGGAGCCACTAGATCCGCCGCGGCAGTGAAACGTCGGCCGCGTCCTTCCTTGTCACGCTCCTGGCGCACGCCGAATGCATAACCTGACCAAGTAGTTGCTAGGGCGACCAGCGCGCCGCCCGCGGATGAAGCCACCAGTTCGTACACGACGCGAATCCTGCACGTTCACACCGACATCACGTGACGATGTATGACGCGACGCCCATCAGCCCGACGCCTTCGCGAGCGCAGCCTTTCGCCACAGTGGCTCATGCAGAGGACGCGTCTTACCGCCGCGGGTCGGCTATGGGCACGCGGCGCGGCCGCCGTCCGCTACCGCGGCGAGTTCCCGGTCGATTGCGACGGCGAGGTTAACGGCGTGCGCTACGAGGGGCTCAGGATTGCCTTCGATGAGTTCGAGCCGGGGACCGAACCCAGCCCACCCCCAGCGGGTCAACTGATTCTGCCCATATCCGTAGGTCCATGAAGCGGGCACCTGATTGACAGCGGCAGCCGACGTCTCTTCCGGCGTGCGGCGCCCTCGTTGGCCATGCGCCACGTGTTCGGGTGGCACTAGCGTTGACCGACCAGCAGCATGGCCGAGCGCGGACCAGACGACCGGATCGGTTGCGCTGGATCTGCTGCAGGCCAACACATGGGCGCGCAGCGGCGTCCGTTGGCCACGTGATCGGTCAGATACCTCAACCTGCACCCACTGACCACTCGGCATTTCGGGGCCGGTGAGTATCAGCAGATCGCCACCTGCTTTGTTCCCCACGACACTGCAACTCCAGTTCGAGGGCAGCGGGGCCGGGATCAGAGCAGCGAGCCGACGTCGCCTTCGGATCGCCGGCGAGTCGAGCAGGAGCATGAGCTCATCGGCGAGAAACTGCGTGACCGCGTCCGCGTGCGGTCCTCTCTGCATGAGCTTAACCAGGTCTTCCCAAGTAGCCGCAACCACCCCCGAAAGCACCGGGGGAGCGATTCCGGCCGGGACCAAACTGACCACGACATCCGACGCGCGTTTCGTGTCGGCAAGTTGCGAGACATCCACAGGGGCGTCGAGTTTCGCTTCAACGGTCAAGACAGCGACGCTGCCGGCGACGAAAACGTCGAGGCGGACGTCCGCGCGGCGTTCACCGTCCAGAACAATCTCCTCTACGCGCACATCTGTAACTGCGTCGCACGGGACACCGAGGTGGCGAAGCCAGTCCCTAGCCAGTGAAAGGGAGCGAAGCAGGGCGGCGGCGAGCGCTCGAGTGGCCTCGGTCTCAGTGGTCAGCAACACTTGATCAGTGTCCCCCGGACGTGCGGCGTCACGCACAGCCTTCCCTATGCCGCCTGTCTGATCTTGATCAGAAGGCGCGCAATGACTCCTCTGCCGATTGCGTCCTCAGTGAGGACCTTGAGCGCGCGCCGGGGGGATCACCACTCTTAGGTCGGACGTGTCCATGCATCGCGCGTTCAGAGGATCCATAGGAGCAGGGCCATCCGCAATGGGCAGTGCGTCACTCCGCCGCGAATCGTCGAGGCGCACTGTGCAGCAGCCGCGACCGACATAGCCCCGGTAGAAATACGGACGACGCTCGACCAGTCGTGCGAGACTCCCGCCCATGATGCGCCTGGGGATCGCCTCGGTCCTGCTCCTGCTCCCGTTCGCCGCCTGCAGCAGCTCTACCGAAGAGCCCGAGGCCCGCCCGGACACGGCTTCAAGCAGCAGCTCAAGCCCTGCACAGGAGCCGGCTGACTCCCCCGCCGACGACGAGAGCGAGCCCTCGGGCCCAGTCGAGGACGTGACCGCGATTGCCAACGGCCTCAAAGGCTCCCTGCCCGACGTGCTCGAGTCCATCAAACTCACCGAGGACAACGACGCGAACGACTTGATCGGCCGCCCGGGGCAGTACGACGCCGCGGTGTTCCTCGCGCTCGACTCACTCGGCTGCAGCGGGCCTGACTACGACGAACTCTCGATCGACTGTGGCATCAAGCTTGAGCGTTGGCCGTCCGCAGACGACGCCGCGGCCCGCGCCCACGACATTCAGACCAAGCTGCAGACCTACGGGCTGGGCGCGGAGTGGGACTACGGCGCCGGCAGGGTGCTTCTCCGCATCGCCGGCGACGTGCCGCCCTCCCAAGCCACCAAGATCCGCGACGCCTTCGCCAAGGCGACGAACGCTAAGCCAGTAGACCTCGCCACCTGACCTCAGCCGGGCGGCCTCGGATACTGGCCGCCGAGGAGGTCGGGATGACGATGCGTCATGCCGCGTGTCGGGCGGCTGCCTGGACTTGTCCGTGGGTGCGACAGTCGTGCGTGGCTCTGTTTGGGACTGGTTCAGCGGGGCGATGTCACTGTCGCCGCATCGCGGACACGGGTCTCTGCACGGCCCACAGCCGACGCGCTCACATATTGTCAGGACCGTGCGTGGGCCTGCTTGAGTCAGGAGGATTCGAGCGCAGCTGCAGGCGGTCACGCGGGAAGGGCGTCGTGATGGGCGAAGCGTTCTACTCAAACGCGAGGCTTTACGACCTCATGTTTCCCGGTGGTGGTCCCGCGGTGGACTTCTACAGAGCCGAGGCCGGCCGACGCGGGGGCCCGGTCCTTGAGCTCGGCTGCGGGACAGGGCACAAGCTGATCCCGATCGCGTCGGACGGTGTTCGGTGCGTCGGGCTGGACCTCTCACCGGGCATGCTCGCCGAGGCCCGCCGCAAGGCGGACGAGAACGGCGTCGGTGTGGAGTGGGTGCAGGGGGACATGACGTCCTTCGACCTGGGCCGCACGTTCGATCTGGTGTTCATCACCGCCAACTCCCTGCTGCACCTGCATGAGACTGAGGATCTTGTGAGCTGCTTCAGGGCGGTACGCCGCCATCTGGCACCCGGCGCCCGGTTCGTCTTCGACGTGTTCAACCCGAGCGTGCGGCTGCTCGCCGAGGCCGACGGCGTACGACGCACCAGGGACTCGCTGTCGTTCACCGATCCCGACCGCGGCAGGGTGAGGGTCGATGTGGCCGAGACCTACGATGCGCCCGCTCAGGTGACCCGCGGGACGTGGTTCCTTTCGACGGACGCCGAGCCCGACTTCCTCGCCGCGCCGCTCGAGATCAGGAGCATCTTCCCGCAGGAGCTTCCGCTGCTGCTCTCGCTCGGCGGACTTCGGCTGGTCGACCGCTTCGGCGACTGGTCCGGCCGAGAGTTCATCGGTGACGCGCCACTCCAGCTGTGCGTCTGTGAGGCCGCCTGATCGCAGCGAGCACCGGGTCGCTTCTTGCGCCGGCTCCGCTGGACGATCTCCGCTGGCACCGCCGGGGACTAGGGTCGAGCACGTGCACGAACACAAGCGATTCGACGACGAGGCAGCGACGTGGGACGACGACCCCGGCCACGAGAAGCGGCAGGTGGCGGTGGCCCAGGCCATCAGGGAGGCCGTCAACCTCAGCCCTCGGATGAAGGCTGTCGACGTCGGCGGCGGCACCGGCCGGCTGAGCATCCTGCTCGCCGACCAGGTCGGCTCCGTGGTCGTGACCGACCCCTCCGCCGGGATGGTGCAGGTCGCACGGGAGCGGATCGACGCGGCCGGGCTCAACGACCGGCTGCGCGCGGTCCAGGCAGACCTGACGACAGACCGTCTCGACGGCGCGTACGACGTGGTGTGGAGCTCCATGGCGCTGCACCACGTGCAGGACCTGGACGGACTGTTGCGGTCCGTAGCGGACCTCCTCGTCGACGGTGGCCGGCTGTGTATCGCGGACCTGGACGAGGATCCCGACGGCGCCTTCCACGCTGACAAGGTCGACTTCGCCGGACATCACGGGTTCGACCGGCACCGGCTTGCCGAACAGTTGGCCCACGCGGGATTCGCCGACGTCAGCTTCGTCGACGCCACGACCATCCTCAAGGGCGACCGCGAGTTCGGCGTCTTCCTGTGCACGGCGACCAAGGTGCACGAGCCTGCCGGAGAGCACTGAGCAGGACAGTCGTTCGCGGCGGGGCCGGTCCCTGGTCGAGTGGCACCCCAGCCGGGGGTCCGATGCTGCGTGGCTATGGTCGTGGGCATGGTGTCACCGAAGCCCCTCCAGTTGCCCACCCCTGACTGTGTCGTGCGGAGCGAGGCCACCTGCGGCGAGTCACCCATGTGGTCGACCCTCGAGGCGGTGCTCTACTGGACCGACAACGTCGAGCACCGCATCCACCGTTTCGACCCGCGTACCGGGCACGACGAGGAGATCCGGCTCGACGAGGACGTGATGGACCTCGTGGTCCGGCGCGAGGGCGGCCTGCTGGTGGTCACCGCCAAGTCGTTCGCCTGGCTCGAGCCCGGTTCCGGCGTACTCCGTCCGTTCGCCGAGGTGGAGCAGGACCGTCCCGACAACCGGTTCAACGACGGCAAGGTGGACCGGCGCGGCCGGTACTGGGCCGGCAGCATGGACGGCGAGCACTGGGACCGGCCCACCGGCGCCCTCTACCGGCTCGACCCCGGCGGCGCTCCGGCCCTGCAACTCGACGGCGTCGTCTGTGCCAACGGACTCGGCTGGAGTCCGGACGACCGCACCTTCTACCTCGGCGAGAGCTTCCGGCACGCCATCTTCGCCTACGACTTCGACATCGACCGCGGCACGGTCTCCAACCGCCGGTTGTTCACCGAGGTCGGAGCGCCCGATGGCGCCTTCCCCGACGGGCTGACCGTCGACGCCGAGGGCGGTGTCTGGAGCGTGCACAACGCCGGCGGCAAGGTGGTCCGCTACGACCCGGAGGGCGCACCCACCCACGTGGTCGACCTGCCGGTCCCTCACCCCACCAGCTGCATCTTCGGTGGCGAAGACCTGACCACGCTCTACATCACGACGGCGCGGCAGGGCATGGACGACGACGACCTTGCGCGCTACCCGCTCAGCGGAAGCGTGTTCGCGCTCGATCCGGGTATCCCAGGTATGCCGGAACCACTGTTCGCGGGCTGACCGACCGTTCCGCCTCGCGCCGACACGACCAACCACAGGAGAGCCCGATGGACCCGCACGAGCATCAAGACGTCATCGTGATCGGCAGCGGCCCGGCCGGCGGCACCATGGCCGCCGAGCTCGCCGCCACCGGCAAGAAGATCCTGCTGCTGGAGCGGGGAGACTGGCTGCCGCGCGAGCGGGCGAACTGGGAGTCCGAAGAGGTCTTCGGCAACTCCCGGTACGGCGCAGCCGAAACCTTCTACGACCGCGACGACAAGCCGTTCCACCCCGGGATGCACTACTTCGTCGGCGGCAACTCCAAGGTGTACGGCGCCGCGCTGTTCCGGCTGACCCCCGCCGACTTCGGTCAGATCACGCAGCACGGCGGCATCTCCCCCGCCTGGCCGATCAGCTACGACGACCTCGAGCCGTACTACGTCCGCGCCGAACACATGTACAAGGTGCACGGCAAGCACGGCGAGGACCCGTTCGCCGGCAAGTCGAGCGAGGACTACAAGTACCCCCCGGTCCAGCACGCCCCCCGCATCCAGCAGCTCTCTGACGGCCTGACCGGCCTGGGCCTGCACCCGTTCCACCTGCCGATCGGCGTCGACATGATCCAGGACGAGCAGGGGCAGGCGACCCACGACTCGCCGTGCATCCGCTGCGACCGCGTCGACGGCTTCCCGTGCCTGGTCGGCGCGAAGTCGGACTCCGAGACGATCGCAGTGCGTCCCGCGCTCGCCGCCCACTCCAATCTGCAGCTGCTGACCCGCGCGACCGTGCGCAAGCTGCTCACCGACGACGCGGGCGGCTCGGTGACCGGCGTGGTGACGGAGATGCCCGACGGCTCGACCCAGACCTTCACCGCCGACATCGTCGTACTCTCCGCCGGCTCCATCCTCTCCTCCGCCCTGCTGCTGGCCTCCGCCAACGACAAGCACCCGCACGGCCTGGCCAACTCCAGTGACGTCGTCGGCCGCCACTACATGCGGCACAACAACGTGGCGCTGATGGCGCTGTCGAAGGACCCCAACCCCACCACGTTCCAGAAGACGCTGGCGATCAACGACTTCTACGGCCCCAGCAAGTTCTGGGACTACCCGATGGGCAACATCCAGATGCTCGGCAAGTCCGACGACTGGCAGGTCAAGGGCGAGGCCCCCAAGATGCTCCAGTGGGGCCCTGACTTCGGCTACCGCATCGCCGCCTCGCACTCCATGGACTTCTGGCTGGCCGGCGAGGACCTCCCGCTGCCCACGAGCCGCGTCACCCTGCGCAACGACGGCTCGATCAAGCTCGCGCTGACGCCGGACAACAACACCGAGGGCGTCAAGAGGCTGCGCGCCTGCTTCGATGACATGCTCACCGACCTCGGCATGGCCTCGAAGTCGTTCGCGCGCGGCCTCTACCTCCACAAGAGGATGGACGTCTCGGCCACCGCCCACCAGGCGGGGACGGTGCGCTTCGGCACCGACCCGACCACCTCCGCGCTCGACCTGGACTGCAAGGCCCACGAGCTGGACAACCTCTACGTCGTCGACGGCAGCTTCATGCCCTCGATCGGCGCGGTCAACCCGACACTGACCATCATCGCCAACGCGATCCGCGTCGCTGAGCGGATCGCTGCCCGGCTGCGCTGAGGCGCACACACACCCGCACGATCCGCCCAAGCCTTGCGGCCGCAGTTCAACCACTTAGACGCCTGTGCAGAGGAAGGTCGGTTCCCCTAGTACTGGCCAGGATTCCACGGCGTCCCGTTCCGTGGTGGCGCCGGGCGTGGTGTCGAGCAACTGGATGCCGAACCGGTACGGCTTCGCCAAGTCGACGGTGACTGGAACGCTCATGCCCGGCGTCAGGGTTGGTGAGGCGTAGACCTGCGTGTCATCGGCGGTGAACGTGATCGCGCCGGAGGAGCCGTCGGCAGAGATGTCGGCGACGCCGAGGACTGCCTTGAACGACCTGCAGTGTCGCCCGGGCGTGAACCGGCTCTCCCAGCTTCCGGTGTGGGAGTAGATGTCTACTCCCCAACCGGTGTAAGCGACTCCGTTGATGGTGGTGGTTCCGAAGGTGGTTCCGCCGGTGGTGTAGTACGGGTGGTAATCCGAGAGTGGGATCCAACGCCAGATGGTCACGCTGACCGCGTTCGACACCACCGGCCTGGCGACATGCCGGTAGGTCACGAACACGCGGTAGCGCTCCGTGTTCTCATCGGTGGCGACCCTCTTGAAGCGGACCTTTCTCCGCCCGTTGACCTTGACGGTCTTGACCGTCTGCCACGACGCAGTGCCATAGACCGGCACGTACCACTTCTGAAACGTCGCAGAAGTGGCAGTCCTGGGCGACTTGACCGTGACCGTAAGGGTCAACCGGTCGCCCTCCTTCACCGCCTTCGCGGAAGAAGTCAGCACGGGCTTGGCGATCGACTTGGCGGCGACTCGGCTCTCTGCGGATAAGCCAGCCGTCCTCGCTTCTGCCGTGTCGGTCATCGCCGATAGCGGCGCGACCAGTCCAACCAGCAGGCCGGCGACCAATCCGATACGAACGCGCTTCAATGCCCTCACCTCAACGCCGCCAGAGACCACGTACTTGCGGGTCCGAGTATTGGCCACCCGGTTTCCGAACGTGGCCATTCCCGCGAAGTCGGCTGGCGGAGCGATGTTTTCAACTTGCGGGCGCCTGCATGGCTTCCTTCACCCGGTCCGACCAGCCTGTGCACGCAGACAAGACCGGTGATCGTCGCGATAGCTGCGACCACGGCTGCGCCGCCTGCACGCCACCGAGGCGGCCTGTTGACGTTCCACCCGGGTCGCCGAGTCGGGCGACCGCCGGGCCTCCTTCCGCACGGGAACCCGGCGTCAACCTGCGCCGAGTCGGCCCATGTTGACGTTCCACCCGGGTCGCCGAGTCGGCGCAGGTTGACCTTCCACACGGGAACACGGCGTCAACGAGCGCCGACTCGGCGTGCGCACGGCGTCAACGAGCGCCGACTCGGCGGATCAGGGGCCGGGCCGCGATCTAGTCGAAATGGGTCCTGCCGTCACGCGCCCGGCGGGGTATAACGGAAGTGTCCGGCACAGCACCGCCGGGAGACACGGCGCCGGCCCCCCGGCGCACCGCGAGCTCACGACCCGTGCACGCGCCACGCCGCCCGGATCGGAGCCCCGCCATGCGCAGCTCGCCCGCCCCCCACCTGCTCGCAGCACCGGTCGGCCTGCTGCTCGCGGTGGCCACGGCGATCGGCTGCCAGAGTTCTGCCCCCGACCATGCCGACACCCTGGTCCGGGCCGCGAGCCAGCCGACGTACGTCGCCCAGTACGGCGTCGACACCCACGCCTACCGGCCGAGCCGGCTGAACCCCTCCGTCGACGGGTCGTTGTACGTCACCGGCATGCGATGGACCACCTGGGACGCGCGCCGAGCGGTCGGCAAGGGCGTCGCCCACGTCAACGACTGCAAGCCGGACTGCGCCCACGGCCACTACGCCCGTTACCGGGTCACCGTGCACCTGGCGAAGCCCCGGGAGCTGTGCGGCAGCCGGTTCTTCACAACCCTCCGGGTGAAGGGATCGGGCTACCACACGTTCGCCCACCGGCCGGGCGTCGGCTGCCGGTAGGCACCACGGGCGCCCGGTCCGGGGCCGACCAGGACTACGTGGGCGAGGACCTGTTTCCCGGGCCCGGCCCCCCTGCCGGACTCGCGCGGACGCCCGCTGGTGCGCCCACCGGTGCACCCGCCAGGGCCGGCCGTGCCGCCGCGGGGGCGGCCTCCTTCGGTGCCCCGCGGGCGCTGCGGGTGGCGCCGGGCGTCAGCAGCCCCACCGCCCAGGTCGCCACGAGGCCGAGCAGCATCCCGCTGCCCACGTCGACCACGTAGTGGTTGGCGGTCACCACGACCACGACCGCGGTGAGCAACGGATGCGCCACCAGCAGAGCGCGCACCCACCAGCGGCGCACCATGGCGACGCCGACGACGGCCACCCAGGTGGCCCAGGCGAGATGGAGCGACGGCAGCGCGCCGTACTGGTCGGCGGGGATCGGCCCGTGCGTGGTCCCGAAGCCCGCCCGGGCCACCGAGTCCACGAACCCGGCCCCCGGCAGCAGCCGAGGCGGCGCCGCGGGATAGAGGGCGAACACCAACAGCGCGACGACGTTCGTGAGCACCAGCGCGTTCCGCGCCGGACGGTAGAGGGCCGGCCGACGCACGTAGCAGAACGCCAGCACGCCCATCGCCACGCTCAGGTGGAGGAACTGGTAGTAGTCGACCGCCAGCATGCGCACCAGTCCCTGACCGGTCAGCCAGCCGTTCACCGCGCCCTCGACGCGCAGGGACACGGCCCCCTCGGCGTCGAGGATCGCCCGGCCGTGGGCGACCGCCTCGGACGGGCGGACCGCGGCCAGGGATCGCACCCGGCCGTAGAAGACGAGGAGCGCGGCGACGATCGCGAGCTCACCGACCAGCCGAGGCCGGGCTCGTCCGGTGAACCTCCAGCAGAGTGGGAGCAGTGCCACGACTTCGACTCTACGGTCGGTTCCCGGCGTCGCGCGTCCCACAAGTTCGGGGTCGAGGAGCGGCGACTCGCGGTCCCGATCCTCGGCACCGCTCGTCGCCGAGCCGGGGCCGCCGTATCGCCCGTCTGGTGGATTGACGGGCCGATTCCGCGGTCGAAGAATGAGAGGGCCCAGGGAAGGGGACCGGGATGGCATGGAATCTGACCGGTAGCTACGTCGAGACCTGCTCGTGCGAGCTGATGTGCCCGTGCAACCTGTCGTTCGACCACGGCGCGACCTACGACTTCTGCCGGGTGACCCTCGTCTTCGTCATCCGTGAGGGTGACATCGAGGGCACCGACATCGCAGGCCGCAAGGTCGCGCTGATCGCGGACACGCCCAAGGTGATGACGCAGGGCAACTGGCGGCTCGGGGTGTACGTCGACGACGGGGCCAGCGACGAGCAGTTCGACCGGCTCGTGAAGGTGTTCGGCGGGCAGCTCGGCGGCCCGATGGGCGCCCTCGCGCCGCTGGTGGGCGAGATCATCGGAGTCGAGCGCGCCCGGATCGAGGTGAGCGACGACGGGCTGCGGCACAGCGTCCGGGTCGCCGACACCATCGACTTCGAGATCGAGGACGTCGTCCCGTTCGGCGTCGAGACCGGCGAGCCGGTGCGCTTCCAGGGCATGTTCCACCCGGTCGCCTCCGATCTCACGATGGCCGAGGCCAAGCGCAGCCGGATCGACGCGTTCGGCATCTCCTACGAGGGCCGCACCGGGCTGTCCACGTCCACCTTCACCTGGGCCGCCTGAGCCGAGATGGGGTCGACGGCCGGGCCCACCCCGAACGCCGGCCCGAACCCGGCGTACGCCGCCGCGCGCGCCCGCCTCGGCCTGGTCCTCGCGCTGTTCGCGGTCGCCGCCGCTGGCTGGGTGTGGACGGCGCGGGAGATGCGCGGGATGGACCACGGGCCCTGGACCAGCCTGGGCAGCCTCGGCTGGTTCCTCACCGTCTGGGTGGTGATGATGGCCGCGATGATGTTCCCGTCGGTGGCCCCGACGATCGCGCTCTACACCCAGGTCACCAAGGCCGCCTCCCGTGCCGCACCCTGGCTGTTCGCCGGCGGGTACCTGCTCGCCTGGGTCGGCGCCGGGCTGGTGGCCTTCCTCGTCGGGCGGGGCACCGTCGCGATCGCCGGCGACACCGTGGCCTGGGACCACGCGGGCCGGGCGGTCGCGGGCGCCACCCTGGTGGTCGCCGCGGCCTACGAGCTCACCCCGCTCAAGGACGTCTGCCTGGCCAAGTGCCGCAGCCCCCTGAGCGCGCTGCTCGGCTCCTGGCACGGCGGCCCGACCGGCGCGCTGCGGATGGGCGCCGGCAACGGGGCCTGGTGCGTCGGCTGCTGCTGGGCGCTGATGGCCTCGCTGTTCGCCCTCGGGATCATGAGCATCACCTGGATGGCGCTGGTCGCGGGCATCATCGCCGCCGAGAAGACGCTCCCCTGGCGCCGGACGGTCACCCTGACCACGGCCGGCCTGCTGCTGGCTCTCGGCGTGCTCCTGATCGCCGCCCCGGACGCGCTGCCCGGGCTGCACCTGCCCTCTGGCCAGAGCATGCAGATGGGCTGAGCCGGAGTCGGAGTCCCCGCGACGGCGACGGAGGCGAGCGGAGGCGGGCAGAGGCGGGCGACTACCGACGGGCGCGGTGCACGGCGATCGCCGCGAGCATCGCCAGCACGCCACCGGCGACCGACCAGGCCGGCACCCGGCCGGTGGCCTGCCGGTCGCGGAACCCGTGGCGGGACTGACTCGAGAGCACGGACCCGTCGCACTGGTGGGACAGGGCCGAGCCCCGGCACTGGTAGGACAGCAGCGAGGCGGCCGACATCGCCGACCCGATCGACCCCACCGAGGCGAAGGAGCCGACGCTCGCGACCGAGGCGACCGAGGCCGCGCAGCCGATCGAGAGCACCGAGTCCTGGGAGCAGATCGACAGGATCGAGTTCTCCGACCGGAGGGACCACACGCCGGCAGCCTAGCCCCGGGCCCCGGACGGCCCCCGGAGCCGGTCAGTGCGTCGCGAGCTGCCCGGTGAGCCGGCCGTGCATCCGCGAGCTCGCGTCGTTGAGCCCGCGGATCTCCACGGTCTTGCCCTTGCGGTCGTACTTGGTGGTGATGCTGTCCAGCGCGGCGACCGTCGAGGCGTCCCACACGTGGGACGCGCTGAGGTCGATCACCACCCGGTCGGGGTCCGCGGCGTACTCGAACTGGGTGTAGAGGTCGTTGCTGGAGGCGAAGAACAGCTCGCCGGTGACCGTGTAGACCGCGCGCACCCCGCCGTCGGGGTCCTCGACCAGCTCGCGGGAGACCTCGGCGAGGTGGGCGACCCGGCGGGCGAAGAGCGTCATCGCGACCAGGACGCCGACCACGACGCCGATCGCCAGGTTGCTGGTGGCGACCACCACGACCACGGTCGCGACCATCACGATGGTCTCGCTGCGCGGCATCCGGCGCAGCGTGGCCGGCTGGATGCTGTGCCAGTCGAAGGTGCCGACCGAGACCATGACCATCACCGCGACCAGCGCGGCCATCGGGATCCGGCCCACGACGTCGCCGAAGCCGACCACGAGGATGAGCAGGAACAGCCCGGCGCAGAACGTCGAGATCCGTGACCGGGCCCCCGAGGCCTTCACGTTGATCATCGTCTGGCCGATCATCGCGCAGCCGCCCATCCCGCCGAAGAACCCGGTGATGACGTTGGCGCAGCCCTGGCCCCAGGCCTCGCGGCTCGTGTGGGAGCGGGTGTCGGTGATGTCGTCGACCAGCTTGGCGGTCAGCAGCGACTCCAGCAGGCCGACCAGCGCCATCCCCAGGGCGTAGGGCGCGATGATCTTGAACGTCTCGAGCGTGACCGGCACGTGCGGGATCCCCAGCGTGGGGAGGCTGTGCGGCAGCTCGCCCTCGTCGCCCACGTTCGGCAGGTCCCAGCCGGCGAGCAGCGTCACCGCGGTGACCACGACGATCGCGACCAGCGGGGCGGGCACGGCGGTGGTCAGTCGCGGCAGCAGCACGATCATCGTGATCCCGACCACCACGACCGGGTAGACCAGCCACGGCACGTGCACGAGGTGCGGCACCTGGGCCAGGAAGATCAGGATCGCCAAGGCGTTCACGAACCCGACCATCACCGAGCGCGGCACGAACCGCATCAGCCGCGCCACGCCGGCCAGGCCGAGCAGCACCTGGAAGACGCCGGCGAGGATCACGGTGGCGATGAAGTACTGCTCGCCGTGCTCGCGGACCATCGGCGCGATCACCAGCGCGACGGAGCCCGTCGCGGCCGAGATCATCGCCGGGCGGCCGCCGAGGAAGGCGATCGAGCAGGCCATCGTGAACGAGGCGAACAGCCCGACCTCGGGGTCGACGCCCGCGATGACCGAGAACGAGATGGCCTCGGGGATCAGCGCGAGGGCCACGACGAGGCCGGCGATCAGCTCCCGGCGCAGCAGCCGGGGTGAGCGCAGGACCGTGGCGACGCGGTCGCCCGCCGGGTCGTACGACGAGGAGCGGGCCGGCCGGGACAGGGCGGGATCGATCAAGGAGGAGGCTCCGTGGGAACTGGATCTGTACGGGGGAAGGCCGCGGAGGTACGACGCCGTCCACGCCGTCGGCGTCCGGGGACGCCGCGGCAGTGGCAGGGAGGGCCCACGAAGAACGCGGCGGGGCACGCGGCGGAGGACGTCGCGGCGACATCCCCGGCCTGAAGGCCCCGAAAGCCCCGAGGGCCCCGGGGCGTGCGTGACGCACCCGGGCCCTCGAGTCAGCAACTCTACCCTTACGTAAGACTCAGGGACGAATCGACGCGAGCGCTGGCCCGTGGCTCACGCCTGGTCGACGCCGAGCTCCTCGAGCCGCAGGTCGGGGAGCTCGCGCTGGACGCTGGAGACCCGCCACCGGTCGGGGAAGAGCGCCAGCAGCGCCCCGTCGCTGCGGCGCATCACCTCGACGCCGCGCTTGCCGGCCAGCGCCTCGGCCTGGTCCGCGGGGACCCGGCGCGCCAGGGTGTAGTCGAGGTGGTCGAGGCGCACCGGGCACTTGTACTCCGCCGCCATCCGGGCCACGACCACCTCGAACTGCATCGGGCCGACCGCGGCCAGCACCGGCGCCTGGTCGCCGCGCAGCTCCGAGCGCAGCACCTGGACCACGCCCTCCTGGTCGAGCTGCTCGATGCCGCGGCGGAACTGCTTGTGCCGGCCGCTGTCGGCGGCCCGGACGCTGGCGAAGTGCTCGGGCGGGAAGCTGGCGATCGGCGGGTACTCCACCGGCGAGCCGTCGTAGATCGTGTCGCCCACGCGCAGCGCCGCCGCGTTGACCAGCCCGATGATGTCGCCGGGCTCGGCCACGTCGACCGACGAGCGCTCGCGGCCGAAGACAGCCTGGGCGTACTTGGTCGCGAACGGCCGGCCGGTGGCGGCGTGCCGGACCACCATGCCGCGCTCGAAGGTGCCCGAGCAGACCCGGGCGTAGGCGAGCCGGTCGCGGTGCGCGGCGTCCATGCCGGCCTGCACCTTGAAGACGTAGGCGCTGAAGTCGTCGCCCGGCTGCCGGGGGCTCCCCTGCGCGTCCAGCGTCGGGCCCGGCGCCGGCGCCAGCTCGAGCAGCGTGTCGAGCAGCCGGCCGACGCCGAAGTTGAGCAGCGCGGAGGCGAACAGCACCGGCGTGGTCGCGCCGGCGAGGAAGAGCTCCTGGTCGTGCTCGGCGCCGTCGGCCGCGAGCAGCTCGTGCTCCTCGACCGCGGTCGCCCAGGCGTCGCCCTCCCGGGCCGCCGCGGCGGCCGGGTCCATCCGCTCCTCGGGGGCCTTCGTGGCGCCCCCCGCGGTGCGGGTGTACCGGACGAACTCCCCGCTGCGCCGGTCGAGGACGCCGCGGAAGTCGCCGGCGAGGCCGACCGGCCAGGTGAGCGGCGTGGGGTCGAGCCCGATCTGCTGCTGGATCTCGTCCATCAGGGCCAGCGGCTCCAGCCCGGGCCGGTCCCACTTGTTGACCACGGTGAGGACCGGGATCCGCCGCTGGGCACACACCCGGAAGAGCTTCAGCGTCTGCGGCTCGAGCCCCTTGGCGGCGTCGACCAGCATCACCGCGGAGTCGACCGCGGTGAGGACCCGGTAGGTGTCCTCGGAGAAGTCCGCGTGCCCGGGGGTGTCGACGAGGTTCACCACGTGGTCGCGGAAGGCGAACTGCAGCGCGGCGGAGCTGATCGAGATGCCGCGGGCGCGCTCCATCTCCATCCAGTCCGAGACCGTGCCTCGGCGGCCGGCCTTGCCGTGCACGGCGCCGGCCTCGGACAGCATCTCGGCGTGCAGCGCCAGCGCCTCGGTGAGCGTCGACTTGCCGGCGTCCGGGTGGCTGATGACCGCGAAGGTACGGCGGGGTCGGGTGTCGCTGCTCGGTTGCATAGGTGCACGGAGCCTACCGCCGCGTGAGGGTGGCCCGCATTCCTGCCGCCCCGGCGGTCGGCCGAGCCGGGAGTCAGTGCCGCGCGGAGCGCCGCTGCTTGGCGACCGCGCCGCGCAGCTCCTCGGCGAACCCCTCGGCCACCGCGAGCTGTGCCCGGATCGCGTCCACCCGGGCCAGGGCGGCCTCGTGGAACAGCGAGAGTCGCGCCAGCAGCACCGACCGGTCGGCCTCGGGGTCCTGGCGCTCGAGGGCGTCGAGCGTGCCGAGCAGCTCGCTCATCTCCTCCAGCGAGAACTCCAGCGGCTTCATCCGCTTGATCACCATCAGCCGGGCCACGTCGCTCTCGGTGTAGAGCCGGAAGCCGCCCGTCGTACGCGCCGAGGGCACGACCAGGCCCATCTCCTCGTAGTAGCGGATGGTGCGCAGGCTCAGACCGGTGCGGTTGGCGACCT
The DNA here is from genome assembly GCF_013409645.1 of Nocardioides panaciterrulae. Classification (NCBI taxonomy): domain Bacteria; kingdom Bacillati; phylum Actinomycetota; class Actinomycetes; order Propionibacteriales; family Nocardioidaceae; genus Nocardioides; species Nocardioides panaciterrulae. The sequence goes on along the minus strand of NZ_JACCBG010000001.1, from coordinate 118,316 downwards.
CGCCGATCTGCATGTGCTGGCGGCCCATGGGTTCCGTTCCGTCGCGGCCTGGGTGACGCCCGAGTCTACCGCCGCGGGCGGGTGCCGCCCCGGCCGGCGAGCTCAGGCCAGCAGGTCGCGGGTGACCTGCTCGACGCCGCCGACGCCGCTCAGCGCCATGGTCAGGTCGAGCTCGGCCCACAGGTCCTCCATCACCTCGCGCACCCCCCGCGCGCCGGCGAGCGCCAGCCCGTAGACCCAGGGCCGCCCGACCAGCACCGCCCGGGCGCCGAGCGCGAGCGCCTTGAACGCGTCGGCGCCGCTGCGCACGCCGCTGTCGAACAGCACCGGGACCCGGCCGTCGACCTCCTCCACGATGCCGGGCAGGGCGTCGAGCGACCCGATCGCGCCGTCGACCTGGCGGCCCCCGTGATTGGACACCACGATCCCGTCCACGCCGTGGTCCAGGGCGAGCGCCGCGTCCCGCGGGTCCTGGATGCCCTTGAGCAGGATCGGCAGCGCGGTCCGCTCGCGCAGGTAGGCCAGGTCGGCCCAGCTCAGCGACGAGCGCGAGAACACGTCGAGGAAGGTCTCGACCGCGGCCCGCGGCAGCGGGGAGCGCAGGTTGCCCCAGGTGTCGCCCGGCCAGTGCCGCGCCATCGAGACCAGCGCGCGTACGGCGGCCGCGGTCGGCCGGGGCGTCGGCTCGCCCGAGGGCCCGGCCGCCGCCCGCTCCGCCACCAGCCGCCGGAAGACCGGGTCGCTGGTGTACTGCGCGATGCCCTGGCCGCGCGCGAACGGCAGGTAGGCCAGGTCGAGGTCGCGGGTGCGCCAGCCGAGCACGTGGGTGTCCAGCGTGACCACGATCGCCTCGCTGCCGATCTGCTCGGCCCGGCGTACGAACGAGTCGACGAGCTCGTCCTCGCGGCTCCAGTAGAGCTGGAACCAGCGTGGTGCGTCCCCGAGGCGGGCGGCCACCTGCTCCATCGGCACCGACGCCTGCGTGGAGAGCACCATCGGGAGGCCCAGCTGCCGGGCCGCCTCGGCGACCGCGAGGTCGGCGTCCCGGTGCGCCATCTCGAGCACGCCGACGGGCGCGAACAGCAGCGGCGCCGGCAGCCGGCGGCCGAAGAGCTCCACCGAGGTGTCGCGCTCCTCGACGTCGACCAGCATCCGCGGCACGATCCGGTGCCGGTCGAACGCCTCGACGTTGGCCCGGGCGGTGCGCTGCTGGCCGGCGCTGCCGGCCACGTAGGACCAGGCCTGCCGGCTCATCGCCCGCTCGGCCGCACGCTCGAGCGCGGCCGGTTCGACCGGGACCGCCGGTCGGTGGCCGAAGACGCCGGCGCGGTAGATCCGGCCCTGGACCTCCCGGCCGACGGACACGGCGCTGGTGGTGGCCCGCTGGGCCCGGCTGAGCGTGGGCTGGTCGGTCACGGCAGCAGTCTCCTACACGGCGGGCTGGGGGTGGAGGGGCTGAGCTGGCAGCCCCAGCCGGCAGCACCAGCCGGCAGCACCAGTCCGGCGCCGGTCAGGACGTCGGCTCGGCGTACACCTGGATCACGGTCTCGCCGGGGCACTGCGGCGATTCGCGGATCGCCCAGCGCCCGTCCTGCCGCCCCGTGGACCAGTTCGCCTCGGCGTCGTGCTCCTCGGTCTCCCCGCCGGTGACCTCGAAGCCGGCGTCGACCGCGTCGTGGTTGAGGAAGTCGAGGATCTGCTTGAACGGGGTCGAGGAGATCCCGGTGACGATCACCCCGGTCGAGCCGCGGTCCTCGACGTCGTAGACCGTGGTCCGCGGCGGGAAGCGCCACGCGTCGGGGAAGCCCTCGGCGTACGGCGTGGCCACGGCGGTCGCGTCGGCCTGGCAGATCGTCCGGTCGGCGGCCCCCTCGAGCTCGTTGCCGGCCTCCTGATCGGTCTCGTGCCCCTGGGTCGGCTCGGTCCCCCGGCCCGACGCCGGCTCGCCGTCGGCGTCGCCGCCGCAGCCCGCCAGCGTCGGCAGGCCGAGCAGCAGGGCGACCGCGAGCGCCGCCGCCCGCAACCCCACCGGCCGCACCCTGCCCGGCCGCGCCCCGGCAGACCCCCTCATCGGTCGTACTTCGGGAACAGCGTGCGGCCCCCGGTCTGCCGGGCGATCGTGGCGTAGGCGTCGTGGCCGTTCTTCCTCGGGTGGTCCACGCAGGCGCCGATGCAGCCGTCGGCGTAGCCGACCAGGATCCGCCCGTGCTCGTCGAGGGTGATGTCCATGAAGTCGAGCAGGTTCCGGTCGTTGCCGCAGGTGGTGCCGCCGGTGCACAGCGAGCCGCGCTGCACCGGGTCCTTCGGGGTGGCGTCCCGGGTCACCCAGTGCCGGCCGCCGTCGTACGTCGTGCTGATGTAGAGGTGCCAGACGCCCTTGAACTTGCCGGTCGCCTGGTAGTTGCCCCCCTTGGTGGTGCCGAGGTAGGCGAACGCGGCGCGGTCGTCGGCGCCCGCGACCATCTCCGGGAACACCGCGTTCTTGACGCCGAAGTCACCGGCGACCTGCTGGCCGTGCTTCCAGGTCCGGCCCTGGTCGTGGCTCACCGCGACGCCGGGTCGGCTGTCGGCGCCGACGTACCCGAAGTAGACCGTGCCGTTGGCGCCGATCCCGATCGACGGGTCGGAGTCGCCGACGGTGCTCGAGGGCACCTTGCGGACCGTCCAGCTCTGGCCGTCGTCGGAGGAGACCGCGACGGCGGCGTTGGAGCCGCAGCCCTTGTTCGGCAGGTAGGCCGTGCCGTCGGGGGCGACCTTGAGGTGGCCGTGCAGGCCGCCGCACTGGGTCAGGTCGTAGGTCGGGACGCCCGCGCCGAAGGTGGTGCCGCCGTCGTGGGACGCGGCGCAGAACGCGGTCGCGATGTCCTGGCTGCAGTAGTAGACGGCGTTCGGGTACGCCGAGGTCGGCAGGCCGCCCAGTCCGCCGGCCGCGTAGGGGCCACCGCCGATGCTCTGGTGGTCGACCCCGCTGGGGATGCCGCCGCCCTCGCTGGGGTTCCAGGTCTTGCCGTCGTCGTCGGTCCAGCAGGTCGCGGAGTCGACCCCGGTCAGCTGGGACTCGAAGGTGCGGCCGGTCTGGCGGTCGGTGAACAGGATCGGGTCGAGGCTCTGTGTGCTGCCCTGCGGGCAGCCGTTGCCGGCGTTGGCCGAGACGTCGGTCCACGCGGCCTTGCCGTGCTTCCAGCGGACCTTGTAGGTCGACAGGTAGGCCTGGTACATCGTGGCGCCGGTCTTGAAGCTGTTGCCGATGCTGGGCTCGCCGGCGTTGTCGGCGTCGGCGAACTTCTTCGGCGCCTTGTAGTTGCGGAAGGTGGGCGCCCTGCCGGGCGCCGGGGCCGGGTTGTCCGGCTTCTTCACCAGCTTGGCGGTGGCGGAGTAGCTCTCGCCGAGCGGGGCGAACGGCACGACGCGCACGGTGTAGTCGCCCGCCTTCGGCGCCGCGAGGATCAGCTCGGGGTCGGCGCTGCTCGCGGCGGTGGCCACCGCGTCGCCCTTCGCGTCGAGCAGGTAGACGTCGAAGTCGGCCGCGGCGTTCGACCAGCCGACCCGCACCCTCAGCTGGTGGTGGGCGCCGTAGCCCTTCGGGCTGTCGACGTGCAGCGTGAAGTCGTCACACGACTGCGGGGCCGAGCAGTCCGGCTGGTCCAGCGCGTTGCCGGTGACGTTCGGGACCGCGAACGGTCCCCCGGTCCAGGTCGCCTTGTGGTGGCCGTCGGCGGCGACGGTCCCCTCGGCCGGGGTCGCGGCGTCGGCCGACCCGAGCGCGGTCAGGCCGCCGGCCAGCAGCAGAAGGGCGCCGAGGCTCCCGAGCGCCGTACGGGCGGATGAGGACAGCAGTCGCATGCTGGTGGACCCTTCGCCGTGGAGGACCTGCTCCTCCGTCTGCCTGCGTCAACGACGGACTTCCCGCCGCGCTACGGCACAAACTCCGGCGCGGCACTGGTCTGGAGCGGTTGAGCACGCCGAGTCGGCGCTCGTTGACACCGTGGGGCCGGCCGGCCGGTGGGAGGGCGACGGGGGTAGTCCGTGACGATCCGGCCCCGCTGCGGGTCAGTAAGGGGCCGAAACGTCACGGACTATCCCGCCCAGCCCGCCCCAGCCCGCCCCAGCCCGCCCCGGCCGACCCGGCCGACCCGGCCGACCCGTGCCGGGCGACCACCAGCGGCCCCTCGGCGGTCGGCACGCCGGACCGGTCAGGACTCGGGGATCGGCTGCTCCGGCAGCTTCTTGACCCGGCTGCGGCGCCGGCGGCGCGCGGGGATCATCGAGCGCATCTCCTCCAGCTTGCCGAAGCAGAGCAGTCGGTCGCCCGCCTCGACGAGCTCCTTGTTGCGCGGGTTGGGGATCACGGTGGCACCGCGGTGCAGGGTGAGCACGGTGATGTCGCGGTCGTCGAGTCCGGACTCGCTGAGCTTCCGGCCGACCATGTCGGCCCCGGGGTGGACCACGAGCTCGGCCACGCCGTACCCGGTCGAGACGCTGAGCCGCTGGCGGACGTCGATCTCGGGGAAGGCCACCTGGTTGGCGATGAAGTCGATGATCGCGCCGGCGACGTCGAGCTGGGTGGCGGTCTCGATGCCCTCCAGGCCGGGCGAGGAGTTGACCTCCATCACCAGCGGACCGTCGTTGCCCTCGAGCATGTCCACGCCGGCGACCCGCAGGCCCATGATCTGGGCCGCGCGCACCGCGGTGCGCTCGTACTCCGCGTCGAGCGCGACCGGCTCGACCGACCCGCCGCGGTGCACGTTCGAGCGGAACTCGTCGCCCTGGGCGACCCGTCGCATCGCGGCGACGACCCGGTCACCGACGACCAGCGCTCGGATGTCGCGGCCCTTGCTCTCCTTCACGAACCGCTGGATCAGCACGTTCTGCTGGGTGCTGTGCAGGGTCTCGATGATCGCCTCGGCGACTTTGCGGTCCGGCGCGAGGATCACGCCGATGCCCTGGGTGCCCTCGAGCAGCTTGATCACCACCGGCGCGCCGCCGACCCGCTCGATGGCCGCGACCACGTCCTTGCGGTCGCGCACGAACGTCGTGGCGGGCATCCCGATGTTGTGGCGGGACAGGATCTGGGTGGCGCGGAGCTTGTCGCGGCTGTTGGTGATGCCGTACGCCGGGTTCGGCGTGTAGACGTCCATCTGCTCGAACTGACGGACCACGGCCGTGCCGAAGTAGGTGATCGAGTTGCCGATCCGCGGCAGGACCGCGTCGTAGCTGGAGAGATGCTTGCCCCGGAACTGCAGGTCGGGCTCGTCGCCGGAGAGGTCGATGGAGAAGCGCAGCGTGTTGAGCACCTTCACGTTGTGGCCGCGCTCGAGCGCGGCCGACCGGAGTCGCTGGGTGCTGTAGGCACGTGGTGCTCGGGAGAGGATCGCCAGTTTCATGACCGTCCTGGGGCCGCCGGGGGTGACGGCCGCCCATTCAAGCACCGATCACCGAGCAGGGTGCCGCCTGGCCCGGGCGCTGGTCGGCTCCTGACAGGATGTGCCCGTGTCGAAGACCCCTGAGAGCACCCTCGTCGGCTGGCGGGAGTGGGTGAGCCTCCCCGACTGCGGCGTCGGCTGGATCAAGGCCAAGATCGACACCGGCGCGCGCTCCTCGGCGATCCACGCCTTCGACCTCGTCGAGCTCGAGCGCGACGGCGCGCCGTGGGTGCGCTACTCGGTGCACCCCTGGCAGGGCTCCGGCGAGGACGCCACCACCGTGGAGAGCCCGATCCTGGACCGCCGCCTCGTGCGCAGCTCCTCGGGGCACTCCGACGAGCGGTACGTCGTGCGGATGGACGTCAGCCTGGCCGGACGGCGGGTCACCACCGAGATGACGCTCTCGCGCCGCGACCAGATGGGCTTCCGGATGCTCATCGGCCGGGAGGCGCTGCGCCAGGGCTTCGTGGTCGACCCGAGCCGCTCCTACGTCGGCGGCCGGCCCCAGGTGTCGGTGCGCCGGCAGAACCGGGGTCGCTGATGCCCCGCGACTCCTTCGCCATCGGTCCGGTGCGGGTGCGGGCCGGCGCCGCACGGGACCTCGAGCTCCCGATCACCCGGCTGATCAGCGGCGCCGACGTCGGCCTGCCGGTGCGCGTCCTGCACGGCCGGGAGGACGGACCGGTGGTGTGGGTCAACGCCGCCACGCACGGCGACGAGGTGGTCGGCGTCGAGGTGATCCGCCGGCTGCTGGCGACCCTGAAGCCGCGGGACATGCGGGGCACGCTGATCGCCGTACCCGTCCTCAACGTGCTCGGCGTGATGACCGGCGAGCGCTACCTGCCGGACCGCCGCGACCTGAACCGATCCTTCCCGGGCTCGGCCCGCGGCTCGCTGGCCAGCCGGATCGCGCACCTGATGATGACCGAGGTGGTCGCGAAGTGCGAGGTCGGGATCGACCTGCACACCGGCTCCGACCGGCGCACGAACCTGCCGCAGGTGCGTGCCGACCTCGACGACCCGCGCACCCGCGAGCTGGCCGCGGCGTTCGGCGCGCCGGTGATGCTGCACGCGCGGATCCGCGACGGCTCGCTGCGGCACGCGGCGCGGGAGCAGGGCGCGACCGTGCTGCTCTACGAGGGCGGCGAGGCCTGGCGGTTCGACGAGTGGGCGATCACCGCGGCGGTGGACGGCGTACGCCGGGTCCTCGAGGAGCTCGGGATGGTCGACCGTGTCGAGGAGGAGGCGCCGCCCGCGCCGAGCGTGGAGTGCCGGGCCAGCGGCTGGGTGCGGGCCCGGCACACCGGCTTCCTGCACCTCGACGCGCAGCTCGGCCAGCAGGTCACCGACGGCGACCGGCTGGGCAGCCTGTCCGACTCCTTCGGCCGCACGCTGCGCCTGGTCCGCGCGGACCGCACCGGCCTCGTGGTCGGCCGCACCGAGGCGCCGGTGGTCAACGGCGGCGACGCGGTCGTGCACCTCGCCACGCCCGAGCCCTGAGCGCCGACCGCACGCGAGGCCGCGGGACGGCCTGGGGTGCGGGCTGACCCGGCCGGTCAGCGGAGGAACGTGAAGAGCTGGTGCTCCCGCTCGAGCGGCTGGGGCCGGCCGCGGAACCGGTGCACGCCCACCGCCCAGGAGTCCTCGCCCGGGGAGACGAACCCCTGCTCCTCGCAGCCCTGCTCGGCGAACCACCGGCGGATCGTCGGGGTCGGGTCGGGGGCGCCCCGGTGTCGGGTCCACACCACCAGCGCGTCCGGCGCGCACAGCTGCGGCAGCGCCCGGATCGTGCGGTGCACGTCGACGTCGCTGATGTTGCCGAACACCCCGCACAGCAGCACCAGGTCCGCCGGCACCGCCCCCGCGTAGCCGCGGGTGCTGCCCGCGTCGGCGCAGCGCACCTCCACCCCCGGCAGCGCCAGCCGCTGCGCCTGCGCGGCGGCGGTCCGCGCCAGCGCCGGGTCCGCCTCCAGCAGCACCACCTCCACCCGGGCCGCGTCGTCGCGGTCCTCCAGCACCCCGAGCAGGTCGCGGCCCTCACCGGCGCACGCACTGGCCACGCGCACCGGACGGGGCGCGGTCCGGTCCAGCCAGCGGCCGATGACCCCCTGGATCGCCGCCAGCCGCGCCGCGAGCGACGACCCGGGGTCGTCGTACCTGTCGTGCCAGGCGCCCCAGTCGGTGGGCTGCTGCTCCGCGGCGAGGTCCATCGGTCACTCCCTCCTCATCGGTGTGTCCTGTCGGTGCGCCTTCTCAGTGGGCCCTATCTCTCAGTTGTCCCGCGACAGGAATCTGACAGTGTCCGCGACAAGCCGCGTCACCACTGACACCACTTGTCGTCTGTCCACAGGCACATCGGCGATGCTGCTCGCGGCCTCGTCCTTGGCGTCATGCAGACCGACGGGCCCGCAGGCTGCTTTGACCGAGCAAAGTGAACGAGTCGAGCATGCTTGACGAGGTGTGCCCTGCGACTTCGATGGCGCACCCGTGGATGTGAGTCGCGCCGCGTCGTCGGGCGTTAATAGCAGCCGCCTCGAACTCGATTAGTGACGCAACGACGGTGCCGACGAGCAAGACATCGCGTCCGTCAAGTCTGTCGGTCCAAACAGGGATGTCGATACTGCCCTGTGCCATCAGCGACACAGCCCCTAACAGGCGTTGTGCGGCGTCACCGACCGGCATCAGCACGGGGTTGGTGAGACGGCTCGCCCAGTCGATGACATGCTCCGCGTGACGTTGAATCTGCGCATACCCGACCACTTCGTTGTCGCGGTCTTGGGCCCGCAGGAGGCCCTCAAGGAGGATGGTCTGTCCGGCGTCCATGAGGAAAGTATCTTTCTTTGTGGTTGCGGATTGGGGACGTGGACCCTGTGGTGGGTACAAAGTTTGTTTCGTACTATCGAAGGATGCCACCGCCCACCGACATGACGCCTCCGCAGGCGGCGGAGGTCCTGGGGTGCACGGCACCCACGGTGCGGTCACTGATCATCGACGGCGCTCTCCGAGCGGTCGCAACCAAGAAGGGGAATCGAACCTTCTATGCGATTCGTCGGGAGGACGTCGACGCTTACGTGGAAGAGCACGGCACCTTCGATAGGAGGAGGCGTGGAGGCGCGGCGGACCCTGCGGCCGGTTCGTCCCTGGCTGGTGAGGTTCGATCGCTGCGCAGGCTGGTCGAGGGGCGGCTGGCGGACTCCTCGGACGCGGTCGCCGAGATCGTCGCGTTACGTGAAGCACTGCAACTACAGCGAGCGGCGATGGCTGTGTTGCTCGAAGCGGATGCCGATCGGGCCGCCGGGGTCAAGCACATGCGGGACGCGATGGAGTGTTTCGACCGCGCAGACGCTAAGCGCCAGCATGCGATCGAACTTCTTGACCGAGTTGTCGGGTCATTGACCTTGCCTCGAACGACTGCGGACTTGACCAACTGATGGGACTTGTCCCGGCCGATGAACCTTAGACATCGAAGACCTAAGGATGGCTGAGTGCTCCCAGCGCTGCACCGATGGCGCGAGCGTACTTCTGTGCGAGCCCGGTGGATTTGGCCAGACTCTTGGCCTCGGCCTCCACCGTGTCCTTGTCGGACCCGCACCACGCCCCGAGGTCCTTGCCGGTGGCCAAGTAGGTGTTGACGCAGTTGCTGCGTGCGGCGCTCGTCAGCGCCCCCTCGGCCAACAGCCGCACCTTGGGGGCCTCTTTGCGGCTGCCGGTCGGCGGGAAGTCGGCGCGCCGGATGGCGACGCGGTCCGGCTTAAAGGTGCTGACTTTGGTCCGGATATTTTCTGCCATGTCGTACAGACGCGTGGCGAGGTCGGCCTCGTCGTTGGTGATTGCGAACTGGTCGACGACGACCGGCGACCCGCTGCCGTCGTCCACGATGACCACGTAGGCCGTGGCCTTTTGGTCGCCCTGCATGGCTACGTCTATACCGAAAACTCGCACGGCAAGACCGTAACCTGCACGGGTGCTTACCCCGGGGTCCATTATCGGCAACCGCTACGAGGTCTTGGGATCTTTGGGGTCCGGAGGCGGCGGTGAGGTGTACCGCGTCCGCGACCATGTCGAGGGCGACGAGGTGGCACTCAAGATCATCGACCCGAACACGCTCACGCCGTATGGGCCCTGGGTAGAGGCGCAGATTCTGCGGCGTCTCAGCGACCACCACATCCTCCCGATCCGGAACGCCTTCCCCGAGTCTGGCTACCCGATCGTCGTCACCGAGGTTGCCTCTCACGGCACCGTCGAGGACCGCGTCAACGGAGAGCCCCTCGGTCTTGACCCTCTCGACGCGATCCGCTGGACACGGCAGGCATGCCAGGGCATCAGCCGTGCACACGACCTCGGGCTCGTTCACAACGACATCAAGCCCGGCAACTTGTTCCTCACCGAGCACGACGACTGTCGCGTCGGGGACTTCGGATTCGCTGGCTTGATCGATCCCACCACCGGCACGGCACCCGTCCATGGCGGGACCCTCGCGACCTTGGCTCCCGAGGTGGCCTCCGCCTGGGGACCGGCCGCGCAGGCCACGACACGAAGCGATGTCTACTCACTCGCCGCCAGCGCCTTCTGGATGCTGGCTGGGGTGCCCCCTCATGACCTCTCCCGCTACATCGACGATGTTGACAAACTGACGCATATCAGCAGCACCCCTGCACGTAAACTGCGGGACGTTGCTCCGCACGTACCGGACACGATCGCCCGGGTCATTGACCGCGCACTCTCCATGGATCCTGCCGATCGACCGGTCCACCCACACCAGTTGAGTGCGGACCTCGGGCGGCCCATCACCGGTAGACGGTGGCGACGTACGGATGAGCACACAGGCCACCTCGCGTGCTGGCGCGGCACACCGACCAACAAGGGAAGCGTGTACTTGCTCTGCATGACACCGGGTGCCCGCACGACCCAACGGGTGCTCACGGCCACGCATGCCACAAGTGGCAACAAGATCCACAAGGGATGCACTACGGCCATCCAGTCGAACTGGCAGGCAGCAGTCCGGCGCATGATGCGAGCACTTCATTGAGTCACCGGACCTCCCGCACGGCACGAGCGGGTTGGTCGCGGGAGGCGCGCCGCACAGGCTGGCAAGTTCAGTAGCCGCCGAACATACGGCTGACGGCCTTCTCGCCTGATTGACCAGTTCTGGTGCCCCGTCGGCGGATGCCCGCCTTGCGTGTTTCCCCCCACCGGCCGGATGCTGTCGACAAGTCGCCGCGCTGGCCGCGCCCGCTGGAACTCTCGTAGGAGCCTGAGGTGGGCGGGACCGGGCCTCGATGTGGTGCTTCTCGTCAGGAACGGGGAAGGGACACATGACCGAGGAACCCGTCACAGATAATGAATTCGCGCAAGTGGTCGGTGTGTGCTGGTCCGAGCACAAGGTCCTCACAGCAACCGGAGTCACTTCCCAGACCCTGGCCGCGTGGAGGAAGACCGGGAGAATCCTCGGGTTGCAGACCAGCGATGGAACGCGCCTCTACCCGGTAGACCAGTTCGTTCAACGCGCGGATGCGGTCGAGGTCAGGCCCGCGCTGCTCCCGGTTCTCGGAGCGTTGCGTTCGTTCGACCCGTGGGCAGTAGCGGTCCTACTCCACACGCCTGCGCCCGAACTCGACGACGCCTCGCCACTCGGCTGGTTGACCGACGGTGGAGCACCCGAGGTCCTGGCCCGTCTCGCTGACACCGTGGCGCAGGAGTGGGCTGCGGGCACGCCCCCTCAAGGCTCCCTCGGAGAGCACTACAACGTAGCGACTGACCCGGTCAGCGGCCTAACTGTTGTTTCACTGGGAAGGCCGGTCTCGGCGGTCGAGGTGGCCGAGGCGCTCGACGACGACTGACCAAGGTTCTCTCTTCCGCTGGACCCGATCGGCGATCAATACTGTCGACGTGTCGGGTGGCACGGTGCGCGGTGATCAGGCGGACCGGGCCTACGGCACTGGTCCGAACGCGAGTGGCACTGACCGGCTTCTCGACCCGGCCCGAGGTCTCGTTCGCGGTCAACAGGGCGAACTAGGCGGTTGACGATGTGGCCCGAGCCGTACTGACAGGCGGCTCGGGCCACAGTCACGTCACCCGGCATCGCAGTTGGCCGGTTCCCAGATGACCTCTCCGCGCCGGTCTGGCGGGTCGATGAGGATGACGCCTTTGCGTCGCAGGTAGCCGGGTGAACTGTTCGGTTTCCGGATCCCTCGGTCGAGCCAGTCGCGGATCGCGGCGGCGGGGTCGTCGTCAGGGGCGCATGGGAGGCCGCGCATCATCAGGTCGACTCGGCGACCCTGGTGCTCGCGGTGCCACTTGGTCCAGAGGGCCAATTCTCGGGGTGACCGAGCCTTCGCCATGACGTACCGCTGGCGGCCCAGGTCGGAGGGACCGAAGTCGACGTGTCGCTTGCGACGGTCCTCTGGGAACCGGCTCTCGCTGGGCGGCAACGCGAAGAAGGACCACACGTCGAGGTCTTTCACGCCGTTGCGGCGGTCAAGGTAATGCTGTCCCCCGCCCTGCGCGAGCACGACAGCGATCAGTTGCCCCCGGTAGTCGGGACGACGCGCGTAGAGGTCTTCGTGGTCGGCGGCGGCAATCTTGGAAAGGCGCGTCAGGTGACGCTTGGTGAGCGCGACCTTCGACCGCGTTGTCCGGCTGGCTGTGGTGGCCATGACGGACATCATGCCCCGCGTGGCGGGCGTCAGAGACCAGACCCGAGCCGCCGACATGCGCGGCTCGGGTCTCGTCGGCTGTGCCTACCGGTCTTCGCGAATCTCGCGTCCACGGTCGGAGCGATCGTCGCCGCTCTCGCTGTTGTCGGGCTTCCCGCGCTTCTCGAACCGGTCAGGCTCACGCGGGCCAACGTCCGTGGTGGTGTAGTCGAAGTCGTCATCGTCGTCGCCGGGCATCTTTCACCTCCCTCGGGTCAGGCGGCGGTCTGCTGGTAGATCAGGAACAGCAGGACTGCGAGCGAAATCAGTGACACCAGCATGGCTGCGGCGGCGGTGATGAAGAATCCGGCTCGCCGGTCAGCGCGGGTGTAGGCGTCGCCGACGGGGAACCCGTCCTGGGCATCGTGTGCCATCAAGTAGGAGTCTGCGATGTCGCCGAGGACCTTGCCGCGTCCTTCCTTGGCGAGCCACCTCTTCCAGCGCTCGCGGTGTTCGTCGACGCCGGGGGCGGTAGTGGGTCCGGGCAGCACGGTGAGCAAGCAGAACAGTGCGCACATCAGTAGGAGGACAACGGTGGTGATGCCCGCGACCTTGAGAGACGTGGTGAGTTCGACTCCCTCTGGGAGCGGTCCACGCAGGAGGAGGACGAGGATCACGCCGCTGAAGCCCAGGAGCGCGGTTGCGCGCGTGGTGAAGGAGTCGCCCCGCTTGTCGTGGTACTCGATGAGCCAGCGAGATTGGTCGATGAACGCTTCGAGTTCTGCTTTGGTGATGGCGCTTCGGTCCTTCGGAGCCGGGGCCGGGTTGCGTTCCTTCCGTCGGCGACGGCCGATCACGACTGGTCCTGCTGCCGGACGGCCGCGAGTGCATCGGCTGCGGAGAGGTCGACCTTGGAGTTGACCCGCTGGATCGCGATGTCGCCCGAGGTAAGTCGATCGGTCCAGTAGGTGCCGTCCAGCCTTGTGGGTTTGAGGCCGGTCACGTGGAGCAGGGTGGTCCCGTGGTGGGGGTAACTGCGCTCGTTGTGTTCCTGCCTCGCTCGGTTCGCGTAGGTGAAGTAGAGGTTCTTGCTCTGCTTGCTGTCGGGAGCGGACGTGATGGCTGCCGTGGTGGAGGCTGATGTGCTCTGGTCGGTGTGGAGGCGCACGGCGGTCGTCCAGAAGGTCTGTTCGATGACGAGTGCCCCGGTGGGTTGCCAGTTGCCGCCTTCTGGGATCCGGCTGTTGGGATTCGGGGTGAGGGTGGCTCTCCAAGTGCCGTAGAGGTGTGGTCGCCCGGTGGCCTTGCTGACGCCGGGGATCTTCCAGAGCCACAGGTCGAAGGCGACCACGAGGAGTCCCACTGCCGAGGGCAAGTAGGCAAGCCACCGGCGAATCTCCCAGTCCAGGTCCAGGCCCGTGAAGAAGAGGACCGCAGCCCAGACGGCGGAGACCCCGATGGCGGTGAACCGCGCAAGGTTGGCGGTGGAGTTCACGACTGATACCCGAGATGCTCCCAGGTGCGCCAGCAGAGGAGGAGGCCATCATCGCGGGTCCACTTGGAGTCGTCGGCGAACAGCCACTTGAGGCCGTTCGGTTCCCGCCATTCGTTCTTGTCGAAGTTGTCCGGGATCAGGTTGGTCAGGAGGTGGGCGAGGGTGGCGCGGAACCCGTCATCGACGGAGTAACCAGTCGTGATGGCGTGGTTGGGCACGTTCGACACCAGGCACTCCATGAAGTAGGAGGGCAGGTCGGAGATGATGCCGTTCTCGGCGAGGTAGTTCTCGGCGCTCTTGAGCGCGCGGACGTACTTCTTGTACCTCCCGCTCGTGACTCGGTCCTTCTCGACACCGTTGCTCTTCTGCTGTGCGGGGAAGTTGTCGATCGCCTTACCGTCGGTCGAGAAGACCCGGCTGCCGTGATGCACGACGCTGCGGTCGGCGGCGTCGAACCGGCGGAACTCGAATGACGGGACCACGTCGGCTGACGGACGGCTGCCGGGTACCTCGGCGATGGTCAGGGCGACCTTGCCGCTGGTGTCGACCTGGGTGGCCCCGAAGGCGTTGATAAGCGCCTTCGTGACCTCGGTCCGCCACTCGGCCTTGTCGTCCCACCGGCCGGTGTACGGGCTCGCGTTCGGATCGGGTGCCGGGGCGCTGCTCGTGGGGTTGTACCGGTAGTAGTAGAGGTCTCGATTTTCGACCACCACGTCGACGTCACTGTCGGCGCGCACGTTGGTCTGGTTGGCGTAGGACCCCTTGGCGTAGACCTTGATCGAGGAGCGGTATCCATCGAAGGCTGGATGGGCGTCGATCGCGGCCTTGACCATTCGCTCGGCACGGTCCATGCGCTCGTCTTCGGATGCGCTGGATCGGCTCATCCATCTGTCCAGCAGCGGTTTGCGTTCCGCAGGTCCCATCAGACTCTCCGTTCCCCCAGGGTGACTTCTTCCGCAGGGAGGTTAAGGGCGTCCACCGACAGTGGCGGTGCCGACCGGCGATCAGGCAGGACCTCGGACGTCACGACCGCCAGGTGGTTGACCGGCGTGCCGCCTCATAGATGGCGTCGAGTGCCTCGGGTGTGTGGATGTCGCCGTGGCGCAGGAGCCACTTGGCGAGGTTGTTGCGCCAGGTGACGCTGACTCCGTCGGGCTGGGTCTTGATGACAACGTCGGCTGCGTTGACGGTGACGATGAGACCTTCGACGTGGACCGGGAAGCCGCAAGCGGCAGTAAGCAGTTTGGCTGCGCGGGCGGCCTCGTGGCGGCTGTTGCGGATGTAGGGCTGCCGGTTGCCGTTGACCATGAAGGTGTTCCCGCCGACCCAGATTTTGGCCTTGGGGTGGTGCTTGGCGTTGACAGTGAACACTCCGCCGGGGCCGACGACGAGGTGGTCGATGTCGGAGCCTCGCTCGCCGACCTGAATGGCATGTAGCGCCTGCCAGCGGGGGTCCTTCTTCGCAGCCTTGGCGAGTTGGGCGGCGACGAGTTCTTCGCCGTCCGCGCCGATTCGCCAAGCGCGTTCGTCGGTGTGGACCCCAAGGACTCGGGCGAGGACAGTCTTCACGGGTGCGGCGTCGCGTGCGGCTTGCGCCTGCTCTCGTGCCTCGGCACCGGCTCGGTTGGTAGAGAGGTCCACCCAGGGCCGGGGTGTGGCTTCGTCGGCAGTTTCGTGCGTTGTCGACTCGACGACCTGCAGAGGCACGGGGTCCGGCGGCTCCTGACCTGCAGGATGTGGCTGTTCGATGGGCGGGGCGGTCCATCCGGTCTGAGTGAGGTCGACGGTGTCGCCGGACTTGGGGGCAGTCGCGTCTGCCTCTGATCCGTCCTCCACTTGATCGGACATCCAGTCATCTACGGCATGGGTGAGGGCGGGCAGGTCATCCTGGCTCTCCGGGTGCGCCTCGTTCGTGGTGAGGTCCCACCAGCCGACCTTCACCCCGTCAGGCCGCTCGACGTACAGCCGGTCCTTCCCGTACCTGCGCCACCGAGTCACTGAGCACGTCGCGTTCTCCATGCGTGAATCATCGGAGAGACTGCACGCCCACTACAGCGGTTCTGAGGAACTGCGCTTCTCACCCATCCGTGGCCCGGCGAGGGGCGATTACTCAGACCCCGCCTGCTTGGCGAGAGCGGCGTCGATGCGCCGGTGAAGAAGGCTGGCGAAGCCGAGGTACTCCAGCGCCTGCTGCGGGTCCCCTGCCTGGAAGAGTTCGTGCGCCCCGGGGTTCCGGATGCCGAGCATGGCTCCCCGAAAGATGTGCAGGAAGCCTTCTCGTTCGTCTTCGCCGCTACGCCCTTCGTGGCTGGCCACATCGAGGACGGAGCCGTCCATCTTGAAGGCGTCACCCATGAGCGCCGCGCCTGACTTAGCCAGGCCGGTGGTCTCGCGGACGCGAACCTCGATGGACTTGAAGGCTTCGGAGACGGCGGACTCATAATGGCCGTCAGCGAACAGAGACCCGGCCGCTTCCTGCACGGCTGGGTGCAGGTTTTCGAAGGTCAAGCGTCGCACCGGGGCTACGCGCGGTGGCGGGGCCGCGCCCCATTCCACGTGGATGTGGTGCATGTTGCGAGGCCCCATGTTGTTGACCTTGACCTTGCGGGCGAGTCGTCGCTCGACACCGTCGGGTCCTCTTCGGGGGTCCGGAACCTCAACCAAGTCGCCCTCGAAGATGGGGGTGTCGACTTCGAAGAAGCCCGACTCTCCCTGAATGAGGGCGTCGGCCTCACGCGTCTCTTCGTCGTCAGTGCCCGGGTTGTGGATGATCTTGGCCTTAGTGATGCCGTGGCTGCTTCCGATCTGCCTGATGAAACTCATGGCTTCCCTGTCAGTAGTTGCTGGCCGCACTGCTGAGGTACAACGTCTCCGCGTCGTCGGCGTCGTGGATGGCCTTGCGCACCCTGTGGTTGGTGAGGTCGAGGACTCGGAGGGTCTTGTCCTTCATCTCTGCGATGGCTTCGACGCGGTGGAAGTCGTCGGCATGGTCGACGGTGAAGGTGGCGAGGCCCCGCAACTTGGGGAGGGCGTCTCCGAGGTGGAAGCCGTGGGGGTCGACGATGGACACCTTCACGTCGTCCTCGGTGCCAGTGAAGAAGATGAAGTCAGGGCAGAGCCGTCGCCAGTTGTCCTTACCGTCCTTGTAGGCGATGGCGAGGGAGTCGTCGGAGGCGCGTCCGGGGTTTCGGTACCAGGCGAGGAACCCGGGCTGCTTCATCTCGCTTTCCAGCACGCGGGTTTCCCATCCGTTGAGCACACCGATGGGGAACGCTCCGTCTTCGTCCGACATGAGGTGGCTCGTCTTGGTATCAACCTTGTTGCCCTCGGCGTCCTCGGTCTCCTCCGCGCGAACCTTGGGGCGGAGGATGTCGATGCGCTGGGGGTCGGACGACATGGCGATGATGTCGTCGTAGACGGCGCGGCGGTCGTCGCCGAGGCCCTTGATGG
The DNA here is from genome assembly GCF_013409645.1 of Nocardioides panaciterrulae. Taxonomy (NCBI): domain Bacteria; kingdom Bacillati; phylum Actinomycetota; class Actinomycetes; order Propionibacteriales; family Nocardioidaceae; genus Nocardioides; species Nocardioides panaciterrulae. Next base: position 101,313 of record NZ_JACCBG010000001.1, on the reverse strand, counting down.
CCACCCGGTACTCGTCGAGCCACTTGCGGGCGATGGCGTCGGCTTCCCGGTCGAGTTCGGCCTGCACACCGTCGACCTTGGCGAGCGCGGCGACCTTGAGGTGTGCCTCGAACAGGCCGTCGTCGTCTCCGTCGGCGACGGCGATGTGGTCGGCGTACTTGCGGGCGATGTCCGGGGAGAGGACTCGTCCGGCATCCTTGAAGTCAGCGTCAACCGAGCGCTCGTCGGCGATCTCGGTGAAGGTACCTGCGACGGCCACCTTGTTGGTGCCGACCCCGGCAACGATGGTTTCGCCTTCGACTTCGAGGATGGCGTCGCTGGCGGCTTCGACCTTGTCCTTGTGGCGGGCCATAAGCCCGTCTAGAACGGAGAACAGTTCCTTGTAGGCGTCCTTGCGGGCATGGGGTCGCAGGTTGTCCTTCGAGAGTGCCTGTGCGAGTGCGGTGAGCCGCTTGGTCGGCTTGGCGGCCTTGCGAGGCAGGGTCTGTGAGGGGATGTTGTCGAACGCCTCCCAGACCGCGTCGGGGATCGCCTTGTTGGCCTTCATGTCGGCGGGCTTGAACAGCACCCGTCGTCCTTTGCCGCCTCCGCTGTCGCCGGAGCCGTCGTCGCCTTCGGCCTTATTGCCGAGGAGGACTTCTGCGACGGTGGTGGCGGTCTTGCGGTTGAACTTGGGCAGCACACACTCGACCGAGTTCAACCGGTCGTGGCCGGAGATGCGACGTGCAAGCGGGGTGCGGACCATACGGCCCAGCAACTGGGTGATGTGCGTTTCGTCGGTGGCCGGTCGGAACGAAGCCAAGACCTCCGCACGGGGGCAGTCCCAGCCGGTGGAGATGGCGTCCTTGGCGAAGAGGATGCGGATATGGGTGCGGTCCTGCACCTTCTCGGGACTGACGTAGGAGATGACATGTCCTCCGACGTCCAGTGGCGTGTGTTCACCGAAGACGTGCGCGAGCGCGTCAGCCGGAAGGTCGGGCCACTCGTCATAGATGGTGGTGACGGCGTCCAGTAGCAGGGCGTCAGACGGGGTGTTCGGCACCTGTACGACCAGAAGGGGGACGACCGGCTCGGTGGGCGGGTCCTGTGCCTCGGCGTACTCACGCCACAGGGTGGTCGACTCCTTGATCTTCCGCACGGCTCGTGCCAGTAGCACCGTGTCAAAGGTGCCCGTCTCGGCGGGGAAGTCGAGTCGGATGTCGTCCTTGAGGAGCCCGGACTCCTGCACGCGCGAGGGGTCGACGATGACCGACGGGTACTGGAGCCTGCCCTCGGACTCGGCCATCGCGGTGTTGAACCGCTCCACGGTCGCGGAGATGCCCAACACGACCGGGACTGCGGGAGTGCCGTTCGCGCCGTTAATGAGTCGCCGGACGATGGTCTGCTTCTCAGCCCTGTCGTTCTTGTTCGGCTTGCGCATGCCCCGGTGCGCCTCGTCGAGCACCAGGTAGAGAGTGAGGCGCTCGTCCTCGATGGTGTTGCGGATGGTGTCCCACATCGTGAAGGCGCGCAGGTCCGGAGACGCCTTCCGGTCTACCAGTGCGTCCTGTTCGTCGCTCGGGGCTCCCTTGACGAGCAGGGAGTTCTTGGACAACTTCTGGGCGTTTAGGAAATAGACCCTGCCGGGCTCCAACTTCTCCTGGTTGAACGTGTTCCCGATGACGACCAGACGCGAGTGCGGGATCCGGTCACCGGCCTCCATGAGCCGGAACCGGGTCTGCTCGTTCAACGAGGGGTCATCGGTGAACCAGAGCACCACCGCTCCGGGGTCGGCAGCGAAGTCGAAGTCGTCGTTGCCGTCGAACAGCGACTCGACCACGGCAGCCGCCATCACGGTCTTACCCGCACCCGTCGTGGCGGTCAGGGAGAACGCGACTGGACGACCCTTGCGGTGCCAGTCGTCGTGCGCGTCGGCCAGGTTGCGCAGCACCTCGCCCACCGCGTCGTTCTGGTAGTCCTTCAGCGTGAACCGCATGGCGACGCGTCACTCCCTGCCCGTGTTGATCGTGAAGTTCGTCAGGTACGACTCGTAGAGGCGCACCGGTTCGACGTGTGCCGGGAGGTCCGAGCACACCATCTGGTAACTGCGGTCGTCGTCGGTGACGATGAACGCCATCCGGACCGTCTCGGACTTCTCAACTGCTTCCAGGAAGTCGTGTGAGTAGTCCATGTCGAACAAGACTCCGTAGGTGTCCGCAACGTCGAAGTCCTCCGTCGCCGCCACAACGCGGCGACCCTGCGCCCCTGCCTTGAGCCACAGAAGCGGTGCGATCGCGTCGAAGGACCGGTTGTGTGCCACAGAGCGAGGCGCTTCGTAGGTCATCGAGAAGAACTCAACGTTCTCCTCGAACCCGTCGGACATCGGGAACTCGTCAATGAACTTGTAATCGCCCTTGACTGGCTCACCCTCCGGCGTGCGCCCCGTGATAGCGGCCTCAATGCGTGGCTTCGTGATGTAGTCGCAGACGCCGAGCGCTTCCCACTCGGCGTCCCCCGGCCTCAGCCCCCTGCCTCGCAACCCCGCCTGCTCGTCGTCCGATACCTCGTTATTCGTCACACTGATGGAGCGTCGATGTCCGTTGTCCTGACGGTTCAAACGCATCACAGCGTGAGCAGTGGTTCCCGACCCCGTAAAGAAGTCAACAATCAAGGCATCGGGCTTTTCGTCGACGAAGAACCGTAGAGCGTCCTCCACGGCATACAGCGACTTGGGATATGGGAACGTGCGGTCCGGCAGAAGTGAGCGGATCATTCCAACACCACCAGACCCACCAGCATTATGAGAAGCAATGCGCCACTGAGTCCCTGGGATGTAGCGTGGGCGGTAATCAGCATCATCAACGATGACCGAGCCGTCCAATCTGCGACCTTGAACGGGAAAAATTCCCGACTCAATCTTCGCTTGTTCGCCGCTCGTCAGGAATGTAACCGTTGTCTGGGCTTCTCGCCATGCGCCGAGCCTTACGTAGCCCTTGTCAATTAGGTCACGAAGGGTTTGTGGTGAGACTGACCACGTACCTTCTTCGCCGACCCCGCGGATCGGCCAAACAGCAACCGCCCCCTCTGGAGCGCTTAGACCACCCCATCCGGCACCAGTGAATGTCTCCCCTACGGAATGAAAGAGCGCAGTGCCGTTCTTGTTCTGGATGAAGATGGGATAGAAAAGATTGGGTCGCGCGGTTCTTCGCCCGTTTGCGCCTTGGCGCTGCAAGGTAGCCCAGCGGAGCGATTGCGCACGAGCGTCGCTTACCACTCGCCACTCGTCGGACAGTTCCAGTCCACTCGGGGCAGCGCTGCCGAACATGACAAAGAATAGGTATTCGTCCGTTCGACGAAAGGTGCCAGTGCGGGCGGAGCCCTTCGAGTTGATGACCGAAGAAACCATGGTCACCCGAGCAGTTGGAAAAGTCTGCTCCAGTAGCAAGCCGAGCCGGTGGACTTCCTTCTCGTCGATGGTGACGATTAGTACGGAGTTCTCGGGGTTGAGCAGCCGCTGGGCGACTTTGAGACGGCGCTCCATGAAGGCGAGCCACTTGGAGTGGCGGTAGATGTCGTCGGAGTCGACGTAGTCGTTGTTGTACTTCCAGTCGCGTGCGCCGGTGTTGTAGGGCGGGTCGATGTAGATGGCATCGACCTTGCCTTCGTGGGTGTAGAGGAGCGCTTGCAGAGCGTGGAAGTTCTCGGCGTTGATGACGGAGTGGTACGGCTTGTCACCGCCCCGTTCGACCTTGCCGGTGGAGATGAGGCCGGGGTAGATGGGGTCGCGGAACTCCGCCACAACGACGAGGTCCTCGATGGCACGTGTCGTGGTCTCGTGCTCGGAGTCTGGAGTGTCTTGCCGTACCAGGGTGGCCGTGCGACCGTCTGTGGTTCGCTGAACGGCCACGACGCGCCAGAGCCGCTGGTCGAGGCCCTTGGTAGAGGCTCCGCGCTCGGGAAGGAAGCGCACCTTGTCGCCCTTGCGGACAGGTCGTCCTGGAAGTTCGACGGTCTCAGGGGTGTGGCGTTCGAAGTTGAGCCCGAACTCACGGCGTTCACCAAGAGCCTTGACCTCGTTGGCGAGGTCGGCTGCCAACTGCGGGTCCTTCTGCTCGACCTGTCGCAGCAGGTTGCTCAGCGTTGACACTCGCACGCTCCGTTCTGACTTGCCGATGTGTATGCGTCGACATCGGCAGACTTGCCGTCAGCCGTACTCCGGGAGCAAGGCGCGAGGCATACAGTCCGTCAATGCGGTCCAACCCTAGGCAACGGCCGCGTCTCAGTCGGCGTAAACGACCCGCCCGGGGTGTCACTAGCGTGTTACCGAAGCATCCTGGCAGCCAGGCCGCAACGCACCATCACTTGGGACCACACCTGGGCGCTGGTCTGTGCGCGTCACTGACTCGCATACACGGCGTCAACGCCTAGGGTCGGGCTGCGTGACCACCCCCTCCTCCCCCCGACGGTCCACGAGCGTGTCGGGACCCCAGAAGTGGTGTTCTCCGCCGGAAGCGTTCGGGCAGTTGAACGTGTCGAAGAGGACGTGGCTTCCACCCAAGGGCAACGACCTGGTGGAGGTGGCGAAGTTCCGCGCTGCGGTGATGCAGCACGTCATCTGCCTGCGCGTCCGCAAGGCCAAGAACGAGGAGACGTTCGGCCCGGACGGACAAGAGCGGCTTACCCAGGAGCAGTTGGCGGCCCTCGACCCACGCCCAGACACGCAGAAGCGCTGGAACGCTCGACTGTGCGGGCGGGCGAACCTGACGACCGCCGACATCGCCACCCTCATGGTCATCCTACCCGGCGCGATGCCGAGCGAGGACGAGGTCCGTACGTTCATCGAGGTGGCAGAGAAGCGCATCGAACCCCCGGACTGGTGGCGCTGGCCCGACCGCTAGCACCCTTTACCCCACCGATCGCGGCGTCGGCAAACGGCAAAATATGCCGGGGCATCTGGTGCCACGGAACGGCGTGCCAGGGCGTCTTTTGCGGCATGTTTTGGGACGGAATCTCGACAACGATTCCTGTCATGAACAACCGCTCCTCCGCCGCCAACTCGGACGTACGGACGACTAGCGTCGACGTCCAGGCCACCGTTGACTCGGCCATCCGTCCGGACGCTACGGTCCGTCCCACTGAACTCCCGTTCCACACCAACGGGAGCGCGGGCCACGGGGGTCCACTGAACAGCGAGTACGTCGAGGAGCAGTTCGCATGGCAGTCGGGTTCAGAGACCAGTTGGTCCTCTGCCCGTCCCGGCACGGGTTCCACTAGCCCGAGTCGCAGGCGGCGCGGGCCCGGCTCCCTTGGAGTGCTCATGCCCACCCTCCTTCCCCAGTCGACCCCGTTCACCGGTCGCGGCACCAGCGACCTCGGCTCGCTGACCCACGGGCTCATTGGCTCCCACATCCAGTTCCTCTCCGATGGCCAGGTGCCGTCGAACCTGCTGGAGCGGATGTATGCGGTCGCCTACGCGCTCATCGAGGCCAACCCGAACGCGACGCGGGTGCTGGCCACGGAGGCGGCCAGCCTCGCCTTCCGCTACCTGACCGAGTTCCCCCCTAGGCCGCCGTGGCGGCTGCTCGGCGTCGAGTACGACACCGGCGAAGGACCGGTCGACCTTGCATGGGCCAACACGTCCACCAACGAGATGTTCTTCGATGAGGTGAAGACGAGTCGGGTCGCCACGGGTCGCCAGGTGCCGTCGGCCTGGCTGGCGCAGACACGCCGCTACGCGGCTGCGGGGGCGGCTGCCATGGGTGAGTCGTTCCTCGGGGTGCGGCTCGTGCCGCTGATGGCGGCCGACACCGCCCGGCTGGTGCGTCATGGGGAACCGGTGCGTCTGCTCGCTCACACCGCCGAGGCCCCGCTACGGCTGGCTGCCCGTTCGGGGGGTGGTCGCTGATGGACCCTCGGACGGAGACCGAGTGCAAGGCGACTCACGAGTTGAAGAACGCGGTGGTCACGGCGCTGTTGCGTACCAAGGAGGAGCGCGGGGAGGTGTCGGCAGCCGACGTGCGTGACGCTGTTCGGGTGCTCGGGTGTTCCGAGCGGACGGTGTGGCGCTGGGTCCAGCGTGGAGGGGTGCCCGCGTCGCAGCGCAAGCGCTGGGAGCCGGACCCTGAATACCGGACGTTGCTGATGCGGCACGGCGGGAGCATCGCGGACCTTCGCAACTCCTTGGCTGCAGCCGGTAAGGAGACCGTCAGCACCCGCACCATGCAGCGAGCCTTCGCCCGGGAGTATCCGACCGCGCTGCTGACGTTCGCCCGGCAGGGCTATGACGCGGCCGCCGCGCAGTTGCCGACCAGCCGGATGCCCGACCTGGAAGTCAACGAGGAGTGGTCGATGGACGACACCCAACTGCCGGTGTGGTGTGTTCTGCCTTCCGGCCGGGTCGGCAAGGCCCAAATGCAGGGCATCATCGACGGTTGCACCCGCTACATCCTGTCGGTCGTCGTGTCTCCGTACACGTTCAGGACCGACGATGCGGTGGAGAATCTGGCCACCGCGATGGCGGGCCACTACACCGAGGATGGGGTGTTCATCGGCGGGAAGCCGCAGGCGCTCCGCACTGACCGGGGCAGCATCTTCGTCACCCGCGCGACGTCGATGGGTCTGGTGACAGAGAAAATCGCCCGCAGGTACAGCGCCCCCTACACGCCGCAGCAGAACGGCAAGATTGAGCGGTGGCACCGGTACAAGTCGGTGTTCAAGCACCTGCCCGGCTTCGACTGGTCCGACTACAAGCAGGGTGACCGTCGCAAGAAGGTGGAGCCCCCGGCGGCTGATGGTCTGCTGACGTTCGAGGAACTCGCGGTAGAGGTCCTCAAGGCCGTGCGCCACTACAACACCCAGCGCGTTCACTCGGCTCATGGGCTGACCCCGCAGGACTGTTGGGAGCGGGAGGTGAGCCTCAACCCCGACCTCGTGCGTCAAGTCGATGGCGTGGCGCTGCGTGCGTCGATGCGGCAGGAGGACGCCCGCATGCTGCGGCGTCGGCGCATCGAGTGGGACAACCGGACCTACAACCTGCACCCGCAGTCCGTCCAGGACTCCGATGAGGACGAACTGGCCATCGAGCGGCGGCGCGCGCTCATCGACGCGGCTGAACAGAGCAAGGTGACCTTCCGTTACCTCCCCGACCGCTACCAGTACGTGTCGGTCTACAACGGGCGCGGCGAGTACCTCGGTGACGCCGTATGGGACAAGTACCAGAGCGTCGCCCAGGCTGGTGAAACCGCGCAGACACGCCGCAGGCACATCAACACGATGACCGCGCATCTGGAGGAAATCGCCAAGCGTGACCTCATCGCCATTGCTGCTCGCCGCCAGATGGTGCTGGACGAACTTGAGGCTGAGCGGGCAGACCACCGACAGTACGACGCGCCAGAGAACGAACCGGACATCGTCGACGCATCGGAGGCCGAGCCGGGGACCCCGGCCGACCCCGGTGGCCGCAAGTCCCGGACGGCCAAGGTGCCCTCCAAGGACAAGGCCGGAGGCAAGCAGACCCTTCGCGAGCGGACCGAGGCAAAGCGTCGGAGCGATGCCACCGACGCGGCTACCTGGACGCGCGCCGCCACCGGCTGACCCACCCCCCCCCCGCTGTCGGGGCCGACAGCCGGTCGGCCCCGTCCCCGAACACACCCTCAACCCATCAGAAAGGCAACACCATGACCATCACCGTCGACCCCAAGGACGACTCCTCACCCCTCAAGCAGCAGACGCCGGTCCCGCTCACCGCCGGGCTCTTTCCGCCCGTCCCGGACAACATCGCCGACCTGCTTTCCGTCACCCAGTCCCTCACGGCGACCCGGATGGCCGTCGACTTCCGTGACATCGCCTGCTTCAACGGAGCCCCCGGCACCGGCAAGACCACCGCCGTCACCCTTGCCACCCAGCAGGTCGGCGGCGTCACCTGGAAATACTGCATCCCGCCGCAGAAGGCGACCACCAAGGGCGCGATGCTTGCCTTGTACGAGTCCGTGTTCGGCTGGTGCGGCCCGCTGAGTGAACGCGAAGCCACCGACGCACTTGCCCGTCGGCTCTCCGAGGGCGACCTCGGTGTCGTCATCGACGAGGTTCACCACGTGGGGCTGCTCGGCATGCAGCAGTACCGGCACCTGTGGGACCGGGCGACCATCTACCACGAGCCGTTCCCGATGATTCTCGTCGGCTGCGACGTCCGCGAGACCCTGGCGCGGGCAGACGAGGTCCGCACCCGCGTCGCTCGCTGGGTGCTGTTCGACCACATCCAGCACCCCGACGACCTCCTCGTCCTGGCACACCAACTGCACCCCCGCCTGGCGGTTACCGCCCAGTCGGTCCTCGAACGCATCAACGAGAACATCACCGACGGCAACATCCGCGCCTGGCACCAGTTCGCCAAGCACATCGACTACCTGCCCTCCACCACCGGCAAGGGCAAGCCCAAGGCGATTGCCGGTGAGGACGTGCGCCGCCTCCAAAACCTTCTCGGAGCACGCTGATGAAGGTCTACGTGAGCGAACTGCCATCGGGAAACCCGCCTGCCCTGCTGCGGGGACGGTTCTCCGCCGAGCACGGAACGTTCGCGTTGCTCATCGGCGCGGCCGAGAAGGTACGCGGAAAGCGCACCCGCAAGACAGTCTCGATTCCGTTCTTCCACTGCCTGGGCAAGAACCTCGGCACCGTCGGTTCATACACCGGACAGACCAGCGAGTTCCGCTCGCAGATTCAGCACTGGTTCACCGCCTACGACGCCCGCCACCTGACGGTCTTCAACGGTGACGTCCTCTTCCCGGCCACGATGCAGGCAGTGTTCGAGTACGCAGCGACCGTGCCGGAAGTGACGTTCGTGTGCGAGCCGGGCGGATACGAGCGGACCCGCGCGGCAGTGCTGGCCGCCGGGGTCACGCCAGAGCAGTTGGCGTGGGACGACCTCCTGGACCGGCTTCCTCCGGTCCCAGACTCCGAGCCGCTGCCCGAACCCGCCTACGGCATGGAACACCTGCCCACGGTCGACTTCCTGCTGTTCCGGCACCACGCCCGGACCCTCAACGAACCACAACGCTTCACGGCCATCGACGCCAACTACCGCGCGGCCTACGCCGCTGCCACAACCGTCGAACCCAACTTGGACAGCATCGTCGCAATGCTCGCCGAGGTCACCCGGACCGCCACCGACACCGCCCCCATCATGGTGGCGTTGCGCGCCACCCAGGTCGCGCTCCTCACACGCGGCTGGCTTCTCAACGCACATCAGGACAAGGCCATCGGAACGCTGTGCTCGGTCCGCTCCCCCAACCCCACCGACGCGCACTGGCGCGCGCTCCACGGTTACGTCCGCACCCCACGTGTCGCCGGTGTCGCGCTGTACCTACTCGACATCGCACCCGACGTCATCAACGCCGTGACCATCGCCGAGGTCGAGCGGTTCCTGCACGACGGACACGTGCGGGGTCGACCCCTGCCCGACCTGGCCCGGCCCCTCCTGAAAGCACACCTGGCCTTCCGTCGCGGCGAGAACGCGCGAGACGGCGACCCCTATCTCAACCAGAAGGGACCACGCCGCCACCTTGAAGACCTCATCGACGCCCGCCGCCACCTCGGTATCCCCATTGACGCCCGCTTCTTGCGCGGCGGCTCCCTGACCCACACCCAGCGCCCCATCTGGCGCTTCGGCCTAGAACTGCGAGACCTCACATGACTACGACCAGCCAGCCCGTGTTCGACCACCGCTACGTAGCCCACGTCTTCAATCAGCGCGGGTACCACATCAACGAGTTCGCCACCCGGCTCGACATGTCGAACGGCGTCGTCGAAGCCTTCCTGCGAGGCACCGTGGAACCCGGCGACCTGCGCATCGCAACGCTCGCCAACATGGCCAACCTGCTTGGAATCCCGCTCCACTCCATGTTCGCTCGCCCAGCGCCGCTGCCCGACCCGGACGACCTGGACCCGCACGCGCCGAACGATTCCGTCGCCGACGCGGAGCAACTCCTCGCTTGCATCTACGACACCGGGCGCACAACCCCCACGCTCATCAGCGAGGTCGCCAAGGCGTTCGAGTGGACCCTCGACCGCACCTACGCCGCCGCCGCAGAGGCCAGCCGCCGACTCCAGCCCGCGGGGCTGGCGGTCAACACCAGCCACGGCGAACTGTTCGTCACGCCCGTCAACGACCACCTAGACGCCCACAAGGCGCTCACCAACCGCAAGGTCTACGAGCGCGGCCTGAACTACAACCACTACCGGGCTGCCCACCAAATCCTCTCCCGGCAGGAGGTCACCGTGAACCGGTCCGCCCGCCAACGGCTTCTCACCCTCGGGGGGATGGTCAACCTCGGTGTCCTCACCCAGGCCAAGCAGCCAGCCTTCAGCGACGAAGCGCTCGAAGCGTTCCTGTAGGCGGCGCTGCCACCCACGCCACGGGCTCCCGCGCACAACCAAGGCCACGACCCGCCCCGAACAAGCCGGACACGACTCGCACCCGAGAGCCACGCCCCTACGAATGCAACCAGGAGAACAAGGCATGACCACCATCACGCAGAGCCTGTGGCTCCCACCCACCGACAGGTCAGTCATCGTCGCGATGCTCTTAGACGCCTGCTTCCCACGCGCGGACGCCGAAGCGTGGGCCGACGGCTCGACCTGGACGGCTGGCTCGTCCATCGTCGCAGCCGAAGCCATTGCCTACGACGACCACGTAATCCCGCTCGACGAAGCCATCGCATGGCACGCACAAGGGTTCGAGGCCGCCGAAGCCATCTACTTCTACGACCGCCGCTACACCTTGGAACAGGCAATCACTGTCATCAACCTCACGAACCAGGACATCGAATGGCTCGCCACCGGCCTCCCCGCCGACCGGGTCATCGCCTACCTGCGTGCCGGGGTAACCCTCGACGAGTACGGAGACTGGGAAAGCAGCGACGCGACCGATGATGCGCTCACCATGCTCGCCGCATTCCTCCAAGCGCCGTGAGCGCGGCACCGGCAGCGACATGAGGGGGCAACACGAGCAAGGGGCCCCGGTCGTCATGATGTCGACCGGGGCACCCGGATGGGGTTAGGCGGCGGCTATCTCAATCCAGCCGCGCCGCCGCGATTCCTGGTAGTGCTCCCTCAACTCCCGTTCAGCGAGCGCATCAAGGTTTGCTGGCAGAACACACCCGCCACCGCCGCCGCCGAATCCGTAGCCCGCGCCCTGGTCCGGCGGACACCGCAGGTCCGGGTGCACCTCGCGACCCACCAGGATGCACAGGTCGTGCTCATGCCCACTACGACATCTGACCTTCGCTCGCACACGGTGCTGACCACCCCGGTTGGGGTTCCCCGCGGCACTCACTTCTTCCTGCTGCCGTAGGGCGACCGGTTGGTCGGCTTGAGGCTCACGCCCAGTTCAGAGGCGTGTGACTGCACAGCCTCGGGAGTGCGCCCCATCTTCAAGCCAATCACCCTGGTCGGGGTGTTTTGGGACGCCAACTGCTTGAGCGACTTGTCGTCACTCGGCGTCCATGACTTGCCGTGATTCTTGGGTTTGGTCATCGTTCTGCTTCCTGGCGAAACAGACGGCTGAGCCCACCACCGGTTTGTGACTCGCCGGGCAGGCCCCCCATCTGAGGACGCCTGCCCGGCCCAGTGCTACGGTTCCCGAACAAGTTCCCGCTTGTATTCAGGTCCCGATGTCGGCTCGTCCCACGTCGGGACTTGCTATTTCACCGGCACACCGAGCGGCGACGCCGACTAACTACGACGGTGTAACTACTAGATGTAGTGGCCACTTTACTCGCCGACACCGACAAACTGCCGCGCTCGTCCTCAGGACTCCTTGCCGGTAGCCCGACGAACGATGCTTCGCAGGGTCGCCCCGAGTGAGTTCAGGCACGCATCGCGCCAAACGCTGTCGACCAGTCCCTGTGGAGAAACGGCAAGCCATGTCACTACTGACACGTCATGTCGTTTGTCCACAGGGCTACTGACACGTCGCGTCGCGTCACTGACACCTTGCTGTCGCCGTCGGACTGACACGTGGTGTCGCAACCACTGACATCAAGATGTCGCGTCATATCAGTGCGCCATGTCGACGAAGCGCGAGTAGTGGCCCTGGAAGGCAACGGTGATGTCCCGCGTCGGACCGTTGCGGTGCTTGGCCACGATCAGGTCGGCCTCGCCGGGGCGGGTCGACTCCTTCTCGTAGACGTCGTCGCGGTGGAGCAGGACCACCATGTCGGCGTCCTGCTCGATCGACCCCGACTCGCGCAGGTCGCTCATCATCGGGCGCTTGTCGCCGCGCTGCTCCGGGCCACGGTTGAGCTGGGAGAGCGCGATGATCGGGATCTCGAGCTCCTTGGCCAGCAGCTTGATCTGGCGGGAGAACTCCGAGACCTCCAGCTGGCGGGACTCGACCTTCTTGCCCGAGCTCATCAGCTGCAGGTAGTCGATGACCATCAGCTTGAGGTCGTGGCGCTGCTTGAGCCGGCGGGCCTTGGCCCGGATCTCCATCATCGTCATGTTCGGGCTGTCGTCGATGAACATCGGCGCCGAGGACACCTCGCCCATCTTGCGGGCCAGCTTGGCCCAGTCGTCGTCGTTCATGTTGCCGTTGCGGATGTGGTTCAGCGGCACCTTGGCCTCGGCGGACAGCAGGCGCATGGTGATCTCCGAGCGCGTCATCTCCAGGCTGAAGAACGCGCTCGTGAGGTTGTTGGCGATCGACGCTGCCCGGCAGAAGTCCAGCGCCAGGGTCGAGTTGTGGGTCGGGATCATCGACCGGCCGGCGAGGTAGAGGTGCTCCTCGTTGTCCACCTGGACGCAGCGCACGGGGACGGTCGCCGTCGGCCGAACCGACTCGACCTTCATGGTGCTGCCGTCCGGCATTCCGATGACGTGACGCTCGGCCACCGACCCAGCCAGCTGCTCGGTCGTGCGGACACGCCGGTCCTCGACGGTCTCGGTCAGCCACTGGTGCTGGGCGTCGGCCACGATCATCGAGCCGTCGGAGAACTCGACCTCGTAGCACGGACGATCGTGGAGCACCTCGGTCGCCGCGACCACCCGGGTCGGCCGGCCCTCGGCGTCGTAGAGGAGGGCGCCCACCTGGACCTCGCCCATGGTCGTCCAGCCCGAGGGCGTCGGCAGCGGGGTGTCGAGCGCCAGCGCCTTGCCCATCGCGGGGCGCGCGGCGACGATGATCATCTGGCCGGCGTGCAGGCCGTTGGTGAGGTCGTCGAGGTCGGCGAAGCCCGTGGGCACGCCGTACAGCCCGGCCTCCCGGTTGGAGATCGCCTCGATCTCGTCGAGGACCCCGTCCATGATGTCGGAGAGCGGGACGTAGTCCTCGCCCGAGCGTTTGTCGGCGATCTTGTAGACCTCGGCCTGCGCCTGGTCCACCACGTCGTCGATCTGGCCCTCGCCGGCATAGCCGATCTGGACGATCTTGGTGCCGGCGTCGACCAGCCGGCGCAGGATCGCCTTCTCGCGCACGATCTCGGCGTAGTAGCCGGCGTTCGCGGCGATCGGCACGTTGGCCGAGAGCGTGTGGAGGTACGGCGCGCCCCCGATGCGCTGCAGCTCGCCGCGGCGCTGCAGCTCGGCGGCCACCGTGACCATGTCCACCGGCTCGCCGCGGCCGTAGAGGTCGATCACCGCGTCGTGGATGGTCTCGTGGGAGGGCCGGTAGAAGTCGGCGCCGCGCAGCACCTCGGCCACGTCGGCGATCGCGTCCTTCGACAGCAGCATCGACCCGAGCACCGACTGCTCGGCGGCCATGTCCTGCGGCGGGGTGCGGTCGCCGGGCCGGGTGGGCCGCTCGCCGGGCGCGTACGGCGCCGGGCCGTCGCCCCACTCCTCCAGCGGCTCGATCATGCCGACGGACCAGTCCTGGCCCCCCGGCCCGTGGCCTGGCGAGTCCTGCTCCGCGATGCTCACTCCTGCGCCTTCCTGACCGTCCCGCAACCGTCCGCCCGGGCCCGCGCCCCGGACGGGACGAGGCTAGAGGCGGCCGCCGACAACCGGGGACTGGTCCACCGACGACCGCTGGACCGTACGTCGGCGGACGCCCTCGACGAAAGCCCGTCGTCCACAGGCCCTGTGGATAACCGGGGTATGCCCGTGGACGACACGCGGGATGTTGTGCACCCCCTGGGGAGGAACCTGTGGACAAAGCGCCAGATCTCACCCGCTCCACCCCTCTGACCTGCGGTAATGCGACTCCACACGTGTGCACAAGAAATACTTCGGCTGTGGGTCCGGCCGAGGCGCGCGGACCCGGCCCGGCCCGTCGTACCGGATGTCGACAAAAGGACCTTCGTCCCGAAATCCACAGGTTCGGGGTCATTTCCCACAGGCCTGACGACTAGTCATTGTCGTGGACATGTCTCGCTCTGGTCCTTACCGTGACTAGGCTCGGGCGGTGCGCAGCGGATCGGACCGGGAGATCGTCCGGCTGGCCGTCCCGGCCTTCCTGGCGCTCGTGGCCGAACCGCTCTTCCTCATGGCCGACGCCGCGATCGTCGGGCACCTCGGCACCGCACCGCTCGCCGGTCTCGGGCTCGCCGGAGTGGTCCTGCAGACCGCCGTCGGCCTGTGCGTGTTCCTCGCCTACGGCACCACCTCCTCGGTCGCCCGGCAGCTGGGCGCGGGCGACCGGGCCGGCGCGCTGGCCCAGGGCATCGACGGGCTCTGGCTGGCGGTCCTCATCGGCCTGCTCACCACCGTGGCCGGCGTCGCCCTGACCGGCCCCCTGGTCGCGCTGTTCGGCACCAGCGCCGCGGTCGCCGGCCCGGCCACGACGTACCTCCGCCTGGCCTTCCTCGGCACCACCCCGCTGCTGGTCATGCTCGCCGCCACCGGCGTGCTGCGCGGCCTGCAGGACACCCGGACCCCGCTGGCCGTCGCCGTCGGCGCGAACGTGCTCAACGTGGCCCTCAACCTGCTGCTGGTCTACGGGCTCGGTCCGGTCGCCGGCCTGGGCATCGCCGGGTCGGCGCTCGGCTCGGTCCTGGCCCAGGTCGCCAGTGCCGTGGTGCTGACCGCGGTCGTGGTGCGCGCCGCCCGCCGGCACGGGGCCCCGCTGCGCCCGGACCGGGCCGGCATCCGGGCCGCCGCCCACGCCGGCGCCGCGCTGGTGGTGCGCACCCTCACGTTGCGGGCCGCGCTGCTGGTCACGACGTACGCCGTGACCCTCGGCGCCACCTCCGCCCGCGGCCAGGAGGTGGACCTGGCCACCCACCAGCTCGCCTCCACCGTCTGGAGCTTCCTGGCCTTCGCCCTGGACGCGCTGGCGATCGCCGCCCAGGCCGTCACGGGCCGCGCGCTGGGGGCCGGCGACGTCGAGGGCACCCGCGCCCTGACCCGGCGCATGGTCAAGTGGGGGGCGGCCTGCGGCGTCGTGACCGGGCTGCTGCTCGCGGCCGTCAGCCCGCTGCTGGGCCCGCTGTTCACCGGCGACCAGGCGGTGCACCGGGCGCTGGTGCCGGTCCTGCTCGTCGCCGCCCTCGGCCAGCCCGTCGCCGGCGTGGTCTTCGTGCTCGACGGCGTGCTCATCGGCGCCGGGGACGGCAGCTACCTGGCTCGCGGCGGCCTGGTCACCCTCGTGGTGTACGCCCCCGTCGTGCTGCTGGTCGCCGCCGGGTCACTGGGACTGGTCGCGGTCTGGGCCTGCTTCGCCGGGCTGTTCATGGGCGCCCGGCTCGTCGTGCTGCTCCGTCGGGCCCGCGGTGACGCCTGGCTGGTCACCGGGGCGCCACCCGTCCGACGGGCCGCCCCCGACCCGTCGTAGGTTCTCGCCCATGAGGCCGCTGCAGTCCGTCGCGATGGGGCTGGTCATCATCGCGCTGGCGGCGAGGGTCCACGGGTACGACGTCCTGGCCGACCCGGCCGGCTGGGTGCTGGTCCTCGCCGGCGTCCGGCTGCTGCCCCGCCGCCCGGCCCGGGCCGGCACCGTCCGGGCGCTCGCCGTGCTGGCCGGGCTGGCCGGGCTGCTCAGCGTGCCGCTGTGGTTCCCGGCCGTCGTCGCCGCCCTCGAGGACGCCGACGAGTCGTTGCTGTGGGCGGCCACGCTGCCCCAGCTGGCCTTCGTCGCCGCCCTCACCGCGGGCCTGGCCCGGGCGGCCACGGAGCAGGAGGACCGGGCCGCGGCCGCCTGGCTGCGCACCGCCTCGACGCTGACCGTCGTCGCCGCGGTGGCGCCGCTGGCCGTCTACGGCGCCGGGCAGCGGGCGCTGCTGGTGCCCACCTTGTTGCTGGCGACGGGTGTGCTCGTGCTGGTGATCTGGTTGCTGTTCAGCTACGCGGCGCGACCGTGGGCCCGGTCCGCCTCCGAGCAGGCGACAGGGGCCGCCCCTCCCGAAGGAGGAACGGCCCCTGCCGCGTGAGGCTGCTGTGCCGGCCGCGCTCAGGCCGGGACGACGTTGAGCGCCACCGAGGCGGAGACCTCGTCGTGGAGCTTGACCGCCACCTGGTGGGCGCCGAGCGACTTGATCGGGTTGGTGACCACGATCGTGCGCTTGTCGACCTGCTCACCGGAGGCCTCGGCCAGCGCGCCGGCGATCTCGGCGACGGTGACGGCGCCGAAGAGGCGGCCGCCCGCACCGGACCGGACCTGCACGTTGACCGTCTGGGCCTCGAGCTTGGCCTTGATCTGCTCGGCGTGGTCGTGGTCGCGCACCGCACGCGCGTTGCGCGCGGTCTTGATCGACTCGACGGTCTTCTCCGCGCCACGGGTCCAGCGGATGCCGAGGCCCCGCGGGACGAGGTAGTTGCGGGCGTACCCGTTCTTGACCTCGACCACGTCGCCCGGGGCACCGAGGCCGGTGACCTCCTGGGTCAGGATCAGCTTCATCATCTCCTGGCTCCTCTCAGCGACCGGTGGACGTGTAGGGCAGCAGGGCGAGCTCGCGGGCGTTCTTGACCGCGATCGCCACGTCCCGCTGGTGCTGGACGCAGTTGCCGGTCACGCGACGAGCGCGGATCTTGCCGCGGTCGGAGATGAACTTGCGGAGCAGCGCGGTGTCCTTGTAGTCGACACCGGTCGCCTTCTCCTTGCAGAACTGGCAAACCTTCTTCTTGGGCTTGCGAATCACTGCCTTGGCCATTGTGGTGCTTCCTTTCTAGAAGCCCGGCTGGAGCCGGAATGGTTGAGGGTGTTCGGTCTTTTCGTGCTGCTGGATCTCGATACGCGCGTCACGGCCTCGCAGACTCGGCCGTGGCGCTACTCGACCTGCCCACCTGATCGGTTGCCTCGCGAGCTCGGCAACGGGGTGGGTCAGAACGGAGGCTCGTCCGAGCCCACACCGGGGGCGCCCCACGGGTCGCCGGCCGGCGCGGACGCCGGAGCGCCCCACCCGCCTCCGCCGCCCTGGCCCCCGGACTGGGGAGCCGGGGTGGCCCACGGGTCGTCGCCCTGCGGGGCGCCGCCCTGGCCCGAGGCCTGGCCGCCACCCCAGCCGCCGCCCTGACCGCCGCCCTGGCCGCCGCCAGGACCGCCCTGGCCACCCTGACGGGTGGTGCGGGTGACCTTGGCGGTGGCGTACTTCAGCGACGGACCGACCTCCTCGACCTCGATCTCGAAGACGGTGCGCTTCTCGCCCTCGCGGGTCTCGTAGGTGCGGGACTTCAGGCGACCCTGCACGACGACACGCATGCCGCGCTGCAGCGACTCCGCGACGTTCTCCGCGGCCTGGCGCCACACCGAGCAGGAGAGGAACAGCGCGTCGCCGTCCTTCCACTCGTTGGCCTGCCGGTCGAAGGTGCGCGGCGTCGACGCGATCCGGAAGTTCGCCACGGCCGCACCCGAGGGGGTGAAGCGCAGCTCCGGGTCGTCGACGAGGTTGCCGACCACCGTGATGACGGTCTCGCCTGCCATGCGGGTCTCCTGCTCGTTGGGTTCGGTGTGTTCGCGCCCATCGTCGCCGGTGGCGCCGACAGGCGGAGGCACTCCTCCACAGGTGGTGCGGCCGGTCGCGGGGCGACCGGCCGTTCACCGTCGCTCAGTGAGCGGCGGCGCGCATCACCTTGGTGCGGAGGATGGTCTCGTTGAGCCCGAGCTGGCGGTCGAACTCCTTGACCGTGGCCGGCTCGGCGTTCAGGTTGACGACGGCGTAGACGCCCTCGGCGTTCTTCTTCACCTCGTAGGCGAGGCGACGGCGGCCCCACACGTCGACGGACTCGACGGTGCCACCGTCCTTGCGGATCACGTCGAGGTACTTGCCGAGCGAGTTCTCGACGGTGCGCTCTTCGATGCTGGGATCGAGGATGACCATCACTTCATATGCACGCAAAGCGGTCTCCACCTCCTCTGGACTCAGGCGGCCACGGACTCTCCGTGGCAGGAGGGCATTGCGTCCGGCTCCGTGGTGGCCAGGTCGGCCGACGGAACCGGGTCGTCCCGGTCAGCCGCACCGTTCGGCGGGCGGAGACAGGGACAGCACAGGCTAGCAGCGCGCAGGCACCCCGCCGAATTCCTCCGCCACCGGGGTCAGCGGTGGAGGGTCGACGGCCCCGCGGGTTGTCAGGGCGTTCTCTCGCTTGGGGGCCGTTGCAACGCCCATCAACCGCGGGAGTCCCCGGCTGGCCGGGGATTCCCGCACGCACCCGGGACCCGCGAGCACGCCGGGATTCCCGCAGCCGGCTCCTTCCTAGGATGACCCCCATGACCATCAGCATCGGAGCCCACGTCGACCAGGCCGACCCGATCGCGGAGGCGAAGGCCCGGCAGGCGCCGCTGGTGCAGTTCTTCCTCGGCGACCCGCAGGGCTACCAGGGCCCCGAGTTCGCGTACGCCGGGGGCGCGGAGGAGTTGCGGGCGGACGCCGAGGCGGCGGGGATCGACCTCTACGTGCACGCGCCGTACATCGTCAACGTCGCCACCACCAACAACCGGATCCGGATCCCGAGCCGCAAGCTGCTCCAGCAGCACGTGGACGCGGCGGCGGCGATCGGGGCCAAGGGGCTGATCGTGCACGGCGGCCACGTCAACAAGGCCGACGACCCGGCCAAGGGCTTCGACAACTGGCGCAAGGCGATCGAGGCGACCGACCTGAAGCTGCCGCTGCTGATCGAGAACACCGCGGGCGGCGAGAACGCGATGACCCGGCACCTCGAGCGGCTCGAGGGCGTGTGGGCGGCGATCTCCGGCTGCGAGCAGGCCGACCTGGTCGGCTTCTGCCTCGACACCTGCCACGCCCACGCGGGCGGCAACGCGCTGGAGACCGTGGTGGACGACGTACGCCGGATCACCGGCCGCATCGACCTGGTGCACTGCAACGACAGCCGCGACGACTTCGACTCCGGCGCCGACCGGCACGCCAACTTCGGCGCCGGCCGGATCGACCCGGACCTGCTCGCCGCGGTGGTGCGCGACGCCGGCGCCCCCGTGGTCTGCGAGACTCCCGGCGGCGCCGAGGAGCACCGGGCCGACTTCGCCTGGCTGCGCGAGCGGCTCTGAGGGCCCGGTAGCCTCGCCGGGTGACCTCCCCGCACCCCCCCGGCCCCCTGACCGTGCGCGAGGTGTCCCCCGAGGAGCACCTCGACTTCCTGCGCAGCCGCCGGTCCGCGAGCTTCCTGCAGACCCCCGCCTGGGGCCGGGTGAAGTCGGAGTGGCGCCGCGAGTCGCTGGGCTGGTTCCGCGGCGGGGAGCTGGTCGGGGCCGGGCTGGTGCTCTACCGCCAGCTGCCCCGGCTCAAGCGCTACCTGGCCTACCTCCCCGAGGGCCCGGTGATCGACTGGGCCGACGACGACCTGGCCGCCTGGCTCGCCCCGATGACCGCCCACCTGAAGGGGCGCGGCGCCTTCGGCGTCCGGATGGGCCCGCCCGTGGTCACCCGCCGGTGGAGCGCGGCCCAGGTCAAGGAGGGCATCGCCGACGAGGGGGTGCGCCGGCTCGGCGACCTCGCGCCCTCCGAGCGAGACCACACCGGCGCCCGGGTGCTCTCCCAGCTCGACGAGCTCGGCTGGCGGCGCCAGGCCGCCGAGGGCGGGTTCGCCGCCGGCCAGCCGCAGTACAACTTCCAGATCCCGCTGCGCGACGCCGAGGGCCGGCCGCGCACCGAGGACGACGTCCTCGCCGGCATGAACCAGCAGTGGCGGCGCAACATCCGCAAGGCCGACAAGGCCGGCGTCGAGGTCACCGGGTCCGAGGGCCGCGAGGAGGCGCTGGCCGCGCTGCCGGCGTTCCATGAGCTCTACGTGCACACCGCCGGGCGCGACCACTTCACCCCGCGCCCGCTGGGCTACTTCCGCACCATGGTCGAGGCGCTCGCCGCCGAGGAGCCCGACCGGATCCGGCTCTACCTCGCCCGTCACGAGGGCGAGCTGGTCGCGGCCACGATCGCGGTCCGGGTCGGCGGCCACGCGTGGTACTCCTACGGCGCCTCCTCCACCGAGAAGCGCGACGTGCGCGGCTCCAACGCGGTGCAGTGGGCGATGATCCGGGACGCGCTGGCCGCCGGCGCCGACGTCTACGACCTGCGCGGCATCACCGACACCCTGGACCCGGAGGACTCCCACGTGGGGCTGATCCAGTTCAAGGTCGGCACCGGTGGCGAGGCGGTGGAGTACGCCGGGGAGTGGGACCTGCCCGTCTCCCGGCCGCTCTACGCCGCGTTCGACCTCTACATGAGGCGGCGGTGAGCCCCCGATGAGCCTGGTCCTCACCGTCGACGGCGAGCGCTGGCGCGGCCACCTGCGCAGCGTGGCCGAGGCCAACCCCGGGCTGGTGCCGGTCGCCAAGGGCAACGGCTACGGCTTCACGATCGGCCGGCTGGCCCGTCGCACCCAGTGGCTCGCCGACCAGGGGCTCGGCGGCGACACCCTCGCGGTCGGGACCTACGACGAGCTCCCGCAGGTGGCCGACCGGTTCGGCGGCGACCTGCTGGTGCTGACCCCGTGGCGGCCCTTCGGCGCGGCCCTCGAGGTCGACCCGCGGCTCTCCCCGCGACTCGTGCACACGGTCAGCCGGCTGCCGGACCTCGAGGAGCTGCTGGCCCGGGACCCCGGCGCCCGGTTCGTGCTCGAGCACGTCACCAGCATGCTGCGCCACGGCCTGGCCGCCCGGGAGCTGTGGGCCGCGGCCGCCCTGCTCACCGACCGGCACCCCCGGGCCCGGTTCGAGGGCGTCGCGCTGCACCTGCCGCTGGCCCAGGGCTCGCACCTCTCCGAGGTGCACCGGCTGCTCAACGACGTGGTCGGCGCCGAGCTCCCGCCCGGCCCGGGGGCCACGACCGTCTGGGTCAGCCACCTGACCACGGAGGAGCTGGCGCAGCTGCGCGCGGCGTACCCCGACTTCACGGTCCGCCCGCGGATCGGCACCCAGCTGTGGCTCGGCGACCGCGGCGCGCTGCGGGCGACCGCGACGGTCCTCGACGTGCACACCGTCGAGCGCGGCGACGTGTTCGGCTACCGGACCCACACCGCCCCGAAGGCCGGCCACATCCTCGTCGTCAGCGGCGGCACCGCTCACGGCATCGGCCTGGAGGCGCCCACGGGGGACACCTCGCTGAAGGCCCGCGCCGCCACCCTGGCCCGCGGCGGCCTCGACGCGGTGGGCTTCGTGCGCTCCCCGTTCTCGATCGACGGCAAGCAGCGGCTGTTCGCCGAGCCGCCGCACATGCAGGCCTCGATGCTGTTCCTCCCGCACGGCTCCCGGGTCCCGGAGGTCGGCGACCGGATCGACGTGCGGGTGCGGTTCACCACGACCGCCTTCGACCGGGTCGTGGTCAGCTGAGGGCCAGCGAGGCCTGGCCGCGCGGCGGCCGCGACCAGCCCGGGGGGCGGGCCGGGTCCTTCTCGGGGACCAGGACGTCGCGCAGCACGAACGCGACGAGGTAGAGCTCGGCGGCCATCCGCAGGCCGATCGCGACCCAGTAGAAGCCGGAGTCCCCACCCGCGGCGGGCTCGAGGTACTTCCCGAGGTACCACCACACCGCGGCGAAGTAGAGGACCTCCCCGCTCTGCCACACGATCTGGTCGCGCCAGCGGGGGCGGGCCAGCGCCGCGAGCGGGAGCAGCCACAGCACGTACTGCGGCGAGTAGACCTTGTTGACCAGCAGGAACCCGGCGACGATCAGGAACCCCAGCTGCGCGAGCCGCGGGGTGGCCGGCGCCAGCAGGCCGACGACGAGGACGCCGAGGCACCACAGGCCGAAGAACAGCCAGGACACCACGTTGATCGTGTGCGGGGAGATCGTCGCACCGCTGGCCTGGCTGATCACCAGCCAGACCGAGCCGAGGTCGGCGCCGCGCCGGGAGTTGAAGGTCCAGAAGACCTTCCACTGGTCCAGCCCGGACAGCATCGCCGGCAGGTTCGCCAGCAGCCAGGCGCCGGCCGCCGCCAGCGTGGCGACGGCGAGGGTCCGCCACCGGCCCCGCCGTACGCAGATCACCACCAGCCCGCCCAGCAGGAACAGCGGGTAGAGCTTCGTGGCGGTCCCGAGGCCGATCAGCACGCCGGTCAGCACCGGACGGTCCCGGGACCAGGCCCACAGCGCGCCGGCGGTCAGCGCGACCGCGAGCAGGTCCCAGTTGACCAGCGCGGTGAGCGCCAGCGCCGGCGAGAGCGCGTAGACCGCGGCGTCCCACGGCCGGCGGCGGTCCACCCGGGCGAGGAACCAGGCCGCGAGGATGCCCGCGGCGGCGAGTCCGACGGCGTTGACCACCACGAACAGCCGGGACTCGGCGATGATCCGCGGCTGGGAGTCCAGGTACTGCACGCTGCGGCCGTAGCGCGGCTCGAGGTCGGGTGACCCGCTGAGCCAGTGGGTCACCCAGGCGGTCCCCCACGCCCAGTACGAGATGCCCACGGGGTACTCCATGGTCTCGTAGCGGGCCCGCACCTGCGGGTCACCGGTGTAGGGCCAGTTCAGCTCGACGAACCCGCGCCCGGTGTAGAGGTAGGGCAGGTCGGAGTAGCACATGTGCGCGTAGCGGGCCTGGCCGTCCTGCCAGGAGTCGGCGTAGCAGCTGCTCTTCTGGACCATCCCGAGCGCCAGGCAGACCGCCGCGAGCGCCAGCACCACCCGGACCGGCGTCCACCACCGGTGCCGGCCGGCCCGGGTGCCCGCCGGCCCGCCGACCACCTCGCTGAGGGCGGCGACGACCGGGTCGTCCCGGGTCGGGTGGACCCGGCCCCCGTGGCCCGCGGTCGTCACCTCGAGGCGTACCTGCGGGTGTCCGGCGCCGCAGCCCCGGGCGGCCCCGGGGTCTTGGTGTGCTTCGGAGTGGGCGGGGCGCTGCTCGTCGGCGTCGAGGACGGCGACGACGACGGGGACGACGACGGGGAGGAGCTGGGCGCGCAGCCCAGCGGGCCGCAGGTGTCAGTCGGCGAGGGCTGCGGGGTCGAGGGCGGCGCGGTGGGCGTCGGCGTCGGGCTCGGGGTCCGGCTCGGCGTGGGGGTGGGCGTCCGCGACGGCTGGGTCGTGTGCGTCGGCGTCGGCGACGGCGGTGGCGTGTACGGCGCGTGCCCGGTCTGCGGAGGCGTGCCGGAGACGTTGGCCGGCGGCGGGAAGCTCGCCACGGGGACGCCCTCCATGTCCTTCTGCATCACCGCGGTCCAGGTCCGGGCCGGGTAGTCGGCGCCGAAGTACGACGGCAGCCAGCCGTCCAGCTGGTCGTTGCCCTGGCCGCGGACGTACATCACCGCGGTCGCCAGCTGCGGGGTGTAGCCGACGAACCACGCCGAGGAGACCTGGTCCTTGGCGTTGGTCGCGGTGCCGGTCTTGCCGGCGGCCGGCCGGCCCAGGGCCAGCGCGGCGGTGCCGGTGCCGTGCTGGACCACCTGCTGCAGGGCGTAGGAGGTGTCGGCGGCGATGTCCTGGCCGATCGCCTGCTTCGTCGACTGCTTGTAGGACCAGACCGTCTTGCCGTCGCGGTTCACGACCTTCGAGATCACGTGCACCCGCGCGGCCTTGCCGCCGTTGGCGATGCTCGCGTAGGCGTTGGCCATGTTGACCGGCGCCACCGTGGCCGACCCGAGCGCGATGCCGCTGATCGGCTCCAGGCCGGGGCTGGTGTGCAGGTGGTTGTAGCCGTGCACCGACTTGTCCCACTTGGGGATGCCGAGCGCGTTGGCGGTGTCGAGGATCTTCTGCGGCCCGTTGGGGATGGAGACCGTCAGGTCGGCGTACGCCGTGTTGATCGACTCCTCGGTGGCGTAGATCAGGTTGACCGCCGAGCCGTAGTCGGTGCCCAGCCCGTCGGGCCCGGTGCCCTCGTTGCGCACCCGGTCCCCGGTGCCCTGGCCGTTGTAGTAGTAGGGCGAGTTGCCGTCGAAGGTGCTCTTCAGCGAGTAGCCCGCCTCGAGCCCGGTCGCGAGCGCGAACGGCTTGAACGACGAGCCCGGGGAGCCGCCGGTCAGCGCCCAGTTGATCTGCGACTGCAGGTAGTCCTGGCCGCCGTAGATGCCGCGCAGCGCCCCGGTGCCGGGCTCGACGCTGGCCACCGCGACGTGCAGCTGCTTGTCGCCGAACCCGTCCGGCCGGGCCTCCTTGACCCCCTGCTCGGCGGCGCGCATCGCCTTCTGGGTGAAGGTCGTGGTCACCCGGAGGCCGGCGCCGTCGATCTCCTCGTCGTTGTAGCCGAGCGAGTGGAGCTCGTCGCGAACCATCGCCAGCATGAAGCCGCGCTGACCGCCGAGCTGGCTCTGGAAGGCGATCTTGGGGAACGTCGGCAGCTTCTTCTCGGCCTTCTGCGCCTGGGCCGAGCTGATCGTGCCCATGCTGGCCATGCTGTTCAGCACGTAGTCGTAGCGCTCCTTGAGCGCGTGCCGGTTGTCCTTGCCGTTGGCCGGGTCCAGCCCGGTCGGGTTGTTCAGCACGCTGGCCAGCACGGCCTCCTCGCGCAGGCTCAGCTGGTCGACGTCCTTGTCGAAGTAGGCGTGCGCGGCCGCCTGGACGCCGTACGCGCTGCGGCCGAAGTAGATCGTGTTGAGGTAACCCTGGAGGATCTTCGACTTCGACAGCTGGTTGTGGATCTTCAGGGAGAGGATCGCTTCCTTGATCTTGCGCTTGTAGGAGCGTTCCTGGCTGAGGTAGAGGATCTTGACGTACTGCTGGGTGATCGTCGACGCGCCCTGGGTCGCGCCGCCGCGGGCGTTGTTGAACGCCGCCCGGAGGATGCCCTTGGGGTCGATGCCCTTGTCGGTCCAGAACGTCCGGTTCTCCGCCGCGATCACGGCGTTCTGCAGGCGGTCGGGGATCTTGCTCAGCGGCAGCGAGACCCGGTTCTGGGTCGCGAACCGGCCGAGCTCCTGCTTGCCGTCGGCGTAGTAGACGAAGGAGGTCTGGGTCTGGAAGTCGCTGTTCGGGTCCGGGATGTCGATGCTCTGGTAGAGCACGAAGAACGCGCCGGCGAGCAGCAGCACCCCGCACAGCGCCGCGACCAGCAGCCACAGCGCGACCCGCTTGAGCCGCTGCTTGCCGCTCCGGCGGGGTCGCCCGCCCCGGGCGGGCGTCTTCGCCGTCTGCTGGGCGGGGCTGGCAGCCCTGCGCTTACCACTCACGTCGGCTCTCCGGGGGGTTGGGGGCGCGGTCGAACACGTCGACGCGCTCTTACCCCGTACCGCCGACGCTGACACAGGGTACGGGGGTGGCCCACGACACCGCCCGGCCCGGTCATTCGCGCATCTCGGATATATCGCTACGATAGGTCGCATGGCACGTCGTGCGGAGACCATCGAGCTGGCAGTCCTCGGGCTGCTGCACGAGGGACCCATGCACGGCTACGAGCTGCGCAAGCGGCTCAACCTGATGCTCGGCTGGGGTCGGGTGCTGTCGTACGGCTCGCTCTACCCCACGCTGAAGAAGATGCTGCGCAGCCACCTCATCGAGGAGGCCGCGGCGACCGTCACCCCGGTGACCCGCCGTCCGCGCATCGTCTACCAGGTGACCGACGCGGGTCACCTCGAGTTCGAGCGGCTGATGTCGGAGGTGGGTCCCACCGCCTGGGAGGACGACAACTTCGACATCCGGTTCGCGTTCTTCGGCCGCACCGACATGGAGATCCGGCTGCGCGTCCTCGAAGGACGCCGTACCCGCCTCCAGGAGCGGTTGGACCGGGTCCAGAACCAGCTGTCGATGACCCAGAAGGAAGTCGACCGGTACGCCGCGGAGCTGCAACGCCACGGGGTCGAGTCGGTCGAACGCGAGGTCCGCTGGCTCTCCGAGCTCATCCAGGCCGAGCGCAGCGGCGAGGAGCCGTCCGGGTTCTCGCAGGCACCCGCCCACGCCACTCCCCAGCAACCAGCCGGCCCCACGGCCGACCAGAAGTAGAAGAAGGAAGGAATCCCCATGGGTTCGGTACGAGTAGCAATCGTGGGAGTCGGCAACTGCGCCAGCTCCTTGGTCCAGGGCGTGCACTACTACAAGGACGCCGACCCGTCGGGCAACGTCCCGGGCCTCATGCACGTCGCCTTCGGCGAATACCACGTCTCCGACGTCACCTTCGTGGCCGCGTTCGACGTGGACGACAAGAAGGTCGGCAAGGACCTCTCCGAGGCCATCAACGCCTCCGAGAACAACACCATCAAGATCTGCGACGTGCCCACGCTCGGGCTCGAGGTGCAGCGCGGCCACACCCTCGACGGCCTCGGCAAGTACTACCGCGAGACCATCGAGGAGTCCGCGGCCGAGCCGGTCGACGTGGTCCAGGTGCTCAAGGACCGCGAGGTCGACGTCCTCGTCTCCTACCTGCCGGTGGGCTCGGAGGAGGCCGACAAGTTCTACGCCCAGTGCGCGATCGACGCCGGCGTGGCCTTCGTCAACGCGCTGCCGGTCTTCATCGCCTCCGACCCCGAGTGGGCCAAGAAGTTCGAGGACGCCGGCGTCCCGATCGTCGGTGACGACATCAAGTCCCAGGTCGGCGCCACCATCACCCACCGGGTGATGGCGAAGCTGTTCGAGGACCGCGGCGTGACGCTGGACCGCACCTACCAGCTCAACGTCGGCGGCAACATGGACTTCAAGAACATGCTCGAGCGCGAGCGCCTGGAGTCCAAGAAGGTCTCCAAGACCCAGGCCGTGACCTCCAACCTGCAGGGCGAGCTGTCGGGCAAGATCCACGACCGCAACGTCCACATCGGCCCGTCCGACTACGTCGCCTGGCTCGACGACCGCAAGTGGGCCTACGTCCGCCTCGAGGGCCGCGCCTTCGGCGACGTCCCGCTGAACCTCGAGTACAAGCTCGAGGTCTGGGACTCCCCGAACTCCGCGGGCATCATCATCGACGCGATCCGCGCCGCGAAGATCGCCAAGGACCGCGGCCTCGGCGGCCCGATCATCTCGGCGTCGTCGTACCTCATGAAGTCCCCGCCGGTGCAGCTGCCCGACGACGAGGGTCGCCGCCGCGTCGAGGCCTTCATCGCCGGCGAGGAGTGAGCGTCCGCTCCCGCTGACACCCGGCCGGGCCCCCGTCACCCCTAGGTGGCGGGGGCCTTCGCCGTACGGCGGGCGTGCGGTCTGTCCGTTCAATTGCTCGGAGATCCGGGCGCTACTGATCAGTAACCCCCCGACTTCCGAGCAATTGTTCCCGGAGCGCCGACGTTCGAGGCTGTCGATCGCCCAGACGGCTCTGGGGGCCGAACGAGGTCAGGCGGCAGCGTTCCCCTGCCGGCCAGGGAAGTGGATGCGCCACTCGTTGGACAGCCGGCCGATCCGGACGCCCAGCCGACGCAGCGCGAGTTCGATCTTGCGGATGGTCCGGCCGGGCTCGACGTAGATGCCGCGTGAGGTCACGGTGATGATCCGCCACTCCTCGTCCTGGACCAGCTCGCGACGGTCGATGTCGGACTCCCAGTTCGCCCGCACCTCGACGTGCGGGCGGCCGTCGTACTCGATCGCCTGGTGCACCGCGGGATAGGCCAGGTCGAACCTCACCAGCACCTCGCCGTCCCGGTTGCGCAGCTTGTGGTTGACCACCGGCTCGGGCAGCCCGGCCAGCACGATGAGCATGCGCAGGCGCGTCTCCATCGGGGAGTCCACCTCGTCGCGGACGTACGCCGCGGCGGCGCGCGCGGCCGGCGACCAGTAGTCGCGGCTCCGGGACAGGCCCTCACGGAACGCCGCCGCCTTCAGGTGGAAGACGCGCAGGATGGCATCGCCGGCCACCACGAGGTCGACCAGGGTCAGCATCGAGGCCAGCTCGATGAAGAGCCTCTGCGGCTTGGACACCGGGATGCCGTCCTGGAGCCGGAAGTCGGTGCCTGGCGGAGAGACGTGGCACTTGATCCCGGGTTGGAACCTGCGGTCCTTGGCCCTGGCCACGCTGATGTGCACCTCAGAGTGGTCGGGCACCGGTACGCGGCACAGCTGGGCCGCGGTCACATGGCTCGCGCGGGCACCCTTCGGGTGCAACAGCAGCGCCCCCTCGACCTTCTCGCGCCTGGTGGGGAGCACTTCCTCGGCGATGAAGACGTCGCGGAAGATCCGGCGGAAGCGCGAGCCGAGCTGGCTCGGGCGGATCCCCGCGCGGACGGCGTCCGCGCGGGTGAACGGCCGTTTCGTGTTCAGCCCGGTCCCGGCCTCGGCCCCGGCTTCGGTCCCGGTCCCGGGATCTGTGTCGTGCTCTTCTGCCACGTTTCCGACCTTGGCACGACGAGGCGTTCACCCGCGGCGGCTATCCACAGCCCTGCTCCGGTCGACCGTGACGGCCTTGGCGCCTCGTTCAATTGCTCGAACTTGGGGGGGGTTACCGGCCAGTAGGCCGGCTTGACTCCAAACAATTGAACGGAACATGGGCACCCGGGCAAACCGGGCCGGGGACAGCGGGCAGGTCAGGCGGGCAGGTCAGGCGGGGTCGGTACGCCGGGCCTCGGCCTCGGCCCGGATCCGGGCCAGGGTCTCGCGCATCCCCTCGCGCAGCTCGGCGGTGAAGACCTGCTGGCCGCCCAGGGCGAGGCGGGTCAGGCCGCGCGAGACGCCCGAGATGCCCTTCGGGGCCTCGCGACGCTCGGTCAGCCGGGTGCCGCCCTCGGCGGTCGGCTCGAGCGTGAACGACCACACCGTCCAGTTCTCCTTGATCCGGAACGCGAAGCGCCGGTGCGGCTCGCAGGCCACCACCATGGCCTGGGTCGGCCAGAAGAGCGGCCCGCGCCGGTTCAGGTTGTAGAAGCGGGTGCCCTGCTGCACGGGACGACCGCGCACGACCGTCCGGACCACCTGCGGACTCCAGGAGGACATCCGCGCCACGTCGGAGACCAGCGCCCACACGGTGGCGGGCGATGCGGCGATCTCGATCGATTCCTCGAGCAGCGGCTCGATCCGGTCGGTATCGGTGGTCTGCTGGGTCATGGCGCGCTCCCGGAGGTCTGGTGGTCGGTGCGCCGACGTTACTGACAGATGTTCAACAGTGCAGTGACCCCCGCCACGCCCAGACGCGCCGACCGCCGGTCAACCCCGGGCCGCCCACCACTCCCGCAGCGCGGCCTCGGCGTCCTCGGACGACATCGGGCCGCGGTCCATGCGCAGCTCGAGCAGGTGCTGGTAGGCCTCGCCGACCACGCGGCCCGGCGGGATCTCGAGGATCGCCATGATCTGGTTGCCGTCGAGGTCCGGCCGGAGCGAGGCCAGCTCCTCCTCCTCCGAGAGCCGGGCGATGCGGGCCTCGAGGTCGTCGTAGGTGCGGCGCAGCCGCTCGGCCTTGCGCCTGTTGCGGGTCGTGCAGTCGGCGCGGGTCAGCACGTGCAGCCGCTCGAGCTGGTCACCGGCGTCGCGGACGTAGCGCCGCACCGCGGAGTCGGTCCACTCGCCGGTGCCGTACCCGTGGAAGCGCAGGTGCAGCTCGACGAGCCCGCTGACCGCGTCGATCTGGTCGTTGGAGAAGCGCAGCGCCTTCATCCGCTTGCGAGTGATCTTGGCGCCGACCACGTCGTGGTGGTGGAAGGTGACCGTGCCGTCGCCGACGAACCGCCGGGTCCGCGGCTTGCCGACGTCATGCATGAGCGCGGCGAAGCGGGAGACGAAGTCGGGTCCGCCGCCGGGCAGCCGCGACTCGAGCTCGATCGACTGCTCCAGCACCGTCAGCGTGTGCTCGTAGACGTCCTTGTGCCGGTGGTGCTCGTCGCGCTCCAGCGCCAGCGCCGGCAGCTCGGGCAGCACGTGCCCGGCCAGCCCGGTCTCGACGAGCAGCCCCAGGCCCAGGCGGGGGTACGGCGCGCACACCAGCTTCACCAGCTCGTCGCGCACCCGTTCGGCGGAGATGATCGTGATCCGGTCCGCCATCGCGGTCATCGCCGAGACGACCGCGGGGTCGACGCTGAACCCGAGCTGCGCGGCGAACCGGGCCGCCCGCATCATCCGCAGCGGGTCGTCGGAGAAGGAGTCCTCCGGCCGCCCGGGCGTGCGCAGCACCCGGTGCGCCAGGTCCACCACCCCGTGGAAGGGGTCCTCGAAGGTCCGGTCGGGCACCGAGACCGCCATCGCGTTGACGGTGAAGTCGCGGCGCCCGAGGTCGCCGGCCAGCGTGTCGCCGAAGTCCACGTCGGGCTTGCGCGAGGAGGGGTCGTAGGTCTCCGAGCGGTACGTCGTGATCTCGACCTGCCAATCACCCCGGCGGCAGCCGATGGTGCCGAACGCACGACCGATGTCCCAGACCGCGTCCGCCCACCCCTTGAGCAGCCGCTCGGTCTGCTCGGGGCGCGCGGAGGTCGTGAAGTCCAGGTCGTTGTGCTGGCGGCCCAGCATCGCGTCGCGCACCGGCCCGCCGACCAGGTGCAGCTCGTGCCCGGCGCCGCGGAAGCGCCGGCCCAGCTCGTCGATGACCGGGGCGATCCGGTCCAGCTCCGCGGAGACCGAGCGCTGGACGTCGGTCAGCTGGAGCGGGGGGAGCGGGGCATCGGGCACGGCGCGCGAGTCTATAAGCCCCGGGACGCCGGACTCGACTCCGCGTCTCGCCCCCACCCCCGCCCCGAGCCGCCCGGCGCCGCGCCGACCCCGGGGCGCGGGAGCCCGACGGCTACAGTCAGGCCCGTGCCTCGTCCCACGTCGCTGCCGCCTGCCCTCGTGGCGGCGGTCGTGACCGTGCTGGCCGCGGTGCTGGCCGGCCTGGTCGCCGGCGTGGCGCCGCTGACCACCCCACCGGCCGCGGCGCGGACCGCGGCCGACGCGCCCCCGCTGTCGATCTCGCTGGACTCGATCTACCCCTCGACCATCCCGCGCAAGGGCCCGATCCGGGTCACCGGCTCGGTCACCAACGACGACGACGCCGCCTGGACTGCCGTACAGGTCTACGGGTTCATCGGGGGCGCCCAGCCGGGCTCGCTGACGCCGATGCGCTCCGCCGGCGAGCTGGTGGCGGCCGCCCGGACCGATCCGGCGGCGTACGTCGGGGACCGGATCACCAAGCCCGGCACCTACGCCACCCTGGACCGGATCGAGCCCGGCCAGAGCCAGCAGTTCGCGATCACGATCCCGCGCTCGCAGCTCCCGGTGACCGAGCCCGGCGTCTACTGGTTCGGCGTGCACGCCCTGGGCGCGGGACCCGACGGCCGTATCGAGGGCGCCGACGGCCGGGCGCGGACCTTCCTCCCCCTCGTCGTGGGCCACCGCAAGCCGCCGGTCGACACCGCCCTGGTGCTGCCGCTGCGCAAGGCGGTCTCCTACGCCCCCGACGGCAGCGTCCGGGGCCTGCGCAACTGGGAACGGACCCTCCAGCCGGGCGGCCGGCTGCGGTCGATGGTCGACTTCGGCGCGGCGGCCGGAGACCGGCCGGTGACCTGGCTGCTCGACCCCGGCCTGCCCGAGGTGGTGCGCTCGCTGACCGCGGGCAACCCCGCGCGGCTGGCGGTTCCGCCCCGGTCCGGCGACGAGGACGGCGGGGCGAGCTCGTCCGCGTCCCCCTCAGCGTCGGGCTCCCCCACCGACCCCCCGTCGGAGGAGGGCGCCGGCACCGGCTCCAGCACCGGGGCGAACTCCGAGCTGGCCGCGGTCGCGGACGCCGGCAATGCGTGGCTCGACCGGCTGCACGAGGCGCTGGACGGCAACCAGGTGCTGGCGCTGCCGTACGGCGACGTCGACGCGGCCGCCGCGTCCCGCTACGACCCGGAGCTGCTGCACGAGGCCCGCAAGCGCAGCGGCGACGTGCTGTCACCCTGGGGCATTCCGATGACGCCGGGGCTGGCCGCCCCCTCGGGGTTCCTGCCGAGCGACACCCTCACGGCCGCGCCGAAGCGCGCCACGGTGCTGCTCTCCGACCGGGAGCTCGGCGGTCCCTCCACGCCGACGGTGGCCGCGGTGGCCGGGCGCAAGGTCATCGCCGTCTCCCAGGGCGCCTCCTCGGGCGGCCCCGGACCGGGCCCCCGACGGGCCCCGATCGCGATGCGCCAGCGGATCCTCGCCGAGGCGGCGGTGCGCTTCCTCGACCCGGCCGCGAACCCCCTCGTCGTGCTGCTGCCCTCGGACTGGACCCCCAACGCGACCACGGACTTCTTCGACGGCCTCGACGTGCCCTGGCTGCGGCTGACCAGCGTCGCCGACATCTCCGCCCGCGCGGCCACGCCGGTGTCCGGCGACGGGCTGCGCTACTCCCGGCACCGGGAGGCGCGCGAGCTGAACGCGCCGGCGTTCACCGCCGCGGGGGGCCTGGTGCGCGCCGGCGCCACGCTGCAGGACGTGCTGGGCGACCAGGCCGCGGTGGCCGCCGCCGTCCGGGACCAGGCGATGACCTCGGTGTCCTTCGGTCACCGCGACCACCCGCACCGGACCCGGGCCACGCTGGAGGCCTCGCGGTCGTGGATCGAGGGGCAGCTGGGCTCGATCCGCATCGACGCTCCGCCCGCGGTCACCCTGTCCAGCACCAGCGGACGGTTCGCGGCCACGCTCAGCAACGGCCTGGACCGGGCGGTGACCGTGCACGTCCAGGCGCTCACCGGCCCGCGGGTGCACGTCGAGGGCCCGCGACAGATCCCGCTCGGGCCGGGAGGGAGCGCCACGGTGCTGCTGACCGCCTCGACGTCCGCGCCCGGCGTGCACAACATCACCCTGGTCGTGACCGACTCCGACGGGACCCCGCTCGGGGCCAGCGACCGGCTCCCGATCCGCTCCGCCCAGGTCAGCAGGGTGATCTGGCTGATCATCGGCACCGGGCTGGCCCTGCTGTTCCTCGCCATCGCGTTGCGGCTGGTCCGCCGGGTGCGCGCGGCCCGGGGCGCCCGGGGCGCCCGCTTGTGAGCCCCTCGTGAGCCCCTCGTGAGCCCCGTGTGAGCGCCTCGTGAGCCCGGCGTGAGCCCGATCCCGTCCCCCGCTCCGACCGCCGGCGTGACGCCGGCCCGGATCGCGAGCAGCCTGTTATCCATGAGGAGGAGCGCATGACGGCCTCGGAGAGCCAGAAGGTCCTGGGCTCGAGCGCGGTGATGGCCGCCGGGACGGTGGTCTCGCGGCTCAGCGGCTTCGCCCGCGCCTTCCTGATCACCGCCGCGCTCGGGCTGGGCCTGCACGCCGACCTGTTCACGATCGGCAACACGATCCCGAACATGCTCTACATCCTGCTCGCGGGCGGCGTCTTCAACGCGGTGCTGGTGCCCCAGCTGGTGCGGGCGATGAAGGTGGACCAGGACGGCGGCGAGGCCTACACGAACCGGATCATCACCCTGGCGGTGGTCTTCCTCGGCTCGGTCACCGTGCTGCTGGTGGTGGCCGCCCCCTGGGTGATGCAGCTCTACCTGAACTCCTGCTACGACAGCCCCGCGATGGCCGCCGAGCGGGACTCGGTGGTGGCGTTCGCCCGCTACTGCCTGCCGCAGGTCTTCTTCTACGGCATGTTCGTGCTGGTCGGCCAGGTGCTCAACGCCCGCGGCCGGTTCGGGCCGATGATGTGGGCGCCGATCGCCAACAACGTGATCTCGGTGGCGGTGCTCACGGCGTACCTCCTCGTCTACGGCAGGGCCAGCGCCGCCGAGCAGCACGGGGCCTTCACCGGCGGCCAGGAGGCGCTGCTGGGCATCGGCGCCACGCTGGGCATCGCCGTGCAGCTGCTGGTGCTGCTGCCCTACCTGCGCGCCGCGGGCGTGACCTGGCGGCCGCGGTTCGACTTCCGCGGCACCGGCCTCTCGCACACGCTCCGGCTGGGGCTGTGGACCGTGCTGTTCGTGGTGGTCAACCAGATCGCCTACACGGTCGTGGTGCGGCTGGCCTCGGGCGGCACCGGCTGCGGGAGCTCGAGCACCGGGACCGGCTACACCGTCTACTCCACGACGTTCCTGATCGTGATGGTGCCGCACTCGGTGATCACCGTGTCGCTGGCCACCGCGATCCTGCCGCGCCTGGCCGCGCGCGCCTCCGAGGGCGACCTGGCGGGCCTGGCCACCTCGCTGAGCGGCACCCTGCGCACCGCGCTGGCGGTGATCATCCCGTTCGCCGCGCTGATGCCGGTGATCGCCCGCGACGTCGCCAACACCGTCGCGTTCGCCGCGGCCCGCGAGCACTACGAGCTGTTCGTGCTGTCGCTGGCGCTCTTCGGCCCGGCGATCGCGCTGTTCACGGTCCACTACCTGATGCTGCGGGGCTTCTACGCGCTCGAGCAGACCCGGCGGGTGTTCTGGATCCAGTGCGCGGTCGCCGCGACCAACATCGTGGTGGCGCTGGTCCTCGTCGCGCGCACCGACCCCGCGCACACCTCGCCTGCGCTGGTGGTGGCCTACGCGTCGTCGTACGCC
Source organism: Nocardioides panaciterrulae (assembly GCF_013409645.1). Lineage (NCBI taxonomy): Bacteria > Bacillati > Actinomycetota > Actinomycetes > Propionibacteriales > Nocardioidaceae > Nocardioides > Nocardioides panaciterrulae. The sequence goes on along the minus strand of NZ_JACCBG010000001.1, from coordinate 66,710 downwards.
GTGGGCTCGGTGGTCTCCTACTCGGTGCTGCGCCGGGAGCTGGGCGGGCTGCGGACGCCCACCCTGGTCCGGTTCGGGGTGCGGATGGCGATCGCCGTCACGGCCTCCACCGCCGTGGCGTACGCCGTCCACCAGCTGCTCGGCTTCCTGGGCGAGGAGCCCACCAATCTGGTCGCCGCGCTGCGGGCCCTGCTGGTCACCGGCGCGGACGTCGTGGTCTTCCTGGTGCTCGCGCGGCTGCTGCACGTGCGTGAGGTGACCGAGGTCGTGGACACGGTGGCCGGACGCCTCCCGGGGATGCGGACCCGGGGGTCCTACGATGGCCACTGATCTGCCGTAGAGGGGAGCTGAGTGCCGAACTCGATCCGGCCCGGCGACGTCCTTGCCGACCGTTACCGCCTGGTCGACCTGCTCGTCGAGAGCGGGGCCGGCCGGTTCTGGCGAGCCCAGGACCGGGTGCTCGATCGACACGTCGCGGTGCACGTGCTGGCCGCCGACGACGAGCGCGCCGCCGGACTGCTGGAGGCGGCCCGGAGCTCGGCGACGGTCCAGGACCGCAGGCTGCTCCGGGTGCTCGACGCCGACCGGGTCGACGGGCTCTGCTACGTCGTCAACGAGTGGGGCTCGGGCCGGTCGCTGGACATCATGCTGGCCACCGACGGGCCGATGGCGCCCCGCCGGGCGGCCTGGCTGGTCTCGGAGGTCGCGGCGTCGGTCGCGGCCGGCCACGCCGCCGGCGTCGCGCACGGCCGGCTGGCCCCCGAGAACGTGCTGGTCGACAGCACCGGCTCGGTCCGCCTCATCGGCTACTGCGTCGACGCGGCGCTGCACGGCCTGCCCCCGGGGCGCCTCTCCGCCGACGTCACCGACCTCGGTGCGCTGCTCTACTTCGCGCTCACCGGCCGGTGGGCGGGCGTGTCCCCCTCGGCCGTCCCTCCGGCCCCCGACGAGCACGGCCGGGTGCTGCGCCCGCGGCAGGTCCGCGCCGGCATCCCACGAACCCTCGACCAGCTCTGCGACCAGCTGGTGAACCCCTACGCCGAGGTGTCGCCCCGCAACGGCTTCGACCTGGGCTCCGCGCGCGGTGTCACCGACTACCTGTGCGAGTTCGTGGGCGACGCGGCCGGGCTGGCCACCGACGAGGCCCGCCAGCAGGCCCGCCAGCAGCAGGCCCGCCAGCTCCAGGCGCAGCAGCAGGCGGCGTACGACGGGCGCACCGTGGTGCTCCCGGCGCTGCCCACCGGCACCACCACCGCGTTCCGCGCCCCCGTCGCCCGCACCGGGCCCACCACCGGGCCCACCACCGGGCCCACCACCGGGCCCACCACCGAGCCCACCACCGGGTCCCCCACCGAGCCCACGGACCGTGAGCACGACCAGGACCGGCCCGGGCCGCTCGTCAACGGGCACGGGACGACCCCGCCCCCCGTGGAGACCTCCGCGGACGAGCTCCCGGCCGTCTCCGAGGAGCCGGCGGACGCCGAGGACCGGGTCGCCACCGGGCCGCAGCCACGGACCGAGGCGCCGGACCAGGCCGCGGCCGAGCTGCCGACGCAGGCCGGGATGCCGGTCTTCGACGACGAGAACGACGACGTGTCGTGGTTGCGCGCCCGCAGCACCCCGCCGCCGCCCCCGCCGCCGTTCGAGGAGATCCCCGAGCGGCCGCTGTTCGCGCCGGAGCCCACCGACGGCCAGCCGGTGCGCAAGGCCCGGCCGAACGCGATCGCGAGCACCGACGGACGCGACTACTGGCCGTGGGACACCGGCACCGGCACCGGCGCGGGGACCGGCAGCGGCGTGATCCCGATCGCCGAGGAGGACGAGGAGGACGACGAGGTCCCCGGTCGCAGCTGGATGCGCCTGGCGGTGGTGCTCGGGGTCAGCCTGCTGCTGCTCGTGGCGGTCGTCGTCACCTTCAACCTCGGGCGCGGACGGACCCCGCTCGGCGCCGTACCGGCGGAGCACCAGAGCACCCCCTCCGCCACCCCCAGCGCCTCCGCGGAGCCGATCACCGGGCTGACGGCCACCGACCTGGACCCCCAGGGCGACCCGCCGGAGGAGAACCCCGACCTGGCCCCGCTCGCCGTGGACGGCGACCCGTCGACGGCGTGGCGCACCATGACCTACGACCAGAACCTGGGTCCCGGCGGGCTCAAGACCGGGGTCGGCCTGGTCGTCGATCTCGGCGCCGTGCACGACGTCGCCTCGGTCGACCTCACCTTCCTGGGCCAGCCGACCTCGGCCTCGCTCTTCGTCAGCGACCAGCAGCCCACGTCGGCGTCCACGATGAGCGCGGTCGCCAAGGTGCGTGCCTCCGACGGCCACACCCACCTCGTGCTCGACAAGCCGGCCCGCGGCCGGTACCTCACCGTGTGGCTGACCTCGCTCCCCCCGGTGGACGGGGGCTACCGCGGCGAGGTGGCCGAGGTCGCGGTCCGCGGATGACCCCGGGTCGCGTCCCGCCGGACGGTGAGCCCGGCGGCGAGCCCAGCAGCGAGCCCGGCGGTGAGCCCAACAGAGAGCCCAGCGACGCCGACCTGCTGCGGGCCCACGTGGCCGGCGACGCCGAGGCGTTCGGCGTACTGTTCACCCGGCACCGCGACCGGCTGTGGGCGGTGGCCCTGCGCACCATGGGCAACCCCGAGGACGCGGCCGACGGTCTCCAGGACGGCCTGGTCGCCGCCTACCGCCGGGCGGGCTCGTTCCGCGGGGAGGCGGCCGTGACCACGTGGCTGCACCGGGTCGTGGTCAACGCCTGCCTCGACCGGCTGCGCGCCGCGCGGTCCCGGCGCGCCGACCCGTTGCCCGACGACCTCGCCGAGTACGAGCGGCGCGGCGTGGTGGCGACCGGTCCCACACCCGGGGCCGAGGCCACCGACCCGGCCGAGGCCGTCGTGGCCGGCGACCGCCGGGGCGCGGTGCTGGCCGCGCTGGCCACGCTGCCCGCCGACCAGCGGGCGGCGCTGGTGCTGGTGGACATGGAGGGCTACCCCGTCAGCGAGGTGGCCGCGATCCTGGGGTGCGCGGTCGGCACCGTGAAGTCCCGCTGCTCACGAGGCCGGACCCGACTGGCCCGGCTCCTCGACCTCGAGGGGTACGCCGGTGACCGGGGACACGTCCCGTCGGGGAACCCCCCGCCCGGCTCGTCCGTCCGATCACCGGAGTCCCCGCGCGGGCCGCCGGCCTGAAGCCCGACCCGACCCACCAGCAACCAGCCACCGGACCGACCCGAGACAGACCCGAGGAGGTGACCGCCATGACCCACCGGCCCAGCGCCCGGGCGCGTGAGGTCCGTCGCCTGCTCGCCGACGCGCGGCACACCGAGCCGATGCCCGTCGACGTGGCGAGCCGCCTCGACGCGGTCATCGCCGACCTGGCCGGCCAGCAGGAGGTCCCGCCGCCGGCGGCCGAGGTCACCGACCTCGCCGCCCGCCGCCGGCGGCGGGCCACCACCCTGCTGGTGGCCGCGGCGGCGGTGGTCGCCATCGGCGTCGGCGTGGACCGGCTGGCGCCGTTCTCGTCCTCGGGCGGCTCGTCCCAGGACTCCGCCGCCAGCGGCGCCGCGAGCGGGCCCTCGGGCCAGCACCCGGGCCAGCCCTCCCACGGGGCCTCCGGTGACGGGACCGGGCCCCAGTCGTACGCCCACGCCCCCTCCAAGTCGGCGGGGTCCGGTGCGGGCGCGACCGAGGGCCGCCACCCCGCGACGATCCCGGACCTCCCCCCGGTCCGGGTCCGCTCCGACCACTTCCCGGTCGACGCCACCCGGGCCCGCAGGGCGGCCATGTCCCAGACGGGCGCGACCGCGGGGGACCGCAACGGCGCGTCGCGACCGGCGTTCGACTGCCAGCCCGCGGACTGGGGTCGCGGCCGGGTGGTGCCGGTGCGCTACGACGGGCTCCCGGCCGTGCTGGTGCTGCGTCCCGCCACGGGGGACAGCCAGGTCGTCGACCTGTTCCGGTGCGGCACCACCGACCTGCTGCGGACCACGACGCTGCCCGCGCGCTGAGCCCCGTGGCCGTTCCGGACGCGGACCGGCTGCTCGCCGGTCGGGCCCGCACGGGGAATGGCCAGCACCTACGATCGGTTGCACCCGTGAGTCCCCGATCGAGGAGAGATCGCCCTTCATGTCCGCTTCTGCGACCCGCAACGTCATCATCATCGGCTCCGGGCCGGCCGGCTACACCGCCGCGGTGTACGCCGCCCGGGCGAACCTGCACCCGCTCGTCTTCGAGGGGTCGGTGACCGCCGGCGGGGCACTGATGAACACCACCGAGGTCGAGAACTTCCCGGGGTTCCGCGACGGCATCATGGGCCCGGCCCTGATGGACGAGATGCGCGCCCAGGCCGAGCGGTTCGGCGCCGAGCTGGTCCCCGACGACGTCGTCGAGGTCGACCTCACCGGTGACGTCAAGGTCGTCAGGACGGCGACCGACACCCACACGGCCCACGCGGTGATCCTGGCCACCGGCTCCGGCTACCGGAAGCTCGGGCTGCCCCGCGAGGAGGAGCTCTCCGGACGCGGCGTGTCCTGGTGCGCCACCTGTGACGGCTTCTTCTTCCGCGACCAGCACATCGCGGTCGTCGGCGGCGGCGACTCCGCGGTCGAGGAGGCGACGTTCCTGACCCGCTTCGGCAGCAAGGTCTCGCTGATCGTGCGCCGCGACGAGCTGCGGGCGTCGGCGATCATGCGGGAGCGCGCGTTCGCCGACCCGAAGCTGGAGATCGTTTGGAACGCCGAGGTCGAGGAGATCAACGGCGCCGACCGCCTGGAGTCGCTGACGCTCAAGGACACCGTGACCGGCGAGACCCGCCGGCTCGACGCGACCGGCCTGTTCATCGCGATCGGCCACGACCCGCGCTCGGAGCTGCTCCAGGGCCAGGTCGACCTCGACGACAACGGGTACGTCGTGGTCACCCACCCCTCCACCGGCACCAACCTGCCCGGGGTGTTCGCCTGCGGCGACCTGGTCGACCACCACTACCGCCAGGCGATCACCGCCGCCGGCACCGGCTGCGCCGCGGCCCTGGACGCCGAGCGGTTCCTCGCCGAGCTGGAGCACGTGGCCGCGACCCCGCGCGAGGCGCAGGAGCGCGCCGACGCGGAGCTGGTGGGCGAGCCCGCGCAGATCGCCGGCGCCTGAGCACCGCCCCGCCGTCGCGCCCCGCCGGCCACGGCGCGGTGGGGACGGGGTGGGAACATCCGCCCCCGCGATGGTGTTGACTCGACATCCCCAAGTACGACCGAGAGAGGTGTGATTCGTGGCGAACATCGCTGCCGTGACCGACGCCGAGTTCGAGGCGCAGGTCCTCAAGTCCGACAAGCCCGTCCTGGTGGACTTCTGGGCCGAGTGGTGCGGTCCGTGCCGCCAGGTCTCCCCGATCCTGGACGAGATCGCCGCCCAGCACGGCGACAAGGTCACGTTCTTCAAGATGAACGTGGACGAGAACCCGGTCACCCCGTCGTCGTACCGCGTCACGGGCATCCCGACCATCAACGTCTACAAGGACGGCGAGGTCGTGAAGTCGATCGTCGGCGCCCGTCCGAAGGCGACGCTGCTCAACGAGCTGTCCGACTTCATCGCCTGAGGCCAGCCCGCCTCCTAGGGCCCGTCATAGGGCCTGTCACAGGGCCTGGCGCCCGCTCCTCGTCGCCTTCGGCGTGGGGGCGGGCGCGGTCTTGTGCCCGGGGCGCACCGCGCCCAGCAGCCGCTCCAGCGCGGCCTCGAGCTCGTCCTTCCAGGTCACCGTCGAGCGCAGCTCCATCCGCATCCGCGGGTGCACGCCGTGCGCGCGCTGGGTCTTGAAGCCCACGCTGCTGAGGAAGTCCACCGGCGCCACGCACCGCCCGGTGCCCCGGGTGTCGCCGAACGCCTCGACCGCCCGGATCCCACCGCGCTCGATCAGGTCGCGGGCCATGCCCTGCACCAGCATCCGGCCCAGGCCCCCGCCGGCGTGCCGGGGCTCGACGTACACCGTGGTCATCAGCACCGCGTCCGGCGAGACCGGCGCGGTCGGGAAGCTCGCCGACCCCGGCACGAACGCCGCGGGCGCGTAGACCAGGTAGCCGACCGGCTGCGAGTCCACGAGCGCGACCCGGCCGCAGGACCCCCACTCGCGCAGCACCTGCGAGAGCCAGGCGTCCTTCTCCCGGCGCGGGTCCTCCACCCGGGCGCGCCGCACCGGGTCCAGCTCCCAGAACAGGCAGGAGCGACAGGGTTCGGGCAGCGCGTCGAGGTGGTCGAGCGTGAGCCGGACGATCTTGCGCGACATGGGCCCCTCCTGCGCGGTGTGACGAGCAGTACGACGAGCAAGGTGACCGGCAATGTGACCGGGCCGACGCGCCCAGTCCCCGGTCCACGCGTGCGGCGCCGGCCTCCATCCTTCATGCTAGAGCGGTCATGGACAACACCCCTGCGCAGCAGCACGGCCCCGGCCGCCCCGCCGGGTCGGGCACCCGACTGGACTCCTACGTCGACCGGTACGCCGCGCGCACGGCCGGCATGACCGCCTCGGAGATCCGGGCCCTCTTCGCGGTGGCCTCCCGGCCCGAGGTGGTCTCGCTGGCCGGCGGCATGCCGAACATCTCCGGCCTGCCCCTCGACGTGGTCGGGAGCGCGATCGGCGACCTGATCGCGACCAGCGGCCCGGTCGCCCTGCAGTACGGCTCCGGCCAGGGCGATCCCGCCCTGCGCGAGCAGATCTGCGAGGTCATGCGGCTGGAGGGCATCGAGGCCCACCCCGACGACGTCGTGGTCACGGTCGGCTCCCAGCAGGCCGTCGACCTGGTCACCCGGATCTTCTGCGACCCCGGGGACGTCGTGCTGTGCGAGGCCCCGTCGTACGTCGGGGCGCTGGGGGTGTTCAAGTCGTTCCAGTGCGACGTCGTGCACGTCGAGATGGACGCCGACGGGCTGGTCCCCGAGGCGCTGGAGCAGGCGATCACCTCGGTGCGCGCCTCCGGGCGCACGATCAAGTTCCTCTACACGATCCCGAACTTCCACAACCCCGCCGGCGTCACGCTCACCCCCGAGCGTCGCCCGCGGATCCTCGAGATCTGCCGGCGTCACGACATCCTCGTGCTCGAGGACAACCCCTACGGCCTGCTCGGCTTCGAGGCCGAGCCGCAGCGCGCGCTGCGCGCCGACGAGGCCGAGGGCGTGATCTACCTCGGCTCGTTCTCCAAGACCTTCTCGCCCGGCATGCGGGTGGGCTGGGCGCTGGCGCCGCACGCGGTGCGGGAGAAGCTGGTGCTCGCCCAGGAGTCGGCCACGCTGTGCCCGCCGTCGTTCAGCCAGATGGCGGTCTCGGCGTACCTGTCGACGCACGACTGGCAGGGCCAGATCAAGCAGATGCGGGAGATGTATCGCGAGCGCCGCGACGCGATGATGGAGGCGCTGCGCGACTTCATGCCGGCCACGTGCGCGTGGAACGAGCCCGAGGGCGGGTTCTTCGTCTGGGTGACGCTGCCGCCGGGCGTCGACGCCAAGGCGATGCTGCCGCGGGCCGTGACCGCCCGGGTCGCCTACGTCCCCGGCACCGCCTTCTTCGCCGACGGCTTCGGCTCGGGGTCGATGCGGCTGTCGTTCTGCTACCCGACTCCTGAGAGGATCCGGGAGGGGGTCCGTCGCCTCGCGGGGGTGCTCGAGGAGGAGATGGAGCTGCGCCAGACCTTCGGCGCGGTCCCGCCGAGCGCGGCCGTGGAGGCCCGCAGCGGCTACGACGCCCCCAGCAGCGACCTGAGCTGACCCCGCTGAGACAGAACTGACCGGAGTGGAGCACCCCTTGAGCGCGATCCTCGTCCTGGCCGGAGGCCTCTCCCACGAGCGCGACGTGTCGCTGCGCTCGGGCCGCCGGGTCGCCGAGGCGCTGCGCGGCACCGGCCAGGAGGTCGTCGAGCGCGACGTCGACGCCGACCTGCTCTCGGTGCTGCGCGCCGAGCGCCCGGCGTGCGTGGTGCCGATGCTGCACGGGGAGACCGGTGAGGACGGCGCGATCCGCGAGGTGCTCGAGCTGCTCGACGTGCCCTACGTCGGCTCCCCGCCCGCCGCGTGCCGCACCGCGTTCGACAAGCCCGTTGCGAAGGCGGTGGTCGCGCGGGCCGGGCTGCTCACCCCTGCGTCGGTGTGCCTGCCGCACGAGACCTTCCGCGAGCTCGGCGCCGCGGCGGTGATGGCCGCCCTGGTGGACCGGCTGGGGCTGCCGCTGATGGTCAAGCCCGCCCGGGGCGGCTCGGCGCTCGGCGCGTCGGTGGTGCGCACCGCCGAAGCGCTGCCCTCGGCGATGGTCAACGCGTTCGCGTACGGCGCGGTCGCGCTGATCGAGCAGCTGGTCACCGGCCTGGAGGTCGCCGTACCCGTCCTCGACGACGGCTCGGGACCCCGGGCGCTGCCGGCCGTCGGGATCCGGCCCGACGGCGGTGTCTACGACTACACCGCGCGCTACACCGCCGGGTCCACGGAGTTCCTCACCCCCGCCCCGCTGTCCGGGGAGCTGGCCGCCGAGGTCGCCCGGGTGGCGCTCGCCGCCCACCGGGAGCTCGGCCTGCGCGACGTCTCCCGCTCCGACCTGATCGTGGACGACGCCGGGCGGGTGTGGTTCCTCGAGGTCAACGTCGCACCCGGGTTCACCGAGACCTCCACCGTGCCGCTGTCCGTCCAGGCCGCCGACCGCGACCTCGGCCAGGTGTGCGCCTCACTCGTCCAGGCCGCCGTGGCCCGGCACCAGACCCCTGCATGAGCACCGAGGAGACGGCCCCGTGCGTGACCTGACCTATCCCCCCATCATCTGGGCCGCGAAGGCGGCCTTCCGGGCGCTCGGCCAGCGCTTCACGATGACCGGCACCGAGCACGTGCCCCGCACCGGCGGGGCGCTGCTGGTCTTCAACCACATCGGCTACGTCGACTTCGTCTACGGCGGGTTCGCCGCGCAGCCCTCGCACCGGCTGGTCCGGTTCATGTCGAAGCGCGAGCTCTTCGACCACCGCTGGGTCGGGCCGTTGATGCGGTCGCTGCACCACATCGAGGTCGATCGCGGCGCCGGCGTCGCGTCGTTCCGCACCGCGGTGGAGTACCTGAAGGCCGGTGAGGTGGTGGGGATCTTCCCGGAGGCCACCATCTCCCGCTCCTTCGAGCTCAAGGAGTTCAAGTCCGGGGCGGTCCGCATCGCCGCCGACGCGGGCGTGCCGATCATCCCGGTGATCCTGTGGGGCACCCACCGGATGATGACCAAGGACCACCCCCGCGACTTCTCCCGCGGGCGGACGATCGCGATCCGGGTCGGGGAGCCGTTCCACCCCACCGGCCAGGACGCGGCCGCCGAGACCGCCGAGCTGCGCGCCCGGATGGCGACCATGCTCGAGGAGGCCATCGCCGCCTACCCGGCCGCCGAGCAGCCTCCCGGCAGCTGGTGGCTGCCAGCCTCCCACGGCGGCTCCGCTCCCACCCCCGCCGAGGCCGACCGCCTCGACGACGAGGAGCGCGCCGCCCGCCTGGCCCGGCGTCGCAAGCGGTAGCTCCGGGCTGCAGGGATCCCCGGCTGACCGGGGATCCCCACGGTTGGGGGCCGTTGCAACGCCCATCAACCGAGGGAACGCCCTGACAACCCCCGGAGGTACGGCGGGTCACCGACGGGCGCGACCGCCCCGCCCGGCCCGCCACGGCCCGCCCCGGCCGGCTGCAGGAATCCCCGGCTGGCCGGGGATCCCCACGGTTGGGGGCCGTTGCAACGCCCATCAACCGAGGGAACGCCCTGACAACCGGGGCCCACGCATGTCGGCCAGTCGCTTCATCGCTTTATCATTTTGTCGACAAACCACTATATCGACTTAGCGACTAGATGACTCGATCGGTGCGATTGCGAGGGTCCATCACGTCCACGATGCGCTGGAGGTCGTCCAGCGTCGCGAACTCGACGGTGATCTTGCCCTTGGCCTTGCCCAGGTCGACCTTCACCCGCGTCTCGAAGCGGTCCGAGAGCCGGTCGGCGATGTCGACCAGGCCGGGGGCGGAGGGCTTGCGGCGCGGGGCCCGGGGGGCGGGGCCGTCCGCCTCGCCGATCGCGACGATCTCCTCGAGCGCGCGGACGCTGATGCCCTCCGCGACCACGCGCTGCGCCAGCCGGTCCTGCCGATCGGGGTCCTCGACGCCGAGCAGCGCCCGCGCGTGCCCGGCGGAGAGCACGCCGGCGGCGACGCGACGCTGCACCGCGGGGCTGAGGCGGAGCAGCCGCAGGGTGTTGCTGATCTGGGGACGGGAGCGGCCGATCCGGCCGGCGAGCTCGTCGTGGGTGCAGCCGAAGTCCTCCAGCAGCTGCTGGTAGGCGGCCGCCTCCTCCAGGGGGTTGAGCTGGGAGCGGTGCAGGTTCTCCAGCAGCGCGTCGCGCAACATCGCGGTGTCGTCGGTCTCGCGGACGATCGCCGGGATCGTCTCGAGTCCGGCCTCGGTGGCCGCGCGCCAACGGCGCTCGCCCATCACCAGCTCGTACGCCTCGCCGCCCGTCCGACGCACCACGATCGGCTGCAGCAGCCCGACCTCGCGGATGGAGTGGACCAGCTCCGCCATGGCGTCCTCGTCGAAGACCTGGCGGGGCTGGGCCCGGTTCGGCGCCACCAGGCCGACCGGGATCTCGGCGAAGTAGGCACCGGCTACGGGTGCCAGCCCGTCGCTGCCGACCGGGCCGGCCGCCGGCGCGGCCTGCACCGCACCGGAGACGTTGCCGTCGGTGCGCCCGTCCGTCCGCTCCTCGGCACCCGCCTCCGGGCGGGCCGCGGCATCCGCCCCGGCGGGTGACGGCTCGGGGCTCGGCGCCCCAGACGCGCTGTCCCGATCGGCGGGAGCCGGCTGGGCCGGCGCGGTCGGGATCAACGAGCCGAGGCCGCGCCCCAGGCCTCGGCGTTGCGGGGGTCGGCTGGCGTTCATCGTGGTGCTCCCTTGGTCGCGATCTCGCGGGCAGCCTCGAGGTAGCAGAGTGCGCCCGGCGATCCGGGATCGTAGGTCATCACGGTCTGCGCGTACGACGGCGCCTCCGAGACCCGCACCGACCGGGGGATCGTGGTCTTGAGGACCTGGTCCCCGAAGTGCGAGCGCACCTCCTCGGCGACCCCCGCGGCCAGCCGCGTGCGGGCGTCGTACATCGTCACGAGGATCGTGGAGACGCTGAGCTCGGGGTTCAGGTGCGCCTTGACCATCTCCACGGTCTCCAGGAGCTGGCCCAGACCCTCGAGCGCGTAGTACTCCGCCTGGATCGGGATCATCATCTCCTCGCCGGCGACGAGGGCGTTCAGCGTGAGCAGGCCCAGGGACGGCGGACAGTCCACCAGCACGTAGTCGTAGCGCTCCTCGCCGGCCTCCGCGGCGGTGCCGACGAGGGGATGCGCGCGAATCGCCCTGCGCAGCCGGTTCTCCCGGGCGACCACGCTCACCAGCTCGATCTCCGCGCCGGCCAGGTCGATGGTCGCGGGCACGACGTCCAGCGAGGCCACCTCCGGGCAGGGGCTGACCACCTCGGCCAGCGGGACGCCGTCGACGAGGGCGTCGTACGTCGACGGCACGCCGCGGCGGTGGTCCACGCCGAGCGCCGTCGAGGCGTTGCCCTGGGGATCGAGGTCGATGACCAGCACGCGTTGGCCGAGCTGGGCCAGCGCGGCGGCCACGTTCACGGTCGAGGTGGTCTTGCCGACCCCGCCCTTCTGGTTGGCCACCACGACCACGCGGGTGGCGGCCGGACGCGGCAGCGCCGGGCGCAGCATGGCGCCGTGCCGCGCCAGCACGGTGTGCTCCGCGGCCCGGGCCAGCGGGGTCGCGTCGTCGTCGAACGTGGCGTGGTCCACGGCGAGGTCCGCGGCCGTGCGTACCGTGAACCCCCGCGGCGGCACGGCCTCGCCGGCCGGGCTCGACGTCGCCGTTTCACGTGAAACCACGTCGTCCTCCTTCGTCGTGACCTGTGGATGACCAGCCGCAACCTGTGGATAATCACGCTCCACGGGCCAGCCCAGGGCGGTGGATAACCCGGTGGACAACTCAGTGGCCACCTCGGCGGGCGACTCAGGGACCGGCACCGCGAATGCTGCGGAGGTCTCCTCCTCGGGCCACCCGAGCGCTGCCCTGTCGGGACCTGTCGAACCGTCCGTCACGCCTGCCGCCTTCGCTTCGCCTTGCGTCCACGCCCCGCCGCGGACCGTCGTCCGCCGCTCTCGGCGACAAGCGGCCAAGATACCCGCGCCGGATCCTCCCAAGCCACTTGGAGGGCATACGTGGGCACCGGCACCAACCCCTCACCGAGCACGTGGACCACGGGCTCGTCGCAGCCCCAGCGGGAGAGCTCCTCCGCAGCGGCGTCGATCTCCTCCTGGACCGAGGACCCCTTCATCGCCAGCAGCACCCCGGTCGGCGCGACCAGCGGCATCGACCAGCCCAGCAGCCGCTCCAGGGGGGCCACCGCACGGGAGGTGACGACGTCGAAGGTACGCCGGCCGTGCAGCGCGTCCGCCCGGCCGCGCACGACCTCGACCGCGTGCAGGCCCAGGTCCTCGACCGCCTCCTCGAGGAAGGTGGTGCGGCGCAGCAGCGGCTCCACCAGCGTGATCCGCAGGTCCGGCCGGGCGATCGCCAGCACCAGCCCCGGCAGGCCGGCTCCGGACCCCAGGTCGCACACCGTCGAGCCCTCCGGGATCAGCTCACCGAGCACGGCGCAGTTCACCAGATGCCGCTCCCACAGCCGGGGCGCCTCGCGGGGGCCGATCAGGCCGCGGACCACCCCGTCGGTGGCCAGCAGCTCGGCGTACCGCTCGGCGAGCCCCAGGCGCGCACAAGGGAACACCCCCCGCGCCAGCTCCGGCGCGGAGGGTGTTGTTTCACGTGAAACGTCGTCGTCCATCAGCTCACTCCGGGAGGACCACCACGTAGCGCCTCGGCTCCGCGCCCTCGGACTCCGAGGAGAGCCCGGCCGCGGCCACCGCGTCGTGCACGACCTTGCGCTCGAACGGCGACATCGGCTGGAGCGACACCGGCTCGCCGTGCTCCCTCACCCGCGCGATGGTCTCCTCCGCGAGCTCGAGCAGCTCGGCGCGCTTGCGGGCCCGGAAGCCGGACACGTCCAGCATCAGCCGGGAGCGCTCCCCGGTCTCGCGGTAGACCGCGAGCCGGGTCAGCTCCTGCAGGGCGTCGAGGACCTCGCCGTCGGCCCCCACCAGCTGGCTGAGGTCGGCGCCGACGATCGACACCGCGGCCCGGTCGCCCTCGACGTCCATGTCGAGGTCGCCGTCGAGGTCGGCGATGTCGAGGAGCTCCTCGAGGTAGTCCGCCGCGATGTCACCCTCGCGCTCCAGCTCGCGCACCCGGTCGTTGGCCGGGGCCTCGTCGCCGGTCAGCTCGGGGTCGGAGGCCTGGCTGGGGTTCTGGGCGTCGGTCTCGCTCACTGCTGCTCTCCCTCGGAGTTGGGCTGGTCGGTGGGACGCCCGCCACCGGACTTCCGGCGCTGCTGACGGGTCTGCCGGCGGGGCTGCTGCCGTTGGGCGGAGCGCCGCTCCTGCTCGGGCTGCTCGGACTCGACGACCTCGGCCGCCGCGGGGGCGTCGTGCCGGGCGGCCTTCGCGCGGTCGCGCTCGGCCTTCGCCGTGAACGCCGGGGTGCCCGGCGCCGGGTTGTTACGGATGACGTAGAACTGCTGGCCCATGGTCCACAGGTTCGAGGTGGTCCAGTAGAACAGGACGCCGATCGGGAACGCGATGCCACCGACGGCGAAGACGACCGGGAGCACGTAGAGCAGCATCTTCTGCTGCTGGGCGTAGGGGCCGCTCATGGCGTCCGAGGGCATGTTCTTGCTCATCAGCTGGCGCTGGGTGGTGAACGTCGTGGCGGTCATCGCGACCACCAGGAAGGCCGCCAGCACCTGGACCGCGACGCTGCCGGCCGGGCTGACGAAGGTCGCGTTGATCTTCATGACCCCGAAGATCTCGGAGTCGCCGAAGCTCTTGGCCAGCGAGTCGGTCAGGAACCCGTTGCCCTGCTGATTCTTGGCCGCGTGGTCGAGCAGCCTGAACAGCGCCAGGAAGATCGGCATCTGGATCAGGATCGGCAGGCACGAGGCGAACGGGTTGGTTCCGCTCTCCTTGTACAGCTTCATCGTCTCCTGGGCCAGCTTCTCCCGGTCGTGGCCGTACTTCTTCTGCAGCTCCTTGACCTTGGGCTGGATCAGCTGCATGTTCCGGCTGGACTTGATCTGCTTCACGAAAAGCGGGATCAGCGCGGCGCGGATCACCAGGGTCAGCCCGATGATCGACAGCACCCAGGACATCCCGCCGTCCGCGGGCAGGACCAGGGACAGGAGCGAGTGCCACGCGACCAGCACGGCCGAGATCGCGTAGTAGAGCGGGGTCATGATGAAGTGACCGATTGCGCCCAGGTTTCCCACGGGGTCAGGCTCCTTGCGTCGAGGGAGGCCCCGCGTCTGCGCGGGGAGGACTCTGTCGGACCGGCACCGGGTCGTAGCCGCCGGCCGCCCACGGGTGGCAGCGGGCCAGCCGGCGCACCGCCAGCCAGCTCCCACGGATGCTGCCGTACTCCCGCACCGCGTCCAGCGCGTAGGCCGAGCACGAGGGGTAGTAGCGGCAGACCTGGCCGTAGAGCGGGCTGATCAGCGTGCGATAGGCCCTCAGGAGGCCGATCAGGACGTACTTCACGACGACATCACCCGCCCGAGGCAACGCGTCAGGTCGCTGCCGAGTTCCGGGTACGACGCAACGGCTGCCGCCGGCAGCGCGCGCACGACGAGCACAGCAGAGCCCGGGAGCGACGACACGTGCTCCCGGGCCAGGTGGCGGAGTCGGCGCTTCACGCGATTGCGGGTCGCGGCATTGCCGACCGCCTTGCTCACCACGAAGCCCACACGCACCGCGCCCGGCGCGGCCGCCCCCGCAGGGGAGGCCGTCCCGGGCTCGGGTGCGAACAGGTGGACGACGAGGGTGCGCGACCCCGCCCGCCGGCCCTGGCGCACCGCGGTCCGGAAGGACGCGGCGTCGCGAAGCCGGTGGGTTGAGGTCAGCACAGGGCGGGTCGGCCGGCCGGAGCCGGTCTCAGACCGCCAGGCTGTTGCGGCCCTTGCGGCGCCGCGAGGACAGGATGGCGCGGCCGGCGCGGGTGCGCATGCGCAGGCGGAACCCGTGCACCTTGTGACGGCGGCGGTTGTTCGGCTGGTACGTACGCTTGCTCACGAGCTTCTCTCCATGGTGTGACAGGGCAGCCACGCCGGTGGATCGGCGATGCCTCGGAGCTCGGCTCCGTGACGCCATGTTTCGGCAGGCACCGCCCACCCACGAGCGGCAAGGCTGCGTGGACATGCGGCACCGGTCGACACCGGGTGACCGGCCAACGGTACGCGCTGGCGTTCGACAGGGTCAAACCACGGTCCGGGGGCGGTCCACCGGCCTGTGGATGACGTCTTGCTGTGCCGCCCGGGGGCTTGTTACTTTCGCTGTCTCCGAGGTTCCCTCACACCCCGGACGGCTGGGGATCATCCACCGCTTGTGACGGCGGTCACGTCCACGCGAAAAGCGGGTCTGACCTGCAACGATGATGATCACGAAGCTGTCGCGGTGCGTCTCGGGCCCAGCCTCTCCACAGGGAGAGGCCCGGGTTCACAGCCTGTGGACAAGGCTGTGGAGACTTAGACCGGCCCCGGCCCGGGCCCGATCGTTTCGCTGCGAGCGCGACGGTGGTGACCGAGCATGGGGACTTCGAGCGGCACCGATGAACACGGAAGCGAGGCGGGAACCCCGTGGAGCAGAGCACCTCGGATCTCGGCACGGCCTGGCGCGGGGTCGTCGCGGACCTCCAGCCCAACCAGCGGGCCTGGCTGCGGGCCAGCGAGCCGGTGACGCTGCACGAGAGCACCGCGATCATCGCGGTGCCCAACGACTTCACCCGCACCCAGCTCGAGGGCCGGCTACGCGGCCAGCTCGAGGACGCGCTCACGGTCGCCTTCGGCCGGGAGATCCGGATCGCGGTCACCGTGAACCCTCAGCTCGAGGAGCGGGTGGTCACCACCGAGGACCACGCCCCGGCCACCGAGACCCCGAGAAGTCGACATGACGACTTGTCGATGAATGCCTCGCCGGCGATGCCGGCGCCGGTCCCGGCGCCCGTCCCGGCCGTGGGTGAGACCAGGCCGGCGACCGCCCTGGAGACCAGGCTCAACCCCAAGTACACCTTCGAGACCTTCGTGATCGGCTCCTCGAACCGGTTCCCGCACGCCGCCGCGGTCGCGGTCGCCGAGGCGCCGGGGAAGGCCTACAACCCGCTGCTGGTCTACGGCGACTCCGGGCTGGGCAAGACGCACCTGCTGCACGCGATCGGTCACTACGTGCGCAGCCTCTACAGCGGGGCGAAGGTGCGCTACGTCTCCAGCGAGGAGTTCACCAACGAGTTCATCAACGCGATCCGCGACGACCGGCAGGACCGGTTCAAGCGGCGCTACCGCGACGTGGACGTGCTGCTGATCGACGACATCCAGTTCCTGGAGGGCAAGACCCAGACCCAGGAGGAGTTCTTCCACACCTTCAACACCCTGCACAACGCCAACAAGCAGATCGTGCTGACCTCCGACCGGGCGCCGAAGCGCCTCGAGGCGCTCGAGGACCGGCTGCGCAACCGGTTCGAGTGGGGGCTGATCACCGACGTCCAGCCGCCCGACCTGGAGACCCGCATCGCCATCCTGCGCAAGAAGGCCGCCATGGACCGGCTCACCGCGCCGCCGGACGTGCTGGAGTTCATCGCCTCCAAGATCCAGACCAACATCCGCGAGCTCGAGGGTGCGCTGATCCGGGTGACGGCGTTCGCCAACCTCAACCGCCAGGAGGTCGACATGACCCTGGCCGAGATCGTGCTCAAGGACCTGATCCCCGAGGGTGGCGAGCCGGAGATCACCGCGGCGCTGATCATCGCCCAGACCGCGGCGTACTTCGGGCTGTCGATCGAGGAGCTCACCGGCCCCAGCCGCGGCCGGCACCTCGTGATGGCCCGTCAGATCGCGATGTACCTGTGCCGCGAGCTCACCGACCTCTCGCTGCCGAAGATCGGCGCGCAGTTCGGCAACCGCGACCACACCACCGTCATGTACGCCGACCGCAAGATCAACCAGCTGCTCGCCGAGCGGCGGGCCGTTTTCAACCAGGTCAGCGAGCTGACGAACCGGGTCAAGATGCAGGCCCGCCAGGGCTGAGACCCCCCGGAATCGTTCTCCCAGCGACGATCTGGACCCCGCGGCCGGCGCCCGCACCGCACTCGCCGCCACCGGCGGGGTCCCAGAATCGTTCCCTCACAACGATTCCGGCCTGCTCGGCAGGCCTCGAATCACAGGCACCCGGCCTGTGGAGCGCCTGTGGTCGGCGGCCACCGATCCCGGGACGGCCTGTGGACAACCCGGTGGGCGTCGCCCGGCGCCGGACCCGACTGCACATTTCTTGTGACTCCTCCCGAGGCTGCTCCACACCCCCTGTGCACCCGACTCGCCACGCTGACCTGCGCGGACGGGAGTTATCCACAGTTTCCACGGTTGCTGTGACTCCCACGGACCGTCAACTGGATCGAATCCCGGTGAACATCCACTCCGCCCCCTGCCTGGGGACAACCTCCTAGGTCCACCCCCTCGGGCAACCCCCGTCAGGACCCACGAGGACCCACCACCAGCGGCCCCCGCCGGGCCCTGCCCCGGGCCCTCCTCGGGGGAATCCCCACCGAACCTCCCGCGCCCTCGCGGCGCATGGCAGGATGCACACCCCAGACCTCGCAGCCACAACGTGCACCGTTGTGATTCCACGAACCGAAGGAACACCCACTGTGAAGTTCCGCGTCGAGCGCGACGTGCTCGCCGATGCCGTCGCCTGGGCTGCCCGCAGCCTCCCCGTCCGTCCGAGCGTCCCGGTGCTCGCCGGCCTGCTGATCGAGGCGAGCGACGAGGGCCTGGTCCTCTCGACCTTCGACTACGAGACCTCGGCCCGCGCCACCCTGCGCGCGGACGTCAGCGACGAGGGCCGCGCGCTGGTCAGCGGCCGGCTGCTCGCCGACATCTGCCGCAGCCTGCCCGCCAAGCCGGTCGAGATGGTGCTCGACGGCTCCCGGGTGTCCCTGACCTGCGGCTCGGCGCGCTTCAGCCTGCAGACGATGCCCGTCGAGGACTACCCCACGCTGCCCGAGATGCCCGCCGCGACCGGCACCGTGCAGAGCGACGAGTTCGCCCACGCCGTGGCGCAGGCGGTCACCGCCGCGGGCCGCGACGACATGCTGCCGGTGCTGACCGGCGTCCGGATCGAGATCGAGGGCTCGAGCATCTCGCTGCTCGCCACCGACCGGTTCCGGCTCTCCCACCGCGAGCTCGGCTGGAACCCGCGCACCCCCGACGAGTCGCTGGCCGCGCTCGTGCCGGCGAAGGTGCTCGGCGACACCGCCAAGTCCCTGACCGCCGGCAGCGAGGTCACCATCGCGCTCGCCGCCTCCGGCTCGGGCGAGGGGATCATCGGGTTCGAGGGCGCGGCGCCCGGCGGCGTACGGCGGACGACGACCCGGCTGCTGGACGGCGAGTTCCCCAAGGTCCGCAGCCTGTTCCCCAGCGAGCACCAGACCAAGGCGCTGGTCGACAAGGGTGCGCTGATCGAGTCGGTCAAGCGCGTGGCGCTGGTCGCCGAACGCAACACGGCCGTCCAGCTCGCGTTCAGCGACGGCGTGCTCACCCTCGACGCTGGCTCCGGCGACGAGGCCCAGGCCTCGGAGTCGATCGAGGCGACCGTCAACGGCGAGGACATCACCACGGGCTTCAACCCGCAGTTCCTCCTCGACGGCCTGGGCGCCATCGACCAGCCGGTCGTCGAGCTGGCCTTCACCCAGGCGTCCAAGCCGGTCGTGATCAGCGGGTCCACGGGCGAGGACGGCGGCGAGGACTCGCCGTTCCGCTACCTGCTGATGCCGCGTCGACTGCTCTCCTGAGCCGGCCCCGACCGGTCCCGACGGGATGGCCACCGGCTCGACGAGCGGTGGCCGACGGGGTGGCCGGCGGGGTGGCCGGCCCGGCGTACCCCGCGGGGAACTAGCCTGACGAGCACCTGCAACCTTGAGGAGCACACGCATGGAGATCGGACTCGTCGGACTCGGCAAGATGGGCGGGAACATGCGCACGCGGCTGCGCGACGCCGGGCACACGGTGGTCGGCTACGACCGCAACGCCGAGCTCTCCGACGCCTCGAGCCTGGAGGACATGGTCGGCAAGCTGCCGGCCCCGCGCGTGGTCTGGGTGATGGTGCCGGCCGGTGACCCGACCCGCGAGACCGTCCGGACGCTGCGCGACCTGCTCGACGAGGGCGACCTGGTCGTCGACGGCGGCAACTCGCGCTGGACCGACGACCAGGAGAACGCCGCGCTGCTGGCCGAGCGGGGCATCGGGTTCGTCGACTGCGGGGTCTCCGGCGGGGTGTGGGGGCTGAAGAACGGCTACGCGCTGATGTGCGGCGGCTCCGCGGAGGACGTCGCCAAGGTCCAGCCGGCCTTCGACGCGCTCAAGCCCGAGGGCGACTCGGGGTTCGTGCACGCCGGCCGGGCGCCGGGCGCGGGCCACTTCGCCAAGATGGTCCACAACGGCATCGAGTACGCCATCATGCAGTCCTACGCCGAGGGCTTCGAGCTGCTGGAGAAGGTCGACCTGGTCGAGAACGTCACCGAGGTCTTCGACTCCTGGCGCGAGGGCACCGTGATCCGCTCCTGGCTGCTCGACCTGCTGGTCGAGGCGCTCAAGGAGGACACCCACCTCGACCAGATCGCCGGCTACGCCGAGGACTCCGGCGAGGGCCGGTGGACGGTGGAGGCCGCGATCGACCACGCGGTCCCGCTCAACGTCATCGCCGCGTCGCTGTTCGCCCGGTTCACCTCCCGCCAGGAGGAGAGCCCGGCGATGAAGGCGATCGCCGCGATGCGCAACCAGTTCGGCGGCCACGCCACCCGCACCGCCCCGCCTCCGGGCGGGGACGCCTCCTGACCCGACCCCTGGCTGGCCCGCGTTGTACGTCTCGCACCTGGTCCTGCACGACTTCCGCTCGTACGCCGCCGCCGACGTCCGGCTGGAGCCGGGCGTCACCGCGTTCATCGGCCGCAACGGGCAGGGCAAGACCAACCTGGTCGAGGCCGTCGACTACCTCTCCCGGCAGTCCTCCCACCGGGTCGCCACCGACGCGCCCCTGGTGCGCGCGGGGGCGGACCAGGCGGTGGTCCGAGCCGCCGTCGTGCGCGACGGCCGCACCGCGGTGCTCGAGATCGAGCTCAACCCCGGGCGGGCGAACCGCGCCCGGGTGAACCGGTCGCCGCTGCCCCGGTCGCGGGACCTGGTCGGGATCCTGCGCACCGTGGTCTTCTCCCCCGAGGACCTGACCCTGGTCAAGGGCGACCCGTCGGACCGGCGCCGCTTCCTCGACGACCTGCTGGTGCTGCGCACGCCCCGGCTGGCCGGCGTGCGCAGCGACTACGACCGGGTGCTCAAGCAGCGCAACTCGCTGCTGAAGAACCTCGGCGCCGCGCGCCGGGGCGGCCGGGACGCCCAGGAGGCGGCGCTGGGCACGCTGGCCGTGTGGGACGAGCACCTGGCCCGGACCGGCGCCGAACTGCTCGACGAGCGGCTGGCGCTGGTGCGGGCGCTCACGCCGTACGTCGGGGCGGCGTACGAGACCGTGGCCCGCGGCGCCTCCCGCGACGACGCGGGCCTGGAGTACCGGCCCTCGTTCACCCTCCCCGGCGACGCCGGCGAGGCGCCCCCGGACCGGGAGACGCTGGCCGGGGCGCTGCTGGCCGAGGTCGAGCGGCGTCGCCGGGAGGAGATCGACCGCGGGCTGTCGCTGGTGGGTCCGCACCGCGACGACCTGCTGCTCTCGCTCGGCCAGGGCGAGGCCGGCACCCGGCTGCCGGTGAAGGGCTATGCCTCGCACGGCGAGTCGTGGTCCTTCGCGCTCGCGCTGCGGCTGGCGTCCTACGACCTGCTGCGCGCCGACGGCGACGACCCGATCCTCATCCTCGACGACGTCTTCGCCGAGCTCGACACCGAGCGCCGGGCCCGGCTCGCCGAACTGGTCGCCGGCGCCGAGCAGGTGCTGGTCACCGCGGCGGTGGGCGCCGACGTGCCCGCGGCCCTGCAGGGCGCCCGGTTCGTGGTCGCCGGGGGCGAGGTCCGCCCCGAGGTGGATCCCGAGGTCGACCCCGAGGTGGATCCAGGGGTGGACCCCGGCGAGGACGCGGCCCGCGGAGAGCTGTCCGGGGTCGACGATGGTCGGTGACCGCCCGCTGCTTCCGACCGGGCCGACCGAGGGCGCCGGCGACGGCCCCGGCGCGCCGTCGGAGGACGGGGTGGACGCCGGCACGCCGGCCGACCACCAGCGGGACGGCCGGGGGGACGGCCAGGGGGACGGCCAGGAGGACGGCCAGGAGGAGCACCACGACGACGGGCTGGACCTGGCCCGGACCCTGGCCCGGGCGACCGCGCGCGCGGGCGGCGACCCGGCACGCCGGCGGCCGCGCCAGGGCGGGGGCCGCCGGGCGCGGCCGCGGGCCTCGGGCGCGCACCCCGACGACCGGGACCCGCAGCTGCTGGAGACCACGCTGGACCGCCTGGTCGGCGACCACGGGTGGGACCTCGACCTGCGGGTGCACGGGGTCTTCGGACGGTGGCCCGAGCTGGTCGGCGACGAGGTCGCCCAGCACTGCACCCCGGAGTCGTTCGCCGAGGGCAAGCTGGTGGTGCGGACCGACTCCACCGCCTGGGCCACCCAGCTGCGCCTGCTCGCGCCGACGCTGGTGCGGCGGCTGAACCAGGAGCTGGGCCACGGCACCGTCGCCCTGATCGAGGTCCTCGGACCCCACGGCCCGACCTGGAAGAAGGGTCCCCGTTCGGTCCGCGACGGCCGGGGCCCGCGGGACACCTACGGCTGATCCGGTTTCACATGAAACCACCGGCCGGGGGCGGCCCGCGGGAGGACCGCACGAGACGGCTCAGCGGGCCGGCGGACGTACAGGGACCTGACCGAGCCCCTGTTCGGCCGCCCGGGAGGCCCTCAGGAGCCGCTGTGACCGCATTTTCCTCCACAGATCCCCTCCCCGTGCGGCTCGGGAGGTGGAATGCGGGCCTCCAGCGGCTATCATGGATGCCGGGTCGCTGGCCTCTTGTCGCCGCGGCCCTCTGTATGTCCTCGCCCGATCCGGACCCCGGCGGGCCCAGCTGAAGAGGTGCGTGTGACCGACGAGCAGACCGTCGAGAACCCCGTCGAGATCCCGGTCCAACCGATCGGGGGCACCGCACCACCCGACGCCTTCTCCTACGACGCGTCCGCGATCCAGGTCCTCGAGGGCCTCGAGGCGGTCCGCAAGCGGCCCGGCATGTACATCGGCTCCACCGGTGAGCGCGGTCTGCACCACCTGATCTGGGAGATCGTGGACAACGCGGTCGACGAGGCGCTGGCCGGGTTCTGCGACCGGATCGTGCTGACCCTGCAGGCCGACGGCGCGATCCGGGTCGAGGACAACGGTCGCGGCATCCCCACCGACACCGCGCCCGGCGCCGACATGCCCGCGGTCACGATGGCCCTGACCATGCTGCACGCGGGCGGCAAGTTCGGCGGCGGTGGCTACAAGGTCTCCGGCGGCCTGCACGGTGTCGGCGTCTCCGTGGTCAACGCGCTCTCCAGCCACCTGGTGGTCGAGGTCAGGAACCGCGGCCATCTGTGGCGGCAGAGCTTCAGCCTCGGCGTCCCCGACGGCGACCTGGAGCAGGTCCGGCCGATGGAGCCGGGCGAGCGCACCGGCACCACCGTGACGTACTGGGCCTCCACCGACATCTTCGAGTCCACGACGTACTCCCTGGAGACCATCACCACCCGCATCCGGGAGATGGCCTTCCTCAACAAGGGCCTGGAGATCGTCGTCCGCGACGACCGCCCGGCGGCCTCGGAGATCGTCGACGCCGTCGAGGACGAGACCGTCTCCCACCAGGTGGACGAGGCCGGCAGCGACGCGATCAGGCGCGGCGAGGGCGGCGGCATCGAGCAGGTCTTCCGGTTCGAGCGCGGGCTGGTCGACTACGTCGACCACCTCAACCGCCGCAAGGACAAGGCGAACCCCACGGTCATCTCGTTCGAGGCCGAGACGCCCGCGACCGTCGAGAACCACATGAGCCTCGAGGTGGCGATGCAGTGGAACACCTCGTTCACCGAGTCGGTCCACACCTTCGCCAACAACATCAACACCCACGAGGGCGGCACCCACGAGGAGGGCTTCCGCGCGGCGCTCACCAGCCTCGTCAACAACTGGGGCGAGGAGTGGGGGATGATCAAGAAGCGCGAGGACCGGCTCTCCGGCGACGACATCCGCGAGGGCCTCACCGCGATCATCTCGGTCAAGCTCGTCGAGCCGCAGTTCGAGGGCCAGACCAAGACCAAGCTCGGCAACACCGAGGCCAAGGGCTTCGTGCAGCGCGTGGTCAACGACCAGCTCGGCGCCTGGCTGGAGCAGAACCCCGCCGAGGGCAAGGAGATCCTCCGCAAGGCCCAGGCCGCGGCCTCGGCCCGGATCGCGGCCCGCAAGGCCCGCGACCTCGCGCGCAACCGCAAGGGGCTGCTCGGCGGCGGCGGCCTGCCCGGCAAGCTGTCGGACTGCCAGTCGACCAACCCCGGCGAGTGCGAGGTCTTCATCGTCGAGGGTGACTCCGCGGGCGGCTCCGCCCGGCAGGGCCGCGACCCCCGGATCCAGGCGATCCTGCCGATCCGCGGCAAGATCCTCAACGTCGAGAAGGCGCGCATCGACAAGGTCCTGGGCAACCAGGAGGTGCAGTCGATCATCTCCGCGCTCGGCACCGGCATCCAGGAGGAGTTCAACCTGGAGAAGCTGCGCTACCACAAGGTGGTGCTGATGGCCGACGCCGACGTCGACGGCCACCACATCAACACGCTGCTGCTGACGCTGCTGTTCCGGTTCATGAAGCCGCTGATCGAGCACGGCCACGTCTACATGGCCCAGCCGCCGCTCTACCGGCTGCGGTGGAACAAGCCGGCCGAGCACGAGTTCGTCTTCTCCGACGCCGAGCGCGACGCCCTGCTCCGCGAGGGCCAGGCCGCCGGCAAGAAGCTGCCCAAGGAGAACCCGGTCCAGCGCTACAAGGGCCTCGGCGAGATGAACGCCAAGGAGCTGTGGGAGACCACGATGGACCCCGAGCAGCGGCTGATGCTGCAGGTGACGCTCGACGACGCCGCCCAGGCCGACGAGATCTTCTCGATCCTGATGGGCGAGGACGTCGAGCAGCGCCGTTCCTTCATCCAGCGCAATGCCAAGGACGTCCGATTCCTGGATATCTAGCCGTCTAGCGACAGCCCTAGATCCCAGTAGACGCGACCAGAGAGAGCAATCGTGACCGAGACCCCCACCGACGGCACGCCCCCGCAGGGGCCGGGCGGCCGGATCGAGCCCGTCGAGCTGCAGACCTCGATGCAGCGGGCCTACATCGACTACGCCATGGCGGTCATCGTCGGGCGCGCGCTGCCCGACGTCCGGGACGGCCTCAAGCCGGTGCACCGCCGGGTGCTCTACGCGATGTACGACGGCGGCTACCGGCCGGACCGCGGCTTCTCCAAGTGCTCCCGCGTGGTCGGTGACGTCATGGGTCAGTACCACCCCCACGGCGACACCGCGATCTACGACACCCTGGTCCGCCTCGCCCAGCCGTGGGTGATGCGCGCGCCGCTGGTCCAGGGTCAGGGGAACTTCGGCTCGCCGGGCAACGACTCCGCCGCCGCGATGCGGTACACCGAGTGCCGGATGGCGCCGCTGGCCATGGAGATGGTCCGCGACATCGACGAGGAGACCGTCGACTTCCAGCCCAACTACGACGGCCGCTCCCAGGAGCCCGTCGTGCTGCCGGCGAGGATCCCGAACCTGCTGGTCAACGGCTCGGCCGGGATCGCGGTCGGCATGGCCACCAACATCCCGCCGCACAACCTGCGCGAGGTCGCCGAGGGCGCGAAGTGGGCGCTCGAGCACCCCGACGCGACCCGCGAGGAGCTCCAGGACGCCCTGATCGAGCGGATCAAGGGCCCCGACTTCCCCAACGGCGCGCTGATCGTGGGCCGCCAGGGCATCGAGCAGGCCTACCGCACCGGCCGCGGCTCGGTCACCCAGCGCGCGGTGATCGAGGTCGACGAGGACAGCAAGGGCCGCACCTGCCTGGTGATCACCGAGCTGCCCTACATGGTCAACCCCGACAACCTGGCGCTGAAGATCGCCGAGCTCGCCGACTCCGGCAAGGTGCAGGGCATCTCCGACGTCCGCGACGACACCTCGGACCGCACCGGCCAGCGCCTGGTCATCGTGCTCAAGCGCGACGCGGTCGCCCGGGTGGTGCTCAACAACCTGCTCAAGCACACCGAGCTGCAGACCAACTTCAGCGCCAACATGCTGGCGCTGGTCGACGGCGTGCCGCGCACGCTCTCGATCGACGCGTTCATCAGCAACTGGGTCACCCACCAGATCGACGTCATCCGCCGGCGCACCGAGTACCGCCTGCGCAAGGCCGAGGAGCGCGCCCACATCCTGCGCGGCCTGGTCAAGGCCCTCGACATGCTCGACGAGGTGATCGCGCTGATCCGGCGCTCCCCCGACGTCGCCGACGCGCGCCAGGGCCTGATCGAGCTGCTCGACATCGACGAGCTGCAGGCCAACGCGATCCTCGACATGCAGCTGCGGCAGCTGGCCGCGCTGCAGCGCCAGAAGATCATCGACGACCTCGCCGAGATCGAGGCCAGGATCACCGACCTGAAGGACATCCTGGCCAACGTCACCCGCCAGCGGCAGATCGTCGCCGACGAGCTCGGCGAGATCGTGGAGAAGTACGGCGACGACCGTCGTACCCAGATCATCGCCGCCGACGGGGACCTGTCCATGGAGGACCTGATCCCCGACGAGGAGCTCGTCGTCTCCATCACCCGCGGCGGCTACGCCAAGCGCACCCGCGCTGACCAGTACCGCACCCAGCGGCGGGGCGGCAAGGGCGTGCGCGGGGCCTCGCTGCGCGGCGACGACGTCGTCGAGCACTTCATCGCGACCACCAACCACCACTGGCTGCTGTTCTTCACCACCGCCGGCCGGGTCTACCGCACCAAGGCCTACAACCTGCCCGAGGCCTCGCGCGACGCCAAGGGCGGCCACGTGGCCGGGCTGCTGTCGTTCCAGCCGGACGAGAACATCGCCCAGGTGCTGGCGATCCGCGACTACGAGCAGGCGCCGTACCTCGTGCTGGCCACCCGCAACGGCCTGATCAAGAAGACCCGGCTCGCCGACTACAACAGCCCGCGCCAGGCCGGCGTGATCGCGATCAACTTCCGCGAGGACGACGACCAGCTGATCGGGGCGGAGCTGGTGAGCTCCGAGGACGACATCCTGCTGGTCTCCCGCAAGGGCCAGTCGATCCGGTTCCGGGCCGAGGACACCCAGCTGCGCCCGATGGGCCGCGCCACCTCGGGTGTGTCCGGCATGAAGTTCCGCGACGGCGACTCGCTGCTGTCGATGTCGGTGATCCGGGCCGAGCAGGTCGCGGCCGAGGAGGCCGCCGCCGCCGAGCTGGTCTCCGAGGGCGGGGCGCCCGAGGCGATCGCGCCCGGCGACCTGCCGGGGGTCAAGGAGCAGTACGTCTTCACGATCACCGACGGCGGCTACGCCAAGCGCACCCGGATCTCGGAGTACCGCCTGCAGTCGCGCGGCGGCCTGGGCATCAAGGCGATGTCGCTGGCCAACCAGGAGCGCGGTCAGCTGGTCGGCGCCTTCATCGTGGAGGAGGGCGACGAGATCCTCTCGATCACCCAGAACGGCCAGGTCGTGCGCAGCCCGATCGACGAGCAGTTCCGGGCCACCGGCCGCTCCACGATGGGCGTGAAGTTTGTGACGCCGAAGTCCGGGGATGCTGTCGCTGTGGTCGCTCGCTCGGTGGAGGCCAGGGACGACGAGGAGACCGAGGAGGAGATCTCCGGGGACAACTCCGGGGACAACTCCGGCGAGGTCCTCGCGGAATCGCCGTCCTCAGGTGAGGATGCAACAATCGACGGATCCGTGGAGGCCCAGGCCTCCGAGGAGACCGACTCCAGCGAGACCGGCACGCAGGACGCCGGCGAGAGTGAGGACCGATGACGGAACGTCCCGTCGAGCGCACCTCCCCCCGCACCGCTCGTGGTGGGGGGCGCGCCGGACAGACCTCCGGCCAGGCCCCCGCCCGTCCGCCGATCGCTGAGCGCATCTCGGCCAAGCTCGGCAGCGCGGCGGACGAGCACCGGGCCAACGCCAACCCCGAGTCCCGCTCGGTGGTCGGCAAGGCGGCGGCCGGCCGGCGCCCACCGCGCCGGGCGCGGCTGCGGCTGACCCGGCTCGACCCGTGGTCGGTGATGAAGACCGCGTTCCTGCTCTCGATCGCCTTCGGCGTCGTGACGGTGGTCTCGGTGCTGATGGTGTGGTCCGTGCTCGGTGCGGCCGGGGTCTGGGACTCGATCAACCAGACCGTCCAGGACGTCGTCGGCGGCCAGGACTCCGCCGGCTTCGACGTCCAGAACTACCTCGGCACCTCCCGGGTGCTCGGCTTCACGATCCTCGTGGCGGCCGTCGACGTGGTGCTGCTGACCGCGATCGCCACGCTCGGCGCCTTCCTCTACAACATGGCCGCCGCCCTGCTCGGCGGCATCGAGGTGACGCTCGCGGAGGACGAGGGCTGAGACCCGGCGCCGCGCGGACGCCGTTTTGTCGGCCCGCTCGGCGGTGGGGTAATGTCCGCTCCGGTCGCTGGTCGACCACCCCCTGGCACAGCCAGGTCCCGGGCCTATAGCTCAGACGGTTAGAGCGCTTCCCTGATAAGGAAGAGGTCACAGGTTCAAGTCCTGTTAGGCCCACCACGCCAGTTCTCTCCCGGCCAATTCTCCTGGCCGGTTCTCCACCGGCCAGTTCGTCAGGCCAGGTCCCTCCCGGCCCGGGCGGAGCCGATCCGGCTCCCGGCCCGTGCCGCCGCGGCACCCCCGCGGCCGGGCGACTCGCCTGAGCAGCCGCCCGGCCGCGAGGTGCCCGCAGGGTCAGGCAGCGACCATGCCGTGCGGGTCGATGACGTACTTCTTGGCCGCTCCCTTGTCGAACTCCTGGTAGCCCTTGGGGGCCTCGTCCAGGCTGATCGTGGTGGCGCTGACCGCCTTCGCGATCTGCGCCTTGTCGGCCAGGATCAGGTTCATCAGCTGCCGGTTGTAGCGCTTCACCGGGCACTGGCCGGTGGCGAACGCGTGTGACTTCGCCCAGCCGAGGCCGAGTCGCACGCCGATCTGGCCGACCTTGGCGTGCTCGTCGACCCCACCGGGGTCGCCGGTCACGTAGAGGCCCGGGATGCCCAGCGAGGCCCCGGCCCGGGCCACGGTCATCATGTCGTTGAGCACCGTGGCCGGCGCCTCCTCCGCGCCGGCGCCGTGCCCGCGGGCCTCGAAGCCGACCGCGTCGACCGCGGCGTCGACCTCGGGCTCCCCGAGGATCTGCTCGATCATGTCCGGCAGCTCACCGCCCGAGCTGAGGTCGACCGTCTCGCACCCGAAGCTCTGCGCCTGGCGGAGCCGCTCGGCGTTCATGTCCCCGACGATCACCACGGACGCCCCGAGCAGCTGGGCCGAGTGCGCCGCGGCCAGTCCGACCGGGCCGGCCCCGGCGACGTACACCGTCGACCCGGTCGTCACCCCGGCCGTGTAGGCGCCGTGGTAGCCGGTCGGGAAGATGTCGGAAAGCATCGTCAGGTCGAGGATCTTCTCCAGCGCCTGGTCGCGATCGGGGAACTTCAGCAGGTTGAAGTCCGCGAACGGGATCATGACGTACTCCGCCTGGCCGCCGAGCCAGCCGCCCATGTCCACATAGCCGTACGCCGCCCCGGCACGCGCGGGGTTGACGTTGAGGCAGATGCCGGTCTTTCCCTCGTTGCACATACGGCAGCGCCCGCAGGCGATGTTGAACGGCACCGAGCAGATGTCGCCCTCCTTGACGAAGAGCACGTCGTCGCCGACCTCGACGACCTCGCCGGTGATCTCGTGCCCGAGGGTCTGGCCCACGGGCGCCGTGGTCCGGCCACGGACCATGTGCTGGTCGCTGCCGCAGATGTTGGTGGTGACCAGCTTCAAGATGGCGGCGTGTGGAGCCGCCTTCTTCAGGCCCAGCCCCGTCACGACGTCCTGGGGGACCTCGAGCTTCGGGTAGTCGATCGTCTCGACCGCGACCTCTCCGGGGCCCTTGTAGACCACGACTCGGTTACCTGGCATGACGGCTTCCTCCTTTGTTGGTGGCTTTGATGGTGGCTTCGTCGGTGGCTCAGTCCTGGTCGGTGGGTGCCTGGGTCGGGGCCGGCGACCCCGGCGACCCAGGCGGCTGGGGGGCCGACGGGGTCTCGGCTGTGTACGAGGCCTCGGCCGCGGCCCGCTCCGCGGGGCGGGTCAGGGCGAGGAGGTCGTAGACGAGGACCGCGGCGATCCCGCCCAGCAGCGGGCCGACGACGTAGACGCCGTACTGGGACCACGGCACGTCGCCGCCGAAGACGCTGAGGGTGAGGTAGGGGCCGAAGGTGCGTGCGGGGTTCACCGAGCCCCCGGTCAGGGGACCGATGAGCAGGATCTCCAGGGCGACGGCCAGGCCGATCATCAGGCCCGCCCAGCCGATCGGCGCTCGCGTGTCGACGGCCAGGGCCATCACCGCGAACAGCAGGATGAAGGTCCCGAGCGCCTCCGCGACGATGCCCTGCCAGTAGGGCACGCCACTGGCGAGCGTGGTCGCGCCCATGCCGAGGTCGACGGCGTCGGTGCCGAAGGCGGCGACGACGAGCAGGCCGCCGACGAACCCGCCGACCAGCTGGGCCGCCACGTAGGGACCCACCTCCGCCCAGGGGAAGCGCCGGGTCACGGCCAGCGAGATCGAGACCGCGGGATTGATGTGGGCCCCGGACACCGGCCCGAAGCCGTGGACGACCAGGGCCACCACGATGGCGAAGGCAAGGGCGACGAACCCCAGGTCGGCGTACCCCAGCTGTCCGCCGCCCACGGTCAGCGTGGCCACCACGGACCCGGCTCCGAAGAGCACCAGCAGGGCCGTCCCCACCAGCTCGGCGGCCAGCCGCCGCAGGAGATGAGTCTGCATCCCCGTCCTCCCCGTAGTAGGACGGCCCGAGCGGCGCGACTCCGGTGTCGGATGCGGGTCACGTCACAGGCCCCCGTGTCCTGCACGGTAGGTCGGTCCCTGCCGCGAGACAAGCCCCTCCGGCCCTGCCCCGGGCTCGGCGGATTACCCGCGGGCCGACCCCGATTGCTAGCCTGTGCGCCGGGTCGACCCCGGAACAGGGGACACCGGGCCGGGTCCGCCCGGTCCCCGCGACCACACCCACGTCCGACCCCTGCCAGTCCGGCAGGCGCCCCGACCCAGTTTGGGAGTCACCGTGAAGAAGCTCGTCCTGGTCCTGCTGGCCGCCGCCGGTGCGGTGATCGCCAAGAAGAAGATCGACGAGGGCAAGGCCGAGCAGGCCCTGTGGGCCGAGGCCACCGACAACGTCGAGCGCGGCTGACCCTCCCTCTTGGGGCCTTGGCGCAATTGGTAGCGCACCTGCTTTGCAAGCAGGGGGTTAGGGGTTCGAGTCCCCTAGGCTCCACCAGCACGTCGTCCGCACGCCCCTCGCGGCGCCCGAGGGTGGCGGGCGCCCTGGTCTCGGCAGCGCTCCTGCTGGCGCTGGCCGGCTGCGACGACGTCCCGCCGCCGGACGCGGACTCCTCGGCACCGCCGGCCCGGCTGAGCGGCACCCCGGCGTACGACGCGGGCGCGGAGCCGGCCGAGGCCGTGCTGCCGCTGGTGCCCGCCGACGCCACCACGCTGACGGTCACCGACCTCGACGAGGTACGCCGCCAGCTCGGCGTCCCCGACCTGACCGGCGCGGACCTGAGGACCGACCGGTCCGAGTTCTGGGCGCGGGCGGCGACCGAGGCGCCGCTGCTCACCGAGGGGCAGCTGCGGCCGGAGACCTCCCGGCTCGACCTCGACTACGGCTTCACCGAGGACGACGTCGACTGGGAGGCGCACTTCCGCGGCCCCGACGGCACCGGCTACGTGCTCGCGCTGCGCCCCGGGCTCGATCTCGAACCGGTCCGCCGGGCGGTCCGGGACGGTGTCGCGGGCCTCGCCGGCGCCCGGGTCGTCGCCGGCGAGCACCTCGTGGTCTCCGGCACCACCGCCGACTCGGTTGCCAGCTGGGCGACGGACCCGGCGGTCGTCGGCCTGGTGGGTGACCGCGCGGAGGCGACCTACGTCCGTCGCGGCTGCGTGCCGCTCACCGACGCGCTCGGCCCGGATGCCGACGCCGAGCAGCAGGACCGGGTCGCCGCCCGGGTCACGCAGCTCGACGGCCTCGACGCGTTCGCGGTCTCCTTCGGCGACCACCTGGCCACCGTGCGGATGGCGACCGGGCGCACCGACCTCTTCGACCGCCTGCACCTCGGCGACCACTGGCCGGCGGGTGAGTTCGGCGAGGCCTTCCGCAACGGTGTCGGCGACCCCGCCACCGGCCGGATCGGCTACCAGGTGCCGCGCCCGGCGCTCGCGGCCCGCCTGGTGCTGGGCGAGGAGCTGCCGTTCGCCGTCTGCGACGAGGTGACGCCGATCCCGGAGCCGACCGGCCCCTGATCCGCCGAGTCGGCGCTGGTTGACGGCGTGTGTACGCCGAGTCGGCGCTCGTTGACGCCGTACGCACGCCGAGTCGGCGCTCGTTGGCGCCGTGTTCCCGTGTGGAACGTCAACATGCGCCGACTCGGCGACAGGAGGCCCCGCCCGGTGGGCACCGTCGCCGCGCCGGCGCGGAGGGGTTCGTAGACTTCCCCACGTGCCCTCCCCGCTCGCCCCGCGCTACTGGGGCGTGCACCTGCTGGCGCTGGTGCTGACGCTGGCCGCCGTGGGTCTCGGGGTCTGGCAGTACGACGCGTGGGGGGCCCGCCGCGCGGCCGAGGCCCAGGACCTGACCCGCTCCGCCCCGGTGCCGCTGCGCTCGGTGATCGGGCCGGACGCGCCGTTCCCCGGCGACCGGGTCGGCCAGCCGGTGGTCCTGGACGGCACCTGGGTGCCGGGCGGCACCGTCTACGTCTCCGGACGCGAGCACGACGGCCAGGACGGCTACTGGGTGGTGACCCCGCTGGCGATCCCCGGCGCCCACGACCCCGCGATCCCGGTCGTGCGGGGCTGGGTCGCCCGGCCCGCGCAGGCACCGGCCCCCCCGACCGGCACCGCCCGGATGGTCGGCTGGCTCCAGCCCTCGGAGGGCTCGGGGGAGATGGACAAGGACCCCGGCGACGACGTGCTCCCCCAGCTGCGCACCGCCGACCTGCTCCAGCACGTGCACCAGGACCTTTACGGCGCGTACGCCGTCGTCGCCGACCGGGCCGCGCCGGGCGACTGGCCGGTCGGCGCGGCCGCGACCAACGACGGCACCAGCGGCCTGGTGCACGCCGACCTGCAGCAGCTGCCCCCGGCGGGAGCGTTCACCGCGCTGCGCAACCTCTTCTACGCGATCGAGTGGTGGTTCTTCGCCGGGTTCGCGGTCTTCATCTGGGGCCGGTGGGTGCGCGACGTGCGTCGCGAGGGCGAGCCGGTGGAGACCCAGGCCACTCCCGGGGACCGGGTCGGGGGTGAGCCGGCGGGCGGCCGCGGCGGGTCAGTAACCTCGAGGACGTGAAGAACCTCTTCAACGCCTACCGCGTGCTGGCGATCATCGTCGGCGTGCTGCTCGCGTTCTGCGCGCTGGTGGCGCTCCCCCTGAAGTATCTCGCGACCGAGGGCAGCAGCCTGCAGCGGTTCGGCGAGTCCGCGAGCATCCTGTGGGTCGCCCACGGATGGGCGTTCATGATCTACGTCGTGGTGGCGTTCTTCCTCTCCCGGCGGGCCCGGTGGAGCGCGACGTTCACCGTCGTCGCCCTGGCCGCCGGCCTGATCCCGCTGCTGATCTTCTGGGTCGAGCACCGGGTCACCCAACGGCTGCGGGCCGAGCACCCCGAGCTGGTCTCCACCGCCGAGGCGAGATAGTCCGTGACGTTCCGGCCCCTCCCGAGCCCCGGACGGGGCCATTTCGTCACGGACTACCCGAGGTGACCGCGTGACGACCGCGTTCGTGCTCGGCGGCGGCGGGGTCCTGGGCGCGGTCGAGGTCGGCATGCTGCGGGCGCTCTTCGACCACGGCATCCGCCCGGAGCTGGTGCTCGGCACCAGCGTCGGCGCGCTCAACGGCGCCATGGTGGCCCGGGACCCGTCGCCGGCGGTGATCGGGCGGCTCACCGACCTGTGGCGCGGCGCCAGCGAGGCCCGGCAGGAGGTGTACGGCGACCGCCCGTTCCGGACCGTGCGCCGGGCGGTGTCCACCGGCACCCACATCTACTCCGCGAAGCCGCTGAAGAAGCGGCTGCGCGAGGAGTTCGGCGACACCCGGATCGAGGACCTCCCGGTCCGGTTCCAGGTGTGCGCGGCCAGCATCGAGCGGGCCTGCGAGCACTGGTTCGACTCCGGTCCGGTGGTGGACGCGGTCGTCGCCAGCGCCGCCGTACCCGGGCTGCTGCCGCCGGCCAAGGTCGGCGACGAGCACTTCCTCGACGGCGGCATCGTCAACTCGATCCCGGTCGCCCGGGCGGTGCGGCTGGGGGCGACGCGCATCTTCGTGCTGCAGGTCGGTCGGGTGGACCGGCCGCTGCAGGTGCCGCGCCGGCCCTGGGAGGTGGCCCGGGTCTCCTTCGAGATCGCCCGCCGGCACCGGTTCGTCCGGGAGATGTCCGAGCTGCCCGACGACGTGGAGGCCCACGTGCTGCCGGCGCGCGGCACCTCCACCCGCGACGACAGCCTGCTGGGCAGCCGGGACTTCGCCGGCGTGCAGCGGCGCATCGACGAGACCTACGAGGCCTCCGGCGCCTACCTCCGCGAGCACCTGGCCGGGCCGGGCGCCCGGTGAGCGGCCCGGGGACCTGGCTGCTGCGCCGTCTCGTCCTCGCCCCGGCCGTGGTGGCGCTGACCGGCCTGGTGTGGGTGACCCTGCCGCTGTGGCTGATCGCGGCCGCGGCCCTCTCCCCGCTCCTCCCCGGCCGGCTGCGCGCCGGGCGGTTGCTGTGGGTGGCGATCCTCTACCTGACCTGCGAGTCGCTGCTGCTCGTGGTGATGCTCGGGCTGTGGCTCGCGTCGGGCTTCGGCCGGCGGATCCGGACGCCGTACTTCGAGGGCATCCACTACGACCTCGTCCAGGGCGTGACGTGGGTGTTCTTCCGGGAGGCGCGGCGGGTGCTGGGCCTGCGGATCGTCACCGACGGGCCCTCGCCGGACGCCCACCCGGGCGTCCCGCTGGTGGTCTGCTGCCGGCACGCCGGGCCCGGGGACTCCTTCACGCTGATCTACGCGCTGATGCACTGGTACTCCCGCGAGCCGCGCGTCGTGCTCAAGGACACCCTGGCCTGGGACCCGGCGATCGACGTGCTGCTGAACCGGATCCCGGCGCGGTTCATCACCCCCCACCCCGGCGACGGCGAGGACCTCGAGAGCCAGGTGGCCAGCCTCGCGCAGGGGCTCGACGACAACGACGCGTTCGTGATCTTCCCCGAGGGCGGCAACTTCACCCCCGAGCGGCGTCAGCGCGCCATCGACCGGCTGCGCCGGCTGGGCATGGAGCGGATGGCCCGGCGGGCCGAGCAGATGACCCACGTGCTGGCCCCCAAGCCGGGCGGCTTCCTGGCCGCGCTCGACGCCGCACCCGACGCCGACGTGGTGATGGTGGCCCACACCGGCCTGGACCACCTGCGCACCGTGGCGGACGTGTGGCGGGAGCTGCCGATGGACAAGGTGCTGATCATGCGCTGGTGGCAGGTCCCCCGCGCCGAGATCCCCGAGGGCCGCGAGGCCCGCATCGACTGGCTCTACCGATGGTGGGAGCAGATCGACGCCTGGGTGGAGCAGAACCGGCCGGAGGATCTCTCCTCCGGCCGGTCCAGGCGGCCTACGCCGAGCTGAGGCCCGGCCGCGGGTGGCTCAGGCCCCGTCGCTCAGGCCTTGTCGTCGCGGGCGGCGTCGAGGTCCACGACCTCGGCCGGGTCGTCCGGCGTGGTCACCGGGTGCGGCGCGTCGACCTGGTCGGCGACGGCCTCGTCGGGGGAGGCCCCGCCGGTGTCGTCGTCGGTGTCACCGGAGGCGCCCGACATGGGGGCGGCCGGCGACGCCGGGGCCGGGCTCGGCGCCGGGGTGGGCGCCGGGGCCGGGGTGTAGGCCGACTGCCAGTTGTCGCCGCCGCCACCCTTCAGCTTGCGGGCCAGCAGGCCCAGCGCGGCCGCGAGTGCGCCGATCAGGACGACCTTCTTCAGCTTGCCGCCCTTCTTCTGCTGGTGAGCGGCGTTGACCTCGGCCGCCCTGGCCGCAGCCTCGTCGGCCTTCGCCGCGGCGTAGCCGGCCCCCTTGGCGAGCTTCTCGGTCGCGACCGCGGCGCCGGCGGCGAGCACCGGCGCAGCCTTGGCGCGGGCGTCGGCGATCGCCGGGCCGGCCTTCTCCCGCGCGTCGGCGAGCGCCGGGCCGGCCTTCTCCCGCGCCTGGGCGACGTAGGGGGCGGCCTTCTCCCGGGCGTCGGCGAGGTAGGGACCGGCCTTGTCGCGGGCGTCGGCGAGGTAGGGACCGGCCTTCTCCCGGGCGTCGGCGACGTACGGCGCGGCCTTGTCCCGGGCGTCGGCGAGGTAGGGAGCGGCCTTCACCCGCGCGTCGGCCAGCGCGGGGCCGGCCTTCTCACGAGCCTCCGCGATCAGCGGCACGGCACGCTCACGGGCCTCCTTGGCGGCCGCCTTGGCGGTCACAGCGGCGGTCTGGGCGGCCGACTCCACGTGTGGGCGCACGGTCTCGACGTACTCAGAGGCTTGGTCGATGAGCGACTTCTTCTTGCGCAGGCCCATGGGCGTGACACTTCCTTATCGTCGGTGGCTTCCATTCGATCATGTCTCGCCCGACCCAACCAGCCTCGACCGGTACGGCTCGGGGAGCACCTCGTGGCACCGGTGTTGGCGTGCGTGCGAGGATCGGGGTCGCACGACATCGATGCGGATCGACCTCCACGTCGTACCCACTTCACGCGAGAGGCAGTCATGGCTGACCTGCAGGCCATCTTGAAGACCAACAAGGGCGACATCACGCTCAACCTGTTCCCCGACCACGCGCCGGAGACCGTGGCCAACTTCACCGGCCTGGCGGAGGGCACCAAGTCCTACGACGCCGGCAACGGGAGGAGCGGCCCGTTCTACGACGGCCTGGGCTTCCACCGGGTGATCGAGGGCTTCATGATCCAGGGCGGTTGCCCGCTGGGCACCGGCACCGGCGGCCCGGGCTACACCTTCAAGGACGAGCCGCACCCCGAGCTGACCTTCGACAAGCCCTACCTGCTCGCGATGGCGAACGCCGGTCCGGGCACCAACGGCTCGCAGTTCTTCATCACCCTGGGCGCCACCACCTGGCTGAACTTCAAGCACACGATCTTCGGTGAGGTGGCCGACCAGGCCTCCCGCGACGTCGTCGACGCGATCGGCACCGCGCCGACCGGCCCGGGCGACCGTCCCACCGAGGCTGTGGTCATCGAGCACGTCGAGGTCGTGCGCTCCTGAACAGCAGCCCGACCCCGACCGGGGTGCCCACCTGCTACCGGCACCCCGGTCGCGAGACCTACGTCACCTGCCAGCGCTGCGGCCGGCCGATCTGCCCGGACTGCATGCGCGACGCCGCGGTGGGCTTCCAGTGCCCGCAGTGCATCGACGAGGGCGCCCGGACCACGCGCAGCGGGCGCACGGCGTACGGCGGGCTCCGGCCGGGCAACCCCGGCCTGACCTCGATGGTGCTGATCGCGATCAACGCCGCGGTGTGGCTGCTGGTGCTGGCGACCGGGGGTGCGGCCAGCACCCTGCTCAACCGGCTGATGCTGCTGCCGACCGGCGTGTGCGGCTCGAACGCCTACCCCAGCCGCGCCTACCCGCTCTTCTCCCAGCAGGCGTGTGCGCTGGGGACCAACCCGCCGGGGGACGGCCACTGGTACCCGGGCGTCAGCGACGGCGCCTGGTGGCAGCTGCTCACCAGTGCGTTCACGCACGTCGAGATCTGGCACATCGGCTTCAACATGCTGGCCCTGTGGTTCCTCGGCCCCCAGCTCGAGATGGCCATCGGGCGCGCGCGGTTCCTCGCGCTCTACCTGCTCTCCGCGCTGGCCGGCTCCACCATGGCCTACTGGTTCTCACCCCCGCACGGCGCCACGCTCGGCGCCTCGGGGGCCATCTTCGGCCTGATGGGCGCCCTGCTGGTGCTCGCGATCAAGGTGCGCGCGAATCCTCAGCAGATCCTCCTGTGGATCGGCATCAACTTCGTCATCACCGTCACCTCGCCCAACATCTCCTGGCAGGGGCATCTCGGCGGCTTCCTCGGCGGCGCCCTGATCGCCGCGATCCTGGCCTGGTCCCCGCGCCCGCGCCGGGTGCTGTGGCAGACCGCCGGACTCGGTGCGGTCGGCGTGGGGCTGGTCGTCGCGGTCCTCGCCCGGACCGCGGTCCTGGGCTGAGCCGGCTCCGGCGGCGACTCGGGGGCCGAGGCTGCGCAGGGGGTGCCTCCGCGGTTTGAACAAATGTATGTTCAAACCGCGGAGGCACCCTCCGCTCGCGCCCACCCACGCGCGCCCCGGGCCCACGGCCAGCCGCCGCCCCCGCCAGCCGCCGTCCCGCCAGCCGGCCGCCGTCCCCCGGAGGACCGGACCGGACCAGACCAGACGGTCACCTGCCGTTTCCGCATACCCGATCTGGGGGAAGCGTCCTTCTCATGGCGTCGGTGCTCCGCCATCCTCGGGAGGGTTGATGCACAACTGTGGAGACGTCTGTGGAGAATCACATCGATGTAGTTCTCCACAGGAGTTATCCACAATGTGCAAAACCGCCGGACCATTCTGACGAACGGTCCGGCGGTTCCAGGTGGCAGCCTGTGGACAAGGTCGGGCCCCGGCCGCCGCCGCTGTGGATGAGGCCCGCGGTCGTCCACATGTCGTGGACAAACCTGTGAGGTGGCCTACACGGCGCTGGGCGGGTGTCGACAACAGCGGGTCAGCGCCCGGACCGGCGGGTCACTCCCACCGGGTGGCGTAGACGAAGCCGACGGCCATGAAGCCGATGCCGACCAGCAGGTTCCGCTGGCCCAGGTCGTCGAAGACCGGCAGCGCGCTGATGTCGTTGCTGATCACGTAGAACGTGCAGATCCACAGCAGCCCGAGCACGAAGCAGCCGAGCATGCCCACCACGACCCCGCTGCCCCGGCCCAGCGGCGTGCTCGGGTGCGCGGCGAGCACCAGGCCGAGGAAGAGCAGCCCGAAGCCGATCAGGTAGTTCCAGTCACCCAGGTCGGCCATCCAGGAGGGGCTGCCCGGCTTCGGCGCGGGGACCGCGGTGGGGTCGACCCGCACCGCGGCGTAGTAGTAGGCCATCCACGCGATGCCGAGGACCACCAGGACCAGGACGGCCACGAAGCGTGCGGACACCACGGGTCCGCGGGTCGAGTTGAGGTAGTCCGGCTGCTTGGCCTTCGGCTTGGACACGAGATCGCTCCTCGGTGACGGCCCCCGGCGGGGCCGGGATATCGGCTAGCACCAGTGGCGCAGCGCCACGGGTTTCGGGCTACCTTAGTCCGCGTGACACCCGGTTCCCACGCGCGGCCCGCCGACGACGAGGCCCCAGCCCCCCGCCGTCCGCGACGGGGCTGGCGAGCGTGGCGGATCGGCACCCCGCTGGTCCTGCTGCTGTGCGGGGGCCTGTTCGTGGTGAGCGCCGCGAACAGCGAGGGCACCGACCTGCGTCCGGGGCGTTACACCAACCTCTCCTCGCTGGTCAGCGGGGAGGCCCGGGACTACCAGCACCTCGAGCAGCGCGTGAAGGACCTCAACTCCGAGGTCGTCTCGCTGACCGACGCGGTCAACGACCGCGACGTCCAGCGCTCCCAGCGGCGCATCGAGAAGCTCAAGGACCCCGCCGGGCTGGTCCCGCGCTCCGGCCCCGGGGTCACGGTCACGCTGTCCGACGCCCCCGAGGACGTCATCAACTCCACCACCCGCGACCTGAAGTACCTCGTCGTGCACCAGCAGGACATCCAGGCCGTCGTCAACGCGATGTGGACGGCCGGGGCCACCGCGGTCACCGTCCAGGGCCAGCGGATCGTCAGCACCACCGGCATCAAGTGCGAGGGGAACGCCGTCCAGCTGCAGGGCGTGCCCTACTCCCAGCCCTACGTGATCTCCGCGGTCGGCGACCAGGCCGCGTTGCTCGGCGCCATCGACGGCAACCCCTACCTGCAGCTCTACCGCGCGCAGGCCGCCGACCCCACGATCTCGGTCGGCTGGGACCTGCAGCTGGAATCCGACATCACGGCCCCGGCGTACGACGGGCTCCTCGACCTCAACTACGCCAAGCCGCTCGACAACTGACCCGCCCGGCCGCGGCCGGCGTCAGTGCGCCCGACCCGGCGCCGACCGCCGGCCGGTGGGGCTCGGCGGCCCGGTCGGCAGCGGCGGGGACGTGGTCGGCGGACCGGACGGGGGCCCGGTGGGCGACGCGGACGGCGAGCCGGTCGGCGACGGCGACTCGCTGGGCTGCTGGAAGCTGGAGACCACCAGCGTCACCGTCGAGCCCTGGCTGGCCTTCTCCCCGCGCTTCGGGCTCTGCCGGATGACCGTGCCCTCGGGCTTGGTGGTGTCGGAGGTCTTGACGACGTCGGGGGTGAAGCCGGCGTCCCGGATCGCCTGCTCGGCGGCCTTGCGGTCCATGCCGACCACGGCCGGCACCGTCTCGGGGCCGTCGGACCAGTAGACGGTCACCTTGGTGCCCTCGGGCACGCTCTGGCCCGGGGCCGGGTCGGTGGAGAGCGCCTGGCCGCGGGGATCGTCGGAGTCCCTCATCGAGAACGTGACCCGGAGGTTGTCGCCCCGGAGCGTGGAGGCGGCTGCGGCGCGGTCGAGCCCGACGACCGACGGCACGCTGATCAGCGGCTTGCCGGTGGACACCACCAGGTCCACGTCGGAGCCCGGGGCCACGTAGGCGTCCTTGGTGGGGTCGGGGTCCTGGCTGATGACCTGGTTCTTCTTCACGCTGTCGTCGGACTGGTAGTCGACGTTGCCGATGCCCAGGCCCGCGTCGCCGATCTCGGCGCGCGCCTTCTTCTCGCTCAACCCGGTCACCGACGGCACCCGGACCTGGTCCGGCGGGCTGTTGAACAGCTTCGGCACCAGGAACACCGCCGCGGCGATGAGCACCAGGAGCAGCAGCCCGAGCCCGACCAGCAGGCCGGTGCGCGGGCCGCGGCCCGCCGGCTCCTCGGGGGGTACGGCGGCCCGCACCGCGGTCGCGTCGGCCGCGGCCTCCACCGGCGCGATGACCGAGGTCGGCGGCGCCGGCGGCACCACCGCGTGCACCGGCCGGCCGGCCAGGTAGCGCTCGATGTCGCTGCGCATCGCCGCCGCGGACTGGTAGCGGTCCTCGAGGCGCTTGGCGAGCGCCTTCATCACGATCGCGTCGATCTCGGGGGGCAGGTCGGTGTCGTGGTCCGACGGCGGCGCCGCGGGCTCGCGGACGTGCTGGTAGGCGACGGCCACGGGACTGTCGCCCACGAACGGCGGCCGCCCGGTCAGCAGCTCGTAGAGCAGGCAGCCCGCGGAGTAGACGTCGGAGCGCGAGTCGACCGTCTCGCCCCGGGCCTGCTCGGGGGAGAGGTACTGCGCGGTGCCGACCACCGCCGCGGTCTGGGTCATCGTCGAGGAGGCGTCGCTGATCGCCCGGGCGATGCCGAAGTCCATCACCTTGACGTCGCCACTGGGCGTGAGCATCACGTTGCCGGGCTTGATGTCGCGGTGGATGATGCCCGCGCGGTGGCTGTAGTCCAGCGCCGAGAGCACGCCGCTGGTGATCTCCAACGCCCGTTCGGGGAGGATCTTGCGGCCCTCGCGCAGGATGTCGCGCAGCGTGCGGCCGGCGACGAACTCCATCACGATGTAGGGCTGGGCGACCCCGTGACCGTCCTCCTCGGCGTACTCCTCACCCGTGTCGTAGACCGCGACGATCGCGGGGTGGTTCAGCGAGGCCGAGGACTGGGCCTCGCGGCGGAACCGGGCCTGGAAGGTGGCGTCGCTGGCGAGATCGGTGCGCAGCCGCTTGACCGCCACCACGCGCCCGAGCCGGGTGTCGATGCCCTTGCGGACCTCGGCCATCCCGCCGCGGCCGAGCAGCTCGCCGAGCTCGTAGCGTCCGCCGACCAGGGTCGGCTGCGGGTTGCTCATCAGCGGGTGACCTTTCCGTCGTCGGCCGGCACCGACCGACGGCTGCTGGTGCTGCCGGCGGTGCTCGGGGAGGAGGTGGCGGGAGCTGGGGACTGGCCGGAGGCCGCGGTGGACCCCCGGCTGGCGGGGGCGCTGGCGGTGGGGGTGGCGCTGGCGGAGGGGCTGGCCGGGGTCGTCGGGCTCGTGGTCGGGGAGCTGCTCGTCGAAGCGCTCGGGGAGGTCGAGGGCGACGAGGGCGCCGAGGTGCTCGGCGAGCCGGTGGGTGACGTCGGTGCCGTCGAGCTCGGCGAGGCGCTCGGGGACTCGGTCGGGGAGCTGCTCGAGGACTCGGTGGGCGACGGTGCGGTCGTGCTCGCGGAGCGGGTCGGCTGGGGGGAGGGGGTGTGGCGGTGGTGCTTCCCGGTCGGCGTGGGGTTCGGTGTCGGGGTGGTGTCGTCGCCGGTCCGGGCGAGGACCACGAAGCCGATCACGATCACGAGCAGCACCGCCAGCGCGGCCAGCAGCAGCCACAGGACGGCGCGCCGGCGGCCGCCGCCCGGGGTGCCTGCGCCCCCCGCAGCCCCCTCGGTCGGGCCCGCGGCCGGTCCCGCGCTGGTCGGGGGCGCCTCCTCCGCAGCGGCCGCGCCGGCGAGCCCCGCCGCACCCAGCCCGGCCGCACCGGCGGCGCCGGCGAGCACCTGGGTGTGGTCGCCGTCGGTCGGCGGCGGGACGATCGCGGTGGCCGCCGTGGCCGGGTCGCGCAGCGCGGTGGCGAACGCGGCGCCATCGGCGAAGCGGTCGTGCGGCTCCTTCGACAACGCCTTGCGTACGACGGCCGCGAGGTCGGCGGGCACCTCGGGCGGCAGCGCCGGAACGGGCTCGCGCAGGTGGGCCAGGGCCGTGGCGACCGGGCTGTCGGCGACGAACGGCCGCCGGCCGGCCAGGCACTCGAAGGCGACGACACCGAGCGCGTAGACGTCGGAGGCCGGCGTGGCCGCGTTGCCGCGGGCCTGTTCGGGCGAGAGGTACTGCGGGGTGCCCATCACCTGGCCGGTCTGGGTGATCGCCATCGCGTCGGCGGCCCGGGCGATGCCGAAGTCGGTGATCTTGACCCGGCGATCCGGGGTGACCAGCAGGTTGGCGGGCTTGATGTCGCGGTGGACGATGCCGGCGGCGTGGGCGGCGCCGACCGCCGCCGCGGCCTGGCCGAGCAGGTCGCGCGCGGCGTCGGGGTCCATCGGCTCCCCGGGGCGCAGCAGCGCCGAGAGCGGCTGGCCGTCGACGAGCTCCATCACGAGGAACGGTCGGGCGCCGGAGCCGCCGATGCCCGAGCCCTCCCCGAAGTCGAAGACCGCCGCGATCCCCGGGTGGTGCAGCGAGCCGGCGTGCCGCGCCTCGGTCTCGAACCGGGACCGGAACGAGGCGTCGTCGGCGTACTCGTGCTTGAGCAGCTTGATCGCGACCTCGCGGCCCAGCACCGTGTCGGTGCCGCGCCAGACCTCGCCCATCCCGCCGGTGGCGATCCGGGAGTCGAGCCGGTAGCGCCCGCCTTCGTCGGCGAAGCCGTGGTCGGGCCCGTCCGGGGGGCCACCGCTCGTGGGGTCGGGGCTCACTGGAGCACCGCCTGCATGACGGCCTTGGCGATCGGCGCGCACAGCGCGCTGCCGGCGATCTCGCTGCGCGCGGTGTCGCTGGACTGCACCAGCACCGCCACCGCCACCTTGGCGTCGTTGGCCGGGGCGAAGGAGACGAACCAGGCGTACGGCGGCCGCGAGGGCGTCGACTGGGCGGTGCCGGTCTTGCCGGCCACGGAGATCCCGGGGATCTGGGCGGGGGTGCCGGTGCCCTGGTCGACGACCGAGACCATCATCTGGGTCAGCTCGGCGGCCGTCTGCGGCGAGACCGCCTTGGACAGCTCCGAGGGCTGGGTCTTGTCGAGGACGTCGTAGTCGGAGGACTGGACCTCGTCGACGAGGTAGGGCTTCATCACCGTGCCCCGGTTGGCGATGCCGGCGCCGACCATCGCCATCTGCAGCGGGGTGGCGGCCACCTCGTACTGGCCGATCGCGGAGTACGCCTCGAACGGCGGCGCCAGGTCGCCGGAGGGGAAGCGACTGATGGCCTGCTGCGGGAGGTCGTCGAAGTAGTGCTGGCCGAAGCCGTACTTCTGGGCCTGCTGGCGCAGGGCGTCGCCGCCGATCTGCAGGCCGAGCCACCCGAACGAGACGTTGCAGGACACGTCGAGCGCCCGGGTCAGCGTGATCTGGCTGCCGCCGCAGCTGACGCCGTTCTCGTTGTGCAGGTCCTTGCTGGTCTGCGGCAGGTCCAGGGAGGTCCCGCCGGGCACCCGCGACTGCGGGTCGAAGTTCCCGCTCTCCAGCGCGGCCGAGGCGGTGACGAGCTTGAACGTCGAGCCGGGCGGCAGCACGGTCTGGATCGCCCGGTTGATCATCGGCTGGGCGGGGTCCTTCTGGAGTCGGGAGTAGGTCTGCAGGACCGAGGACAGGTCGTGGGAGGCCAGCTTGTTGGGGTCGTAGGTCGGCGTCGACGTCATCGCGAGGATCTTGCCGGTGTTCGGCTCGATGGCCACCACCGCGCCCTGGACGTTCGGGCCGAGCGCCTTCAGGCCGTTCCACGCGGCGTCCTGGGCGGCCGGGTCGATG
Organism: Nocardioides panaciterrulae; assembly: GCF_013409645.1. Lineage (NCBI taxonomy): Bacteria > Bacillati > Actinomycetota > Actinomycetes > Propionibacteriales > Nocardioidaceae > Nocardioides > Nocardioides panaciterrulae. The sequence continues at coordinate 22,680 of NZ_JACCBG010000001.1, read as the reverse complement.
GTCAGCTCCACGTTGCCGCCCTTGGCGGAGTCGTTGCTGAGCAGGCCCACGAGGTTGTTGACGAACAGCTTGGAGTCGTCACCGGAGAGCACGTCGTTCTCGGTCTGCTCCACGCCGGTCTGGCTGTAGAAGGAGAAGAACCCGGTCAGCGGGGCGTACTCGAACGGCTTGGGGTACTTGCGCTGGTACTTGTAGCGGTCGCCGGACTTCACGCTCTGCGCCACCGGGTCGCGGCCGACGAGGATCGCCCCGCGCTCGCGGGAGAACGCCGCCGTGATCACCCGCCGGTTGCGCGGGTCGTCGTTCAGGGCGCCGGCCTTCCAGTACTGCAGGTAGGTCGCGTTGATCATCAGCGCCAGGAACAGCAGCAGGCAGAACAGCGAGATCGTGCGGATCGGCTTGTTCATCGCGGAAGCTTCACCACCTGGGTCGCCTCGGAGTCGGCTTCCTCGTCCGTGACGGAGAGGTCCGGCACGGGTCGACGGGCCTGGTCGGAGATGCGCAGCAGCAACGCGATGATCACCCAGTTCGCGACGAGCGAGGACCCGCCGTAGGAGAGGAACGGTGTGGTGAGGCCGGTGAGCGGGATCAGCCCGGTGACGCCGCCGACGACGACGAAGACCTGCAGCGCGAAGATCGCCGCCAGACCGGAGGCCAGCAGCTTGCCGAACCCGTCGCGGCACACGAGCGCGGCGCGCAGCGCGCGCTCGACGATCAGCCCGTAGAGCAGGATCACCGCGATCACCGCGGTCAGCCCGAGCTCCTCGCCGATGGAGCTGACGATGAAGTCGGAGTTGGCGTAGGGCACCCGCTCGGGGCTGCCGTTGCCGAAGCCCCGGCCGATCAGGCCGCCCCAGCCCATCCCGAACATCGCCTCGACGGGCTGGAAGCTCTTCGCCCCGTGCAGGTCGCTGTAGTAGTACATCGGGTGCAGCCAGACGTCGACCCGCTCGGTGACGTGACTGATCAGCTTGTACGCCGCGAACGCGCCGACCAGGAACAGCCCGCCGCCCACGACCAGCCAGCCGGGCCGCTCGGTCGCGACGTAGAGCGTGATCAGGAACAGGCCGAAGAACAGCAGGCTGGAGCCGAGGTCGTGCTGGAAGACCAGGATGCCCAGGCTGATCAGCCACATCGCGAGGATCGGCCCGAGGTCGCGGCCGCGGGGCAGGTCGATGAACAGGAACCGCCGGCCCGCCAGCGCCAGCGCGTCGCGGTGCAGCACCAGGTAGCCGGAGAACGCGATCACCAGCAGCACCTTGGCGACCTCGCCCGGCTGGAAGCTGAACGGGCCCAGGTGGATCCAGATCCGCGCGCCGTTGATGCTGGCGCCGATGATCGGCAGCATCGGCAGCAGCAGCAGCACGATCGCGGCGAGCCCGCTGGTGTAGGTGAACCGCTGCAGCACCCGGTGGTCGCGCAGCAGCAGCAGCGTCGCGATGAACAGCAGCACGCCCAGCGTCATCCAGATCAGCTGCTGGCGGGCGAACCCCGAGGGGGTCGCGTCGCTGCCGTCGGTCGCGTAGGCGAGGTCGAGGCGGTGGATCACCGCCAGGCCCAGGCCGTTGAGGGCCGCCACGACGGGCAGCAGCACCGGATCGGCGTACGGCGCGACGAGGCGCACGACCACGTGGCAGCCGATCACCAGCAGCGCCAGCCAGCCGCCGTACCCGACGATGTCGGCCGGCACCTCGCCCTGGACGCCGAGCCCGACCGCGGCGTAGGCGCCGATGCCGACCGCGAGCGCGAGCACGAGCAGGAACAGCTCCGCGCCCCGGCGCCGCCGGTGCACGAAGCCCAGGAGCGCGCCGCCGTTCTGAGCGGTCCGGTGGCCCATCCCGGGCATCGACCGCTGGCCCGACTTCTGGCCCGACTTCTGGCCCGACTTCTGGGCCGACCTCTGGGCCGACCTCTGGCCCGTCTTCGACGTCTTCAGGCCCATGTCAGCTCCCGGTCCCCGTGTCGGAGGTCCCCGTCTGGCTGGCGGTGCCCTGGCTGGCGGGCGCACCGGTCTGCTTCGCGGCGAGGGTGTCGACCGCCCGCTCGGCGTCGCCGAGGTCGCCGACGTCGATGCCCTCGCGGACGCGGCCGGCGTCGAAGTCCGAGAGCCGGTCCAGCTGCACGTCGCTGGTCTCGTACGCCGTGGAGAGCGCCAGGCCCGGCAGCTCGCCGTTCAGGCCGCGGAAGATCACGACCCTCCCGTCCTGCTGGCCGACGTAGTACTGCTGCTGGCTCCACGACCACGCGGCCGCCCCGGCGATCCAGACCAGGCCCACGAGCACCAGCAGGGCCAGCAGCCGCTTGAGCCAGATGTAGCGGTGCGGCGGGCGCGGGGCGTAGCGCATCGCCTCGGGGTCCAGCGGGTCCGCGGTGATCGCGAACCCGACCTCGTCGGGGATGTCGGCGGTGACCGGCTCGAGCTCGCCGGTGTCGCCCGAGCGGTGTCCGCGGAACAGGCTGCCCTTCTGGGCCCGGGCGCGCTTGCGCATCTCGGCGGCCGCGCCGACCAGCAGCGGGTGGGGCGGCGACGCCTCGGCGGTGGCGTCGACGGCGTCGGCGACCAGGCAGGTCACGTTGTCGGAGCTGCCCGCCTCCAGGCTCGCGCGGACCAGCTCGACGGCGGCGAAGTCGGGGCTTCCGGTGGACAGGATGTCGGCGAGGCGGGGCTCGTCGAGCACCCCCGAAGCGCCGTCGCTGCACAGCAGCAGCCGGTCGCCGGCGGCCAGCCCGATGTGGAAGAGGTCCGGCTCGGCCTCGTGGATGCCGTCGAGGGCCCGGAGGATGAGGTTGCGGTGCGGGTGCACCCGGGCCTCCGCCTCGGTGATCCGGCCCTCGTCGATGAGGCTCTGGACGAACGTGTGGTCCTTGGTGAGCTGGGTGATCTCGCCGGATCGGTAGAGGTAGGCCCGGCTGTCGCCCACGTGGCCGATCCCGAGCCGCTGGCCGTCGAAGAGGGCGACCGTCGCGGTGGTGCTGGTGCCGTTGAGCGAGGGGTCCTCGTCGACGAGCTCGGCGATCCGGTCGTGGGCCCGGTGCAGGGCGCCGGCGACCTGTCCGAGGAGGTCCTCGCCCGGCGGCCGGTCGAGCCGGCGCAGCTGCTGGACGGCGGTCGCGGAGGCGATGTCGCCGCGGGCGGCCCCGCCCACGCCGTCGCAGACGGTGAGCAGCCAGGGGCCGGCGTACCCGGAGTCCTGGTTGTCCTTGCGGACCCTGCCGACGTCGGAGATCGCGGCGAAGTCGAGGCGCAGCGGGCTGGGGGCCCCGCTCGGGCCGTCGGCCGGACCGGTGGCTGGGCCGGTGGCTGGGCGCGTGTTCGGGCCGGTGGTCGGGCCCGGGGCCGGCTCCGGCGTCGACTCGGTGGTCGGCTCGGTCATCGGCGACTACTTCCGCAGCTCGAGGATGGTCTTGCCGATCCGGATCTGGGTGCCGACGGTGACCGTCGTGGGCTGGGTCAGCCGGACGCTGCCGATGTAGGTGCCGTTGGTGGAGCCGAGGTCCTCCACGAACCACTGGTCGCCGGAGGCGGCGATCCGGGCGTGGCGGGTCGAGACGTAGTCGTCGTCGAGCCGGATGGCGGCGTCGCTGCCGCGGCCGATCAGGATCGGCGCCTGGTCGAGCTCGGCGCGCTCGCCGCTGTTGGCGCCCTCGGTGACCAGCACGTGGGTCGGCGCGCCGCGGCGCCGCTTGGAGGGCTGGGCGGAGCGCGCGGACCGGCTGCGGCGTTCGCCGCCGCGCGCGGCCTCGGGCACCCGGGCGCCGAACATGTCGGACCGGATCACCGAGACCGCCGACAGGACGAAGATCCAGAGGATGGCGAGGAAGGCCAGCCGGATCAGGAACAGCGTCAGCTCAGACATCCGCGTCCTCCTCGACGACGTGCACGGTCATCGTGGTGTTGCCGATCTTGACCGTCGAGCCGTCCCGGAGGCCGGTCTGGGTGACCCGGTGGCCGTCGACGTGCATGCCGTTGGTCGAGCCCAGGTCGCGGACCTCGACCCGCGGCGGCTCGCCGGTGACGGTGAACTCGACGTGGCGGCGGCTGACCCCGGGGTCGTTGATGCGGACGTCGGCGTCGGTGCCGCGGCCGATCACCAGCCCCGGGGGCTGGAGCGGGTGGCGGGTGCCGTTGACCTCGAGCAGGGCCCGGGCCCGGCGTACCTGCGTGTGGCTGGCGTCGCCGCTGACCGCGGCCTGCGCGCGGCTGCGGATGCGGAACCGACCGGTGGTGAGGTCGTCGGCGGGCTCGAAGTCGATGCTGACCGCGCCCGGGAAGACGTAGCCCTGCTGCTCGGCGTGCTCCTGCAGCTGGTGGCGCAGCTCCTCGGCCATCGCGGAGTCGTACGGCGCGAGCCGGTCGAGGTCGGTGCGGGAGAGCTCGACGTGGAAGTCGTTGGGGACCATCCGGCGGTTGCGGGAGAGGATCTGGGCGTTGTTGTCGCACTCGCGCTGCAGCGCCGCGGCGATCTCCACCGGCTGCACCGCGGAGCGGAAGGTGCGGGCGAACGCGCCGGAGATCAGCTCCTCCAGCTTGTGCTCGAACCGTGACAGTCCGCTCATCCCTGACCCGCCTCCCTTCGGTTCCTCGGCCGGGTCGGCCGCTTCGACCACGGCAGGCCGACGAGCCCAGCCTGTGCGCCGGGTCGCACCGATCGTAACGGGCTGCGGACAAGGGGTGCGGCAGCCCCTCGGCCCGGTTTGGGACATACGTGGACGGTGGGATAACGTGAGCCCCGCTTCAAGCGCGAGTGGCGGAATAGGCAGACGCGCACGGTTCAGGTCCGTGTGTCCGAAAGGACGTGGGGGTTCAACTCCCCCCTCGCGCACACGAAGCACTTCGGCCCCTGGCCTGCGGAAACGCAGACCGGGGGCCGAAGTGCATTTCGCCTAAATGCACTCCCGTACACACCGCCCCCTGTCGGTGCCCGCGACTAGCGTCCGGCCACGACGACAGGAGACACCGATGCGCAAGGTCGAGACCCTCACCAACAGCGACGGAACGACCACCTACCGGGTCCGGTTCCGGCACGGCACCAGCCCGAAGACCGGGAAGCCGCTGCAGACCTCCGAGTCGTTCACGAAGAAGAGCGACGCAGAGACCTTCTCGAAGTGGCTCGACGCGCTCGGCCCGCAAGGCGCGCTCGACAAGCTCTACGAGGGCGAGCAGGAGAAGGGCATCCCGACGCTGGACGAGATCGCCGCCGACCACATCCGGCTGCTCACCGGCATCGAGGAAGGAACCCGCCTCGGCTACGAGCGCCTCTGGTCCCGGAGCTGGGGCCACCTGATCGGCACTACGCGCGCCGACCAGCTCACCGCCGACGTCGTCCGCCAGGCCGTGAACGACCTCGCCGCCGGCAAGGGCGCGACCGGCGAGGCCTACTCGACGAAGAGCCTCGAGAACCAGCGCGGCCTGCTCTCGGCCGTCGTCACCCGCTGCATCGAGCTCGGCCACCTCAACCGCAACCCGGCCAAGGGCGTCCGCCTGCCGGAGGGCCGGCGCGTCGCCGTCGACTCCGAGGACGACGAAGACGACGCCGAGATGGTCTGCATGACCCACGCGGAGTGGGACGCGCTCTACGACACCTTCCACCCGCACTACCGCCCCTTCCTCCGCTTCCTGGTCGGGACCGGCTGCCGCTGGGGCGAGGCCGTCGTCCTCCGCCGCGGCGACGTCGACCTCGGCGCACGCACCGTGAAGATCCGCCGCGCACTCAAGTGGTCCAGCGACGGCCAGCGCGTCATCGGGCCGCCCAAGACGAAGAAGGGCCGCCGCACCGTCGTACTACCGGCCGAGGTCGTCGAGGACCTCCGGCCGCTGCTCGACGGCAAGGCCGGCCGCGACCTCGTCTTCACCGCGCCCCGCGGCGGGATGATCGTCCACCGCACCTTCTGGTCGAAGAACTGGCGCCCCGCGCTCTGGCGCGCCCAGCACTGCCCGACCCACACCCCGGCGGCCTGCCGGTGCGGGACCGGCGAGCCGCAGCGGTGCAAGCTCCACAAGACCCCGCCGGCGCCGTGCGGGTGCACGGGCACGCTCGCCCAGGCCCCACGGATCCACGACCTCCGCCACACCCACGCGTCCTGGCTGCTCGCCGCCGGCACGCCGATCCACGTCGTCCAGGCCCGCCTTGGCCACGAGTCGATCCAGACGACCGTCGACACCTACTCGCACCTGCTCCCCGACGCCCAGCTGCTCGCCGCGGACGCTGCGTCCCAGGCGTTCGCCGGCCGGACCTCGACCGGTTCATGGCTCCCGCGGGTCCAGTCACTACCCGATGACGCGCTGCGCCAGCTCGCGGCCGCGCTTGCCGACGAGGCCGAGCACCGTGGTCTGCAGCTCGGGCCAGCGGCCATCGACGCTGCCTGATCGGTTCTCCACAGGCCACGCCGGCCTGCGCGCTGCCGGGGGAGCCCGACCGTAAGGTTCTGGCCGTGACCGCTACCACTGGACGCCGGCTGCTCCGCGTCTACATCGACGAGACCGGCGATCGGGGAGTTGGCCCGAAGGCCTCCCCGTTCTTCGCCTTCTCTGCCGTGCTGGTGGCGGACGAGGACGAGGCCCACCTGATGCAGGCCGTCCGCGATCTACGCCAGGACTTCGGCATCCCCGCAGGCAAGGCGCTCCACTGGAACGAGCACGTGAAGACCTTCCCGCGCCGACAGCGCGTCGCGTCCCTCCTCGGCGCGCTGACGCCTGCGATGGTGGTGCACGTCGCCGTCGAGAAGGCCGGGATCCCGCAGCAGGCCGGAATGAGGAACGATCACGCCCTCTTCTACAACTTCGCTGCCGGCATGGTGATGGAGCGGGTACTGCTTGCCGCCCGGGACTGGCCCGGAGGAACCCGCGATGCGCTCGTCCGCTTCGGCCACGTTCGCGGCTTCAAACACGACACCACGGCGGACTACATCGACCACCGCCGTCGTAGCAACAACCCGCACTGGGTGCCGTGGCACCTGATGCACAGCCTGCACTTCGACGGCCAGGCGAACTACCTCGGGCTCCAAGCCGCAGACCAGTACGCCGGCATGCTCGCGCTGGCCTTCCGACCGGACGAGTTCGGCGGCTTCGAGGAGCACCACTTCCTACGCACGGCGCACCAGATCCGCGCGGTCAACGGACGGCGCGTGAACTACGGCTTCAAGTGGCTCGGAAGGCCGGCGACCCTGGCCGCCATCCCGTGGTGGCGCCAGGCGGCGTGGAGATGAGGAAGCGACTGCTCGAGGGGCCCGGGGGCGCTGCATCCGGTCGAACCGGAAGGGTCTGGCAGCAGACCAAGCGCATCCCCGCGACCTCTCCAACAGCCGCTATATCCCGAATCTAGCGCGGTCCTGTTCGGGCGTACACATCCTCGGCGTGTTCAGCGCGCCGCGGCTTCTCAGAAATCCCGCCGGTCACGGGGCACTCACTCCGCCTGCGCCAGCCGGCGCTCGAGGTAGTGCAGCTCGCTGGGGTGCAGGTGCCGCAGCCGCTTGCGCAGGACGTATAGGTCCACGCCGAGCTCCTCGGCGGCCTCCATTGGTGTGTGCGCCCAGGCCAGGGCCTCACCGACCTGCCAGATGTCCGGGAGCATCTCGCGCGCCGTCTGGCGCCGGACGGTCTCTTCCTCCTTCGCCTTCAACCCGAACGGCTGGGGGCCGTTGTCCAGGTGGAGAAGCTCGTGCAGAAGCGTGCATCGGCGCTCCTCCCAGGTGAGGCCAAGTCGAAGGCTCACGGTCTGGGTGCCGTGGTCGACCTGGCCCATCTTGCCGCCCTCATGCCACTGGAGCGTGACGTGCGCAAGCTCTCGGAGCTGGCGCCAGGGGTGGGGAAGTGGCACGGGCGGGACCATAGGTGCCAGCTCCGACAGAGCTGCGGTCACTCGTCCCCCATGCGGGGTTTCTCGCGGTCTTCGTCGCGGGCGGCCTGGTCGGCTTCGTCGAAGGAGAACATCGGGCGCCGGGCGCGAATCGGGGTCGGCTCGGCGCTGGCATCACCCTGCAGCGCGTCGGCCACCAACTCCACAATCGCCGGCATTAGCCGGGCGCGCTCGTCTGTCGCCAGCCGCTGGAGCAGGGGCCCCAGCATGGCGACGAAGTTGCGGACGTCTGGGTCGAGCTCGAGCGACTGGGTCAGCCCGAGCGCCGTGAGGATCCGCTTGAGCACGTCGGTCTGCGCCGTCGTGTCTCCGCGCTCGATCGATCCGATCGTTCGGCGGGTCGTGCCCGCCATCTGCGCGAGCTCTTCCTGATCGATCTTCTGCGCCTTGCGCGCCTCACGGATGAGCGGGCCCCAGGCCCGCCTCTCATGTGCATCCATAGTGTCAAGCGTGCCTGATTCTTTCCCATTTGTGAAGTATCTGGGAAAGAATCGCCCAGGTTAGGCATGACCACCCTTGCCCCGATGGGAAGAAAAGATTAGGTTTCTTCCCATGACGGAAAGCATCAGCACCGGAGGGGTCGGCCCCGCTTTGCGCGCCCTTCGGCTCGCCGCCGACATGACGCTCGAGCAGGTTGCCGAGGCGGCCGGCGTTAGCCCCTCCTACCTCTCACGCGCCGAGAACAACCGGGTCACCCCGACCGCCGGCTGGGTCCAGCTCGTCGCGGTCGCGATCGGCGATCGGCTCGCGAGCGCGGCATGACCGACGCGAAGGTCTTCACTGTCTACGAGGTCGCCGAGGAGTTCCGCTGCGGACGCCAGAAGGTGGCCGACGTAGCCCGCGAACACGGCATCGGCGCCCAGCTCGGCGGCCGCGCCGGCTGGCGGTTCACCGAGGCCGACAAGCGTGCGCTCTGGGAAGCGATGAAGCCCAAGGAGAAGGCGCCCGTATCGCGGCGCCGGCGACGGAGGTCTGCCGCATGATCGCACCACCGGGTACTGCCCACGTTGCGGAGCCGCTGCCGGGCTATCAGGCAGGTGGGAGAACCGCCCCCACATCGAAGCGAGACGCGTTCCGCATCCTCCGTGCAGAGCTCGGCGTCACGGGTGCCCAGGCACACGCGCTGTACGTCGCCTACGAGCGCGACGTCGCCGACGCCATGCGGATCGGCAACGACACCGGCCGGTCGGACTTGACGTTCATCGACTGGCTGATGCGCCAGGCGCCCTCCCAGCGGCCCAGGTCGCGACGCCGCTGGCGCGTCGGTGAGGGCGGCGGATGGGCGGTGACGTCGTGAGCCATCGAGGCAGCAGCCCGCGCCCAGCGAGCATGGGTCGGCGCCGGATCGAGACCACCGACGAGCAGGACGTGCACACCCGGTGGTACCGCGTCATGACGAGCTACCGACGTTCCCGGAACCGGGCGAAGGTGAAGCGCCTGACGCGCCGTCGCGAACGGATGCAGGCGCGGCGCGAGATGCGATCCGAGGAGACCTGGTGAGCGGCGCGGGTCAGCCGCGCCACGCGCGCGCCGAGATCCGGGCATTCGCTAAGTGGCTGCGGACCAACGGCTGGGTGTACGAGTCGGTCGACTCCTCCGGGCACACGATCTGGTCGCACCCGAAGGCCTCCGGTCAGTACAAGCTGCCGGAGACCCCGACCCACTTCAGCGTGCAGGCCGCCCGCCGCGACGTCGCCCGCCTCCTGGGGCAGAGGGTGCCCGGGAAGCGGAAGGGCAAGGGGAAGCCGAAGCCCGAGCGCCGCGACTTCGCCCTCCAGCAGGCCCAGCGGCAGGCCGCGGTCCGCGAGCGAGAACGCGCCAGCAGTGAAGAGTCACGAGCCAGCGAGCGGCCGGTCCCATCGGGGCCGGCCGCTTCTGTTCGGCGCCCGGCGCGGCGCTTGCCGTGGGAGGACGGGGACGAGGACTACGACCGCGGGATCGAGCGGCTCATGCGCGAGATCCCGGGCGGCCGGAAGTGACCGCCGTCGGCATCGGCCCGCTCGACGAACCGGACCTGCTGATGCTGCTCGCCGACACGGTCACCCCGCTCGGGCACGTGCGCATGGACGACTTCCGCGCCGCGTGCCGCACAGACGCCGAGGCGCACGACGGCTGGGTCCACCCGTCCCGGGTCTCCGCGCTGCTCCACGCCCGGTTCGGGGAGATCAACCCGCAGAGCTTCTCGGCGAAGTGGGCGCCCGCCTGCGGCCCGGACGGGTTCCTCGACAAGACCAGCCGCCTCGACCCCATCAACGCCGAGCACTCGCGGGGCAACGGCAACAAGAAGGTCCCGCTCCGCCGCTGGCGCGGGTGGGCAGACACGGAAGGAAACGAATGACCGACACCAGCGCGGACGACGACCAGGTCGTCCGCCCCTTCGCGGACTGGCTTCGCGAGCAGGCCGGGGGCAAGTCGCACGACGAGCTCTCCGAGGCCCTCTTCGACCTGGTGCAGCGCGTGCGCGACACCGGCAAGAAGGGGTCCGTGCAGTACACGATCTCGGTCGGCCCGATGAAGGGCGACAAGGACGTCCTCGTCATCGACGACCAGATCAAGCTGAAGCTCCCCGAGCACGACCGCAAGGCGAGCCTCTTCTACACCGACAAGACCGGCAACCTCACCCGCAACGACCCGAACCAGCTCGCGTTCGAGTCGCTCCGCGAGGTCGGGGACGGGCAGGTCGTCGACACCCAGACCGACGAGCTCAAGGAGATCCAGGCGTGACCACCGACAACAGCAACGCCCAGGCCGTCATCGACGCGGCCACCCGCGCCACCCAGCCCGCCGAGCTCGTTGGCAGGTTCTTCACCGTCGTCTCCCCGGACGGCACGGTCAGGCTCATCGACCTGGAGGCCGAACGCGAGAAGGCGGAGTACGCCCACAAGCCGCGTCGGAAGACCGGCGAGTACCGGGTGCACGACGCCGAGAGCTTCGTCGCCTACCTCGCCAAGCACGCCGACGCCGACACCGAGGTGTGGGCCGACGCGGTCGCCGCGAAGATCACCGGCGTCCTCGACGCGAACACCACGGTCGACGGCCCTCGCCACGAGGAGCACCGCGTCATCTACGGCGTGCTGCTCACCGAGGCGTGGAAGACCTGGGCCAAGTACGACGGACACCTCCCCGACCAGCAGGTGTTCGCCGAGCTGATCGAGGAGCGCGCCACCGACGTCGTCACTCCCTCCGGGGCCGACATGCTGGAGATCGCGCAGACCTTCAAGGCCACGATCGGCGTCAACGTCGAGTCGTCCAAGCGGCTCTCCGACGGGCAGCGGCAGTTCGAGTACCGCGAGACCGTCGACGCGAAGGCAGGCAAGGCCGGCCGGATGGAGATCCCCGAGACGTTCGTCCTCGGCCTCCGCCCGTTCGAGGGCGCCGACGCTTTCAAGGTCACCGCGCGGCTCCGGTACCGGCTCGCCGACGGTGCGCTGCGGATCGGCTACAAGCTCGACCGGCCCGAGGACGTCCTCCGCGAGGCGTTCCTGTCCGTCGTCCAGAAGGTCGAGACCGGCATCACCGAGCTCGAGCTCATCAACTCCCCGGTCTTCCTCGGCTCCCGCTGAGGACCATCAGCTCCACCCCATAGAGCGCGGTGCCGGCTACCTAGCCGGAGCACCGCCACCCCCGGCGAAGGCCGGTCACCGCATCCCCCAGCGGTGGCCGGCCTTCGCGTTTCCCAGCCTCCCGAATGCGAGGAACCGATGAACACCACTGGCCTAGGAGCCGAGCACCCCGAGGAGCCGACCGACATGGCCGCGCGCGTGATCGACGCGCACGGCGTCGAGTGGGCCATGAGCGGCCGCGGCTGCTGGTTCGCGAGCCGCGGCCAGATCGACTGCTGCACGTGGGCCGAGCTCACCGCGCGCGGACCCCTGGAGGTGCGGTCGTGACCGACTTCCTGATCGCCCTGTGGCACCTCCTCCCGATCGCCGCCGTCGCGGCGCTCCTCCTGGCCGCCGCTGCCCTGGGGTCGGCATGAGTGCCGCGACCGGGGCGACCACGGTCGCGGCGACCGCCCCGCTGCAGTGCCAGGTCGAGGCCGGCCGGTTCTCCTCGACCGTGGTCGACGCCGAAACGGTCAGGGCCAGCACGATCAGGCTCGCCCTCCGCGAGCTCCGCGCCGGGCATGGCCGGGGCGCGGCGCTCGAGGTGATGTACGCGGGGCTGAAGGACCAGTGCCCACTAACCTTCCGCGCCCCAGCCACACCCGGTGGTGTCGCGTGAGCGGGAAGACATCGACCCGTCGGCCGCGCATCACGGGCTTCTGCAACCCAAGCAACCCGGCCGACTCTCACGCACGGTGCACCGGCGACTACCTACGTGGCCCGGCGTTCGACCCGGCCGTGTGCGAGTGCGACTGCCACCGCGCGCCGGAGCGCGACGTACAGCCCACGCTCACGGACGACGTTTCCGCAGGTCAGGAGCGTCGTACAGGCGAGACGCGGCTGGGCGTCTACGAGGACCTCGACGAGCTCGTCTACCACGCAGACCCGACCTCGGTCTCCGCCTCAGGGATGAAGCAGATCCTCAAGTCGCCGGCCCACTTCCTGCACTCCCGCACCCACCCGCAGACCTCGGCCGCGCTCGACCTCGGGACGGTCGCGCACTCGATGGTCCTCGGTACCGGGCCCGGGTTCGTGGCCGTCGAGGGGAACCGGAACCGCAACGACGTCAAGGCCGCGATCGCCGAAGCCGAAGCCGAGGGCAAGGTCGTCCTCAAGCCCGAGCAGCTGGCCGCCGCGGAACGGATGGCGGACGCCGTCTTCACGCACCCGAAGGCGTCGCGGCTGCTCACCAGCCCCGGCCGGTCCGAGTTGTCGATGTTCTGGCGCGACCCGGCTTACGACGTCATCCGGCGCTGCAGGTGGGACCGGCTCGGCGACGACGGGATTGGGGTCGACCTCAAGACGTCCCGCACGTCGGACCCGGCCGCCCTGCCGAAGCACATCGTCGAGTACGGCTACGACCTATCCGCGGCCTGGTATCTCGACGTGGCCGCCGGGCTCGGCGTCGACATCGCCGCCTACGCCCTCGTGTTCGTCGAGTCCACAGAGCCGCACCCCGTCGTCGTCGCCGAGCTCTCGGGCGACTTCCTCGAGCGCGGTGCCGCGCTCGCCGGCAAGGCACTGGCCACCTACCGCCGGTGCCTCGACACCGGCACGTGGCCGGCGTACTGCGACGACGACTTCCTGACCATCCACCCGCCCCGCTGGGCGGACACCGCCGAGTTCATCGCCAACACCATCCCCGAAGGGACAGCAGCATGACCGAGATCCAGCAGTACCAGCAGCCGACCGACCTCCTGCCCGGCAGCACCGAGACCCGCGTCGCCGGTTCGGCCCTCATCCGCGAGGCCGCAGCCGTCATGGCCGACGCGCGCGCCCTGGCCGAAGTCATCTGCCGCACCTCGATGGTCCCCGACCACTTCAAGGGCAAGACGGACGAGACCGCGGCCGCCATCCTCTACGGCTCCTCCCTCGGCCTCGACCCCATGCAGGCCGTCAAGGCCGTCTACGTCGTGCACGGCAACGCCGCGCTGTACGGCCGCTCCATGGACGCTCTGGTGAAGGCCGCGGGCCACCAGACCTGGACCATCGAGGCAGGCCCCGAGAAGGTCGTCATGGGCGGCCGCCGACGCGGCAGCAACACGGTCGAGACCGCCGAGTGGACCATCGAGCGGGCCACCAAGGCCGGATACGTCCCCGTCATCGACGAGAGCACCGGCAAGTACGCCGTGAACAAGAACGGCAAGATGCTCGGCAACGAGAAGTACCTCACCGACCCCGAGACGATGCTCCGGGCCAAGGCGACCGCCGAGATCTGCCGAACGATCGCCCCCGACGTGCTCAACGGCGTCTACTCCGTCGAAGAGCGCGAGATGGAGTACATCGACGCCGAGGTCGTCACGGTCAGGCGGCCCAGCGCGCCGAGCAAGGGCCTCGCGGCTGCACTCGAGCAGCCCAAGGACGACCCGGCGCCGACCCAGATCACGAAGGCGCAGATCTCCACGATGGGCCAGCTGATGAAGCAGGCCGGCGTGGACGGCAAGGACATGGCCCTCGCCTACGTCGCGGACGTCATCGGCCGGCAGGTCGAGCGCCGCGAGGACCTCTCCAGCGACGAGGCCCAGGCAGTGAACGACGCCCTGGCCGCCGAGGTCGCCGAGCAGCAGAAGGTGGAGAGCTGATGGCGCACCACACGCTCAAGACCTGGCCGAACTTCTTCGAGGCGGTCTGGCGCGGGGACAAGACGTTCGAGGTCCGCATCGACGACCGCGGCTACCAGAAGGGCGACACGGTCACGCTCTCCGAGTGGGACCGCAAGGACCCCTGCGACTGCTCCGGGAGCGACCACGGCGACCGCTGTGCGAAGTTCTCGGGCCGCACGGTCACCGCCCGCGTCGGCCACGTCATGGCATCCACCCCGCCCCGGGGCAGCCAGCGTGGCTTCGTCGGCAACGGCTACGTCGTGTTCTCGCTGTGCGACCCAGAGAGGCACGACGGCCGGGCCCGCGCCGACTCGTCCGGACAGTCGCGGGTCAACGTCCTCATCGACACGACCGACGCGAGCGAGGCGTCACGGATCATGGCCGCCGCCAATCGAGCGGCAGCCGCCGCGAAGGCAAATCTGGAGGGCCGATCGTGACGCGCCAACGCTCGCGGACCAGCTACCACGGTTCGGGGCTCGCGTCGTCGTCGATGGAGAACGAGTGCCACCGGTGCGGGCGGGACATCGAGGACTGGCGGCAGGCCACCAAGGTCAAGGACCGCTGGATCCACAAGACCTGCGCGGGAGGTGCAGACGATGAGTAGCGCCGTGACGCTCACCGGTCAGGAGCTCCGAGAGCTCTACGGCCCGATCGGCAACGAGGACGCCTACCCCGAACTCCCGGGAGTGGTTGGCGAGATCATCGACCGGCGCCTCGCCGGCGCCCCCGACGCTCTCGACCGCGTGAAGGACCTCCTCTACGACTGGGGCCAGGACTTCGCCGAGGACGAGGACGTGCGGATGCTCGACGTGCTCGAGGACATGTGGTCCGCGATCGCCGGGATGCCTGAGGGCACGAAGGTCGACGCCCTGCCCAGCCGTGCGCCGGTTGTCTGCCCGCACCTGCGCGAGGAGCAGCCGGCGTTCGCCGCCACCTGGGACTCCCTCTGGGAGGAGCTGACCCGGCTGCGCGCGGCTCGCGACCGGATCCGCGGGGTCTGTGACCTCGCTCAGCAGATCGCCAGCAGCGTCGCTGGGCCCCCGATCCTCGCCGTCGACGACGTCCGCACTGCGCTCGGAGGCGGCTCGTGAGCGACCGATTCGAGATCGTGCACACCGACGCCGGATGGCACGCCAGGTTCCGCGCCGCCAACGGTCGGGTCGTCTGGACGACCGAGAGCTACTCGCGGCGACGGACGGCCGCATCCGCGATCACCACGTTCGGCAAGGGTCCGCTCCACAGGACCGTCGTGCCCGGCGTCTACGTCAACGGTGAGTGGGTCGAGGTCCGTGACGTCGACGAGCGGACGGAGGCCACCCGGTGACCGCCCAGCAGATCGCCGTCGTCTCGATCATCCTCGCCGCCCCGGTGGCCCACGTGATCGCCGACGTGCTCGCAGTCCGATGGCTCGAGCGGTGGGAGCGCCGGTTCACCGAGGTCACCGACACCCGGGAGGCCACCGATGCCTGAGGCTCTCAAGCCCGTGAGGGCGCAGCTCACGGGGGACGAGTACATGGCACTGCTGCAGGAGCGCCAGGCAGCTTACGTCGCCGAGCACCCGCCGGCCAAGCCGTGGCTGGTTCCGCTCCTGGAGTGGTTCATTCGGGCCGGCGACGAGCTCCTGTTCACGCCACCCAAGGAGACCTCGCAACCGAAGCGGAGGACCAAGCCGCCGAGGACGTACCGGAGCGCCGCGTCGCTGCGCGACGAGCGCGCCAGGCTGATCGCCCAGCGCGCCCCTCTGCTCGAGCCGATCTCGCCCGACCGTGCCGCGTCCGGAGGCGTCGCGCTCGGCCCGAAGCGCACCGCGCGGATGCAGCGACGCGAGGACTCCCGACTGCAGAAGTACGTCGCCCTCACGCGCCGCATTGACTCCCTGACCAACCGCATCGAACGAGCAGAGATCCGCGAACGGAAGGCCAGCGGCGGCGGTGGTGGATCGTGAGCGCCCCGAGGAAGTTCGAGGCCCGCTACCCGGGCCGGTGCCCGGCCTGTCACGAGCCGATCGACGTCGGCGACGACCCGGTCATGGAGGACCACCGGGCCGTGCACTTCGAGTGCGCCGGCGACCAACCCCGCCCGCAGCTGGTGCCGCGCGAGATCTGCCCCCGCTGCTTCACCGAGAAGTCCGTCAGCGGCGCCTGCGCCTGCGACGACGCCTGAACCTCCCTCCCGCCGCCCGAGGCCATAGCCAGCGGCGGGAGGGACCCAACCCGAAAGGACGCACCCACATGGTGCACCGCCGGATACTCGCGATCGACCCGGGCAACATCGAGTCCGCCTGGGTCGTGCTCGACGCCGACACACGGCGCCCGCTCGCGTTCGCCAAGGAGCGCAACGAGCATCTGCTCGACATCATCTCCGGCACCGACGACGGGCCGCCTGCGGACCACTACGCGATCGAGATGGTCGCGAGCTACGGCATGCCGGTCGGCGCCGAGGTGTTCGAGACCTGCGTCTGGATCGGCCGCTTCCAGCAGACCATCGACCACTGGAGCCCGTCCGCGCCCTGCGACCTGGTGAAGCGGCAGCCCGTGAGGCTCCACCACTGCCACTCGACGAAGGCGAAGGACTCCAACGTCACCCAGGCGCTCGTCGACCGCTTCGCACCCGGCCAGCCCAACAAGGGCAAGGGCACCAAGGCCGAGCCCGGCTGGTTCCACGGCTTCCGAGCCGACGTCTGGCAGGCCTACGCCCTCGGCGTCTACATCGCCGACACCACCTCCGAGGAGACCACTCGACCATGAGTCACCAACCCACCACCCAGCAGCCCCCGGCGGCGCCCGAGACCCAGGTCTCAGGGCGCCGTTCTGTTTCTCCGGGCGACGTCGTCCTCCGCGCCATCCGCACTCACGCGGACTACGAGGTCGCCGACATCGACACGGACGGCCCGGACCGCTGCACCTGCGGAGCCGGGCTGGAGTGGTCGCGCTACGCGTCGATCGACGAGGTTCACCAGGAGCACCAGGCCGACGCCATCCTCGCGGCGCTGCTGCGGGAGGTGCTCGCGTGAGCCTCACCGTCACGGACCTGTTCTGTGGCGGCGGCGGGTCCTCGACCGGCGCCATCCAGGTTCCCGGCGTCGAGATCCGCATGGCCGCCAACCACTGGGACCTCGCCGTCGAGGTCCACAACCAGAACCACCCGACCGCCGACCACGCCGCGGTCGACCTCCACGAGGAGGACCCCCGCTACTTCCCCCGCACCGACATCCTGTGGGCCTCCCCGGAGTGCACGAAGTGGTCCCAGGCGTCCGGCGGCAAGTACGCGTCCGTGTCGGTCGAGGCGGACCTGCTGAGCCTCCTCGACCCCGAGCTCGTCGACGAGGACCCCGAGACCGCCATCGTGCAGCGGTCCCGGCTGCTGATGTTCGACGTCCTCCGGTTCGCCGAGCACCACCGGTACGCCGCCATGGTCGTCGAGAACGTCGTCGACATCGCCACGAACCCGAAGTACGCCGAGGCGTGGGCGCTGTGGAAGAAGGGCCTGCGGAACCTCGGCTACGACTTTCGGGTCGTGTCGCTCAACTCGATGCACGCCCAGGCCCACGGCGACCCGGCCCCGCAGTCCCGGGACCGCCTCTACATCGTGTGCTGGCTCCGTGGGAACCGGGCGCCGGACGTCGACGAGGTGATGCGCCCGCTCGCCTGGTGTCCGACCTGTCAGGGCGTGGTCGAGTCGCAGCAGGTGTGGAAGAACGGCCGGACCGTCGGGAAGTACCGCGCCCAGTACGTCTACCTCCACGGCGCCTGCGGGACCACCGTGGAGCCCGGCTACCTCCCGGCCGCCGCCGCCATCGACTGGTCGATGCGCGGTACCCGGATCGGGGACCGCACGAAGCCGCTGGCCGAGAAGACCCGCCGCCGCATCGCGGCCGGGATCGCGAAGTACTGGGCCCCGTTCCACATGGAGCAGGGCGGCAACCAGTACGACGCGGCCGACCCGAAGCACGCATCGTTCGGTGACCCGAACGGCTACTACCGGGCGTGGTCGACGCACGACGTGCTCCGGACGCTCCACACGATGGAGACGAAGGCCCTCGTGGTGCCGCTCGAGGGCCGCGCCGGCGACCGGTGCTCCAGCACCGACCAGACGCTGCGCACGCAGACGAGCCGCCACCTCGACGCCCTCGTCATGCGGAACAACGGAGAGAAGGGCGGCCACCCAGCCAGGCACACGACTCCGGCTTCGGAGTACCTGCGCACGCTGACCGCGAACGGGCCGATCCCGTCCCTCATCGAGCCGCCGTTCATCGCCGAGCTCCGCGGCGGCGGATCCACCGCCCGGCCGGTCTCCGAGCCCGCCTCGACCTTCACGGCGTCCGGTAACCACCACGGCCTCGTCGTGCCTGCCGGGGGGACGTGGAACGACGACGCGCGCCCGACCGACGAGGTACACCGCACGATGACCACCCGCGAGACATCGGCGCTCGTCATGCCCTACTACGGCTCCGCCCAGTCCTCGCAGCCCACCGACAAGCCGATCGGCACCCTGACCACCGTCGACCGGTACGCCCTGATCCAGCGGCACAACTCCAGCAAGGGCGACGGCGCCGAGATGGTCACCCCAGCCAGCGAGGTCATGCGGACGCTCACCACGAGCGGCCACCAGTCGATGCTGACGCCCGGCGACATCGCGGCGGCCGAGGCGCAGGTCGACGACTGCCTGTTCCGGATGCTCGAACCCCACGAGGTGGCCGCCGGCATGGCGTTCCCCGCCGACTACATCTGGGGCGGCACCCGCCGGCAGCGCGTGAAGCTCTGCGGCAACGCCGTCACCCCGCCCGCCGCACGCGACCTCATCGCCGCCGTGGCCAAGTCCCTCGGGGGTGCAGTGTGAGCCGCCTCGACGACCTCCTCCAGCTGCGCCGCCAGCTCGACCAGGAGATCGAGCGGGAGAAGGCCGCCGAGGCCCGGGTGCGGCGCCTCGCGGTCCAGGCCGCAGCCACCATGACCCGCGGCAACTGGTCCACCCGCGTCTTCTACGCCGCCTGCGAGCACTTCGGCGTCACGCCCGACCACGTCCTCGCCGGCCACCGCGACAAGACCAGCACGAACGCCCGCCACGTCGCCATGTGGCTCATGCGCGACGCCGGCCGCTCGTACCCCGAGATCGGCAGCCAGTTCGACATGGACCACACCACCGCCCTCAACGGCGTCCGCCGCGTCGAGGGCGACCCGCAGCTCCTCGGCGCCGCCACCCAGATCCGGACCGACCTCACAGGGGAGAACGCAGCGTGAGTCCCGAGGACCGCAGGTACCTCGACGGCCTCCGCGACGACCTCTGTGCGCGCTGGGGCTTCACCTGGCGCGACGTCGAGCGGGCAGAGCAGCGGCGACGGCTAGCCGATCTGACGGCCTTCGTCGACGCGACTTGGGCGAAGTTCGCGGCGAGCTTGGCGTCGTTCCGCGAGGCGTTCGCCGCACCCACCACCACCCCCCGAGACACCCACGAGGAGACCCGATGAACTGCAAGTGCAACGACGGACGCCACGACATGAGGACCGCACTCTGGCACCGCGCCTACTGCAACTGGTTCGACCACGACCGGGCCGGCCACAACGTCCGCGCCGCCGTGTGGGGTTGGCTGGCTGACCGGCTCGTGAGGTTCGTCCGATGAGCTCCGACCAGCGACTCACCTGCACGACCTGCCGAGCGAGCGACGTCGACGCCGAACACGTCGATCGGTGCGCAGCCCGGGCCAAGGCCCGAGCCGACGCCATCGCTCACGGCCGCGGCGACACTGGCATCCACGCCACCAAGACCGCCGACCTGTGGGCCCATATCCACACCCGCACAGGTGACCCGGAGGTGGCCCGCGACATCACCAAGCAGGTGATCGACCTCGGGTGGCGGCCAGTCGTCGGCCATCACGACCTCTGGACCGCGCCGAGTGGACGCGGGGACGAGACCGACCGCGCCATCCGCGCGCTGACCACCGACCCGCGTGCGACCGCCCGCGAGACCACCGAGCCTGAGGAGGGCGAGCGATGACCGTGTACGTGGACGACATGCGACGGCCGGCGCGGCTGACCGGACGGCCCGCGAAGTGGTCGCACCTGATGGCCGACACGTCCGACGAACTGGAGGCGTTCGCGGCGGAACTGGGGTTGAGACCGTCGTGGCTCCAGCACGAGGGCACGCACCGCGAGCACTACGACGTGACCGAGAGTCTCCGCGTCGAAGCGATCCGGCTCGGGCCGTGCCGATGTCCTACCCGCGCGGGACGGGGGCACTGCTGGCCCGCAAGCGCGCCACCTCGCCCACCTCGCCCACCGTGGCGACCGAGGGCGACGGGGACAGCGATGTCTGAGGATCGTTGCGCCTGCGGGTCGCTCACGCTGAGTACCACCGTCAGCGAGCGGCACGACCGGGGCCTGCATGGCGCGGACGGGTGTGTCGGCGTCCTGCCGTGGCTCCGCCCCGCTCCCGACTCCACGCCAACGGAGCGCCTTGAGGAGGCCGTGGAAGCGGTGCTCACCGCAGACAGCCGGCGCACCGACCCCATCCCCATTGATCTCGCAGACGCCCTCGACCAGTTGCGCCGCTGCCGCTACGGCGCGCGGCGGCTCCTACCTGCCAACGCCGACCCGCGTGCGACCGCCCGCGAGACCACCGAGCCTGAGGAGGGCGGACATGTCTGAGCAGCAGAGGCCCGAGAAAGACGTGCCTGACGACGTGCGGGATTGCGGCCACGAACGCTGCCAGTGGGACGACGAAGCGTGGGCATCGTGCGTCATGGCGAGCGCCCGGTCGGGCGTCCCGGTGCCGCCCTCGCCGCCGAAGCGTGTCGGACGCCCTCGCATCATTCCGCCCGGAGTGCCCACCTCATCCACCGTGGCGACCGAGGGCGACGGGGGTGAGGGTCGTGGGTGAGGCTGTCGTGCACGGCATTGACCGGCGCACGCAGGAGCACCTCTGCGGAGCCCTGGCCGGGCTCGGGACCGATGCCCTGGCGCCCGGCATGAAGATCACGTGCCCGGCGTGCGTCGAGCTCCTTGGGGCGTACCGATGAGCGAGGACTTCCGCGAGTCGCTGCGGCGCCTGCTCGCGTTCAACTCCCGCGACTGGGCGCAGGACCGCGCGGACGCCTGGCTCTGGGGGGTCGTGCTCGGATGGGACGCCGACGAGAACGAGGTCGGCGAGGAGTCCGCAATGGACGAGGTCGCAGCTCGCCACGGCTGGGACGCTTCCGAGGTCGCCCGTCTGCGACGCTTGCACGCACAGTTCGCTGCCCCCGACTCCACGCCCACGGAGCGCGAGGCCGGGGACGTGGGGGAGGTCGCGGCGGTGCTGGCGGCGCACGTGACGCGCGTCGGCCCCATCAGCGGCGCATGGCATTGCCCGTGCGGTGCCACGAGCAGCAACGGGGACATTCGCGAGGGCAACCTGACGTCCCGCGCAGAACGAACCACTGAGTTCATCACCCATGTTGCCGAATCACTCGCACCCCTGATCGCTGAGCGTGAGCGGGCTGCTGGTGCGCGGGCGCTGCGGGAGGCGGCGGACGCATGGGAAACCGACGTCACCGACCCGACTCCGCGCACGGGGGCACATGCCGACTGCTGGCTCCGCGAGCGGGCCGACACCTACGCCGAGGGAGGCGAGCACTGTGGCTGAGCACCAGGTGTGGGAGCAGCGCATCCCCGGCACCGACGTCCCCACCACGAGGGCTCCACCATCGACATCGACGACCAGGGCCGCGCCCGCGTGCACGAGGCCGTGCTCGCCCAGCTGCTGCTCGACGCCGGATGGGAGCGCGCCCAGTGAGCGCCCCCAAGCGGATCCAGCGCCAACGCACCGCCGGGTGGCGCATGCCAGTCGACACGGTCTACGTCGGCCGCCCCACGCCGTGGGGGAGCCCGTTCCCCATCGCCTCCAAGGGCGGCGAGCTGTTCCCGCGTGAGGACTCGGTCCGCATGTACCGCGAGCTCGTCACCACCGGCGAGACCACCTTCACCGACGCCGGGGGAGTAGCCCACCGCTTCACCCGGACCGAACGCTCCGGCCCGCTCCACGTCCCCACCATCGACACCATCCGGCGCATCCTCGCCGGCCGCGACCTCGCCTGCTGGTGCCCCCTCACAGACACCGACGGCCAGCCCGTCCCATGCCACGCCGACGTGCTCCTCGAGCTGGCGAAACTCGAGCGAGCACGGGTGACGACGACGTTCACCAACGTCCCACCAGGGCCGCTACTACGGCTACAGCTACAGCGGACCGAAGTGGCGGGTGCGCCGTCTGCGGCCGAACGGGCTACGGCGACCCGGCCACCGCCGGCCGCCACCACTGGTCGGAAGCGTGCAAGCGCGGCCACTCGCCCTGCGAGTGGTGCGGCCGGCTACTCACCCTCCGGCTCGATGGCACCCCACGGGTGCACGCCCGCTGCCCAGAACGGCCAGAGGACGTCGAACTTCTCCGCCTGCTCGCCGCCGAAGTCCGCACCGACACCCGTGGCCGCCGTGCGCGGGCCCACCACCGACACCGCCGCCGCTCTCCTCGAGCGCCTCACCACCGACCTCCCAGGAGGAGACACCTGATGAGCCAGACCATCACCATCGCCACCCCGGCCGGGCTGGAGTGCTCGCACTGATGGCGCGCATCCGATCGATCAAGC